>NZ_AYTE01000047.1:0-354872 GCF_000506245.1 Williamsia sp. D3 | reverse complement strand
GTGACGGGGGTGAGTGCTGTGTGATCCGGCTCACGTAGAATCACGATGTCCATCAGAGCCGGAGAAACCCTGTGTCGTCACCGTTGACCCGCCCGTCGAGCGCGTTGCGTATCGACCAGGACCCGCGTGTCCACATGCGACGGCTCGACGCGATGTTCGAGCAGTGGTCGGCGACGGGTGCCATCCCGACCGGCGTCCGGAAAGAGGTGGCGAGATCCTGGGAGCGGCAGCCGCCCAGATACCAGGATCCCGACCATCGACCGGCAGACGAGGTGGCCCATCGGCGCCGGGCCGACCCACTGCTCACCCATGCGTCTGACGCCTTACGCGAACGGTTGCTGGCCAGCTGCACCGACACCGCCACCGAACTCGTGCTCTGCGACAGGGACGGTGTGGTCCTGTGGGTGGCCGGCCCACCACAGGTGCGTCGGCGCTCCGAGACGCTCGGCTTCGTCGAGGGCGCGTCGTGGACCGAGAAGGCCGTCGGCACAAATGGTTTGGGCACCGCCCTCGCCGACCGGTCACCAGTGCAGATCTTCGGGTCCGAGCACGCGCACCCCGACCACCACAGCTGGGTGTGCACGGGCGGGCCGTTGATCGACCCACGAGACGATTCGGTGCTCGGAGCGGTCACGCTCTCCGGCGGCCTGCGCACAGCACACCCGCACACGCTGTCGCTGGTGTGCTCCACGCTTGATGCCATCAATGCCGAACTACGGTCATTGCACCGTGAGAGCCTCCGAACCCACAGCCAGGCCGCGGCCGGCCTGCTCGAGCCCGGCGGCGCCGATGCGCTGGTTCTCGACCGCGGCGGCTGGGTCGTCGCCACCCGGGGCCTCGCGGTCAGTGAACGGCTGTTCGTCCCTGGCGGACTGCGCCCCGGCACCGTCTGGATCCCCAGCCTCGGACACTTCGACAGCCTCCCGGTCGGAGATCTGTGGCAGCTCGAGCGATCCACCCAACGCCTCACCACCCTCGAACTCACCGCCGAACCGCCGTGTGCCCGTATCTCGGTGGACGACAACGACCACACCTCGCACCCGCTCACCCCACGGCAGTTCGACGTGTTGCGCGTTCTCGCAGCGCATCCCAGTGGGCTCAGCGCGAGGGAGCTGTCTGCCCGGCTGTACGGGCCAGGTGATCACACGGTGAGCGTTCGCGCCGAGATCTCGCGGATCCGCCGCACGCTCGGTCCACTTCTGGCCACCCGGCCCTATCGGCTGACGGTCCCCGCCTCGGTCACCTGACCTCGCTGCAACCCCCTGCAACCCTCCCGGGCGTCCACATCGACCCCTACCGTCAGGTGTGATCCACCTCACGCGAAGGAGTTGTACATGACCACCACCGTCTCGCCTACTCAGACGGCGCAGGCTTTCCTCACCGACCTGGAACGCGCCCTTGCACATGCCCGCGACACCGGCGACGTCAGTGCTGTCACCGAACTGTTCGTCGACGATTGCTACTGGCGCGATCTGGTGGCGTTGAGCTGGAACCTCACCACCGCCGAGGGCAAGGACGACCTGGCCGCGATGCTCTCGGCGACATTGCCGACGTCGGCTCCGAGCAATTTTCGGCTCGACGGCGAGGCAACCGAAGCAGACGGGGTGACGGAGGCCTGGTACACGTTCACGACCCCGGTCCTGCGGGGCAAAGGTCTGATGCGCCTGCGCGACGGCAAGTGCTGGACCTTCCTCACCTCGGCGCAGGAACTCCTAGAGTTCCCCGAGAGCAAGGGAACCCGGCGCATCAAAGGGGCTGAACACGGTGTGGTCCCCGGGCGTAAGAACTGGCTCGACCGGCGAACCGAACAGCAGCAATCGCTCGGCACCACCGCCCAGCCGTACGTGCTCATCGTCGGCGGAGGGCAGGGCGGGATCGGGCTGGCCGCAAGGCTCCGGCGCCTCGGGGTCTCGGCACTGGTCATCGACAAGCACCCCCGGCCCGGCGACCAGTGGCGAAGCCGGTATTACTCACTGTCCCTTCATGATCCGGTGTGGTACGACCACATGCCCTATCTGCCCTTCCCGGATGACTGGCCGGTGTTCACCCCGAAGGACAAGATGGGCGACTGGCTGGAGAGCTACGTCAAGATCATGGAGCTCGACTACTGGAGCAACACCGTGTGTCGCCGCGCCTCGTTCGACGACGCGAGCCAGGAGTGGACGGTCGAACTCGAACGTGATGGACAACCCTTGACGCTGAAGCCGACTCAGCTGGTGATGGCCACCGGGATGTCGGGCATCCCCAACATCCCCGACATTCCCGGCGCCGAGACCTTCCAGGGTGATCTGGTGCATTCCTCGCAGCACACCGGTGGCGCGAAGTACGCGGGCAAGAAGGCAGTTGTGTTGGGAGCCAACAACTCCGCACATGACATCTGCGCGGACCTGTACGAGAACGGCGCCGACGTCACGATGATCCAGCGGTCGACCACACACATCGTGCGGTCAGAGTCGCTGATGCGCGAGGTGCTCGGTCCGCTCTATTCGGAGGAGGCACTCGCAAACGGCATCGACCACGAGAAGGCCGATCTGATCTTCGGGTCCATCCCGTACGGCCTGCTGGCCGACTTCCAGATCCCCGCATGGGACACGATCCGGGAGCAGGACAAGGAGTTCTACGACCGTCTCGAGGCCGCCGGGTTCATGCTCGACTTCGGCGACGACGGATCGGGGTTGTTCCTGAAGTATCTGCGTCGCGGCTCGGGCTACTACATCGACGTCGGCGCCTCCGAACTCATCGCCGACGGCAAGGTCGCGTTGAAGGCACCCGCCCACATCACCGAGATCCGTTCGCACTCGGTGATCTTGTCCGACGGCACCGAGCTCGACGCCGATCTGATCGTCATGGCGACCGGGTTCGGCTCGATGAACGGCTGGGCCGCACAGCTGATCTCGCAGGAGGTGGCCGACAAGGTCGGCAAGTGCTGGGGGCTGGGATCGGGAACGACCAAGGACCCGGGGCCCTGGGAAGGCGAGCTCCGCAACATGTGGAAGCCCACCGCACAGGCGAACCTGTGGTTCCACGGTGGCAATCTGCACCAGTCCCGGCACTACTCGCGCTACCTCGCGTTGCAGCTCAAAGCCCGCGAGGCAGGGATGAACGTGCACGTCTACGGCCAGGCACCGGTGCACCACCTGCAGTAACGGGCATGAAAGGATGGCCTTCAACAGTATTCGCCGCGATTCCAGGAGGCCCTCCATGTCAGCCGATTCCCACCAATTCGAGGCCCCGGACCGCAACCTGGCGATGGAGTTGGTGCGCGTGACCGAAGCGGCCGCTCTCGCCGCGGGCCGCTGGGTCGGTAAAGGCGACAAGAACGGCGGCGACGGCGCCGCGGTCGACGCGATGAGGCAACTGCTGTCCACCGTGTCGATGCGCGGCGTCGTCGTGATCGGCGAAGGCGAAAAAGACGAAGCGCCGATGCTCTACAACGGCGAAGAGGTCGGCAACGGCGAAGGTCCCGAGGTCGACGTGGCCGTCGATCCGATCGACGGCACCACCCTGATGGCCGAGGGTCGCCCCAACTCGATCGCCGTGCTCGCAGTGTCCGAGCGCGGCACCATGTACGACCCGTCTGCCGTCTTCTACATGGAGAAGATCGCCGTGGGTCCTGATGCGGCGGGCGTCGTCGACATCAACGAATCCGTCGAGTTCAACGTCCAGGCCGTTGCCAAGGCGAAGGGCATCGAGGTCGCCGACCTCACCGTCGTGGTCCTCGACCGCGAGCGCCACGAGGGTCTGATCGGCGAGATCCGCGCCGCGGGCGCCAAGGTCCGACTGATCTCGGACGGCGACGTCGCAGGCGCGATCGCCGCAGCGCAGGAGGAGAGCTCCGTCGACATGCTCATGGGCATCGGAGGCACCCCGGAGGGCATCATCACCGCCGTGGCGATGAAATGTATGGGCGGCGAGATTCAGGGCAAACTGTGGCCACGCAACGCGGCCGAGAAGCAGAAGGCCATCGACGCCGGCCATGATCTCGATCGGGTACTCAAGACCGAAGACCTCGTCAGCGGCGAGAACATGTTCTTCTGCGCCACCGGCGTCACCAACGGTGACATGCTCCGTGGTGTCAGCTACCGGGCGAACGGGGCGACCACCCGCTCGCTGGTGATGCGCTCGCGCTCGGGCACCATTCGCACTGTCGAGGGCCGCCACACCCGCCAGAAGGTCGCCGAGATCGCCGCGAACACTTTCCAGGACTGATCCCGCCGAGCTGCGCTCCGCACTGCGGAGCCGCAGCACAGTGAGGGTGCCTTCGGGCACCCTCACCACAGGTGGCAAAGTAACGAGGCATGAGCGACTCACCTGCCGAACAGTTCCGGATAGAGCACGACACCATGGGCGAGGTCCGGGTGCCGATCGACGCGTTGTGGCGAGCACAAACCCAGCGCGCGGTCGAGAACTTCCCGATCAGCCACCGGCCCCTCGAGCGCACCCAGATCCGCGCGATGGGTTTGCTGAAGGCGGCATGTGCTCAGGTCAACAAGGATCTCGGTCTGCTCGACGGTGACAAGGCCGACGCGATCATCTCGGCAGCAAAAGAGATCGCCGACGGCAAACACGACGATCAGTTCCCGATCGACGTGTTCCAGACGGGGTCGGGTACCAGCTCCAACATGAACGCCAACGAGGTCATCGCCTCGATCGCAAAGAACAACGGCGTCACGATCCACCCCAACGATCACGTCAACATGTCGCAGTCGTCCAACGACACCTTCCCCACCGCGACCCACGTGGCTGCCACCGAAGCCGCGGTCACCGATCTGATCCCGGCCCTGCAGCATCTGCAGGAAGCCCTGGCCGACAAGGCCTCTGCCTGGCGCGAGGTCGTCAAGTCCGGTCGCACCCACCTCATGGACGCGGTGCCGGTCACCCTCGGCCAGGAGTTCGGTGGGTACGCCCGCCAGCTCGAGGCTTCGGCGGAGCGCGTCTCGGCCACGTTGGTCCGGGTCGGCGAACTGCCCATCGGTGGAACCGCGGTGGGTACGGGTCTGAACGCTCCCGACGGGTTCGGGACCAAGGTCGTCGCCGAACTGATCAATCTGACCGGTGTCAACGAACTCTCGCTGGCAAAAGACAACTTCGAGGCCCAGGCCGCACGCGATGGGCTGGTCGAGTTGTCGGGTGCACTCAAGACCGTGGCCGTCTCGCTCACGAAGATCGCCAACGACATCCGCTGGATGGGTTCAGGCCCGCTGACCGGTCTCGGTGAGATCCAGCTGCCCGATCTGCAGCCCGGCAGCTCCATCATGCCCGGCAAGGTCAATCCGGTTCTGCCCGAAGCTGTTACGCAGGTCGCCGCGCAGGTCATCGGCAACGACGCGGCGGTTACATGGGGCGGTGGCAACGGGGCGTTCGAGCTCAACGTCTACATCCCGATGATGGCGCGAAACGTACTCGAGTCGGTCAAACTCCTCGCCAACGTGTCCCGGCTGTTCGCCGATCGCTGCATCATCGGTCTCGAGGCCAACGAAGAGCGTCTCAAGACCCTCGCAGAATCGTCACCCTCGATCGTCACCCCACTCAACAGCGCGATCGGCTACGAAGAAGCCGCCGCAGTGGCCAAGCAGGCACTGAAGGAGAAGAAGACCATCCGTCAAACCGTGATCGACCGCGGTTTGATCGGCGACAAGCTCAGCGAAGAAGAACTCGACAAGCGCCTCGACGTGCTCAAGATGGCCAACCTCGACCGCGAGCGGTAACCCTCCACATCCCGAAAATGTGCCCTTTTGGCGAGCCCGACCTGGGCTTTCATTCGCCAAAAGGGCACATTTTCGGTATCAGGGTCAGGCGAGCCCGATGTTGATGACGGGCTGACGGGCAGGGTCGAGCCACTGCACGATCTGACGCATGATGTCGCGGTCGATGGCGACACAGCCCCAGGTCGGCTCGTAATTGGTGACGTGCAGGAAGATGCCTGACGCGTAGCCCTGTACCCGCTGCGGATTGTGCGCGATGTTCACCACGTAGTCGTAGATGTCACCGGTGGACAGGATGTGCTCACTGTCGCCACCCGGGCTCTGCGGTGCACGCACGTGGGTGTTGTACGTCGGCGACCCCGGCAGGGCGTCCCACCAATCCTGGTCGTCCGCCTGGAAATAGGGCATCTCAGTACCGGGATTCGGCTGATTGCCGAAGGCTTGGTCGAGCGCGAACACACCCATCGGCGTCCGCCAGACGTTGTCGCGGGGAATGCCGATTCCCTCCGCACCGAGATAAGCCTCGGTTGGTCCGATGACCGCGGTCCAGGTGCCCGCCTCGTCGCGTTCCCAAGCCGTCAGGGTCGCCGTCGTGTCGGTCACGGTCGCCGAACTCACCGTGATCATCTGGGTCGACGTCGGGAACGCCGGCGGGGTCACCACCTCGACAGCACCGGCAGGGGTAGGAGCAACCATCACGGTTGCGACACATACGGCGGCGATCAGCGACAACACTGACCACATACGCCTCACAGACAACATCAGCACCAAGTGAGTATGCCAGGGCGGTTCTTCGTAGTGCGTCTCAGACCGATCACAAGGTTGCACTAATCTGATCACTGCCGACCGTGTGCACGAGGGGAAAGTGCTTCGATGCCGGTCGCCACAGGAGAAAATCGGGGGTCTTCATGCCGCTCGCACCGGGCAGTGTCTTTGCCGGCTACACCATCGAACGTCAGCTCGGTGCCGGCGGAATGGGCGAGGTCTACCTCGCCAAACACCCGCGGCTCCCGCGTTCGGACGCCCTCAAGGTCCTCCCGGCATCCCTCCCCGGCTCGAGTACCGCCTCCGACGATGAGTTCAGGCGTCGCTTCATCCGCGAAGCCGATCTGTCGGCCCAACTCTGGCATCCCGGCATCGTGACCGTGCACGACCGCGGAGAGTTCCAGGGCAACCTGTGGATCAGCATGGACTTCGTGCCGGGGACCGATGCCGCGGAGTTGCTGGCCATCTACCCGCGCGGCGTGAAGCCGGCGTTGGTTGTCCAGATAGCCACCGAGGTGGCCGCCGCACTCGACTACGCGCACGGACGGGGGCTCCTGCACCGGGACGTCAAACCCGGCAACATCATGCTCACCGAAGCCATCCCGCACCGCGTGATGCTCATGGATTTCGGTATCGCGCGCCCGGCCTCGGACGTCGCCGGACTCACCTCGACAGGCGCTGTGGTGGGCACGATGGCCTACGCCGCACCCGAACAGCTCCGCGGCCTGCCCGTCGATGCCCGAGCCGATGTGTTCGCTCTAGGGTGCACCGTGTTCGCGCTGCTGACCGGTGCGCCTCCTGGCGCCGGTCGCGAGATCCCTCCCGCCATCCGTCCCGTTCTCGATCGGGCTCTGGCCACCGAACCCGGCGACCGCTACAACTCGTGTGGCGAGTTCGCTCGCGAACTGAGCGCCGCCATGGATCTTCCACCGACGCCCGGATCTCCGCCCCCCGGCGCGCACACCCAACACGACGCCCAGCACGCCCCCACCCTGCTCGGACTGCCCTCCATACCGCCGACGAACCCACCGGGCACCACCCCACCGCCCGATCACATCTCGTCCGCCGCGACGGCGCCGACCGTGATGCAGCGCCCCGGGTACCCGGGACCTGCGGGACCACCACCCCCGCCTTCACCCTCGACCGGCCGGTCTCACACACCATTGATCATCGGGCTGCTCGCCGTCATCGTCATCGCGGCCTCGGTGGTGGCGGCAACAGTCCTCTGGCCGAAGTCGGACGACGAACCCGCCGCCGCCGGGGAGCAGAATCCCGGACCGCAAACGAGTGTCACCACCATCACGCAGTCC
Source organism: Williamsia sp. D3 (assembly GCF_000506245.1). Taxonomy (NCBI): domain Bacteria; kingdom Bacillati; phylum Actinomycetota; class Actinomycetes; order Mycobacteriales; family Nocardiaceae; genus Williamsia; species Williamsia sp. D3. Next base: position 347,092 of record NZ_AYTE01000047.1, on the reverse strand, counting down.
GCCCTGGGACCGGCACCACTTCCCCCACAGCAGGCCGAACAGTCGCAGCGGGTGCAGGCCACCACCTCGACGCCCTCGGTTCAGCAGGTACCCAACGCTGCCGACCTCGGACTGTCGACACCGATCAGTACTCCGGCATGCGACGGAACCGGCATCATCGTGGTCGCCAACTCCACCGATCCAGCCGGATACCGCAGCGACATGGCCGCCGCCCTGGACAACCACCCCGGCGCGCGATACCTACGCACCGACCAGTCGTGTCCGTCACTGCGACCACGCGACGACAGCGGAAACCTGATCTACGCCGCCTATGTGGTTGTCGGACAAGGACGATCGGCAGTCTGCGCCACGCTCCCCGCCTACCCGGAGCGCTACGGCAAAGTGCTTGACACCACCAGCGACCCCGACATCCCCATCTCGCCCGACAACTGCTGACACCCACCGCCGGACAACCACGAAAAAGGTGCGGCAGACCGCATCACTGCGATCTGCCGCACCTCTCCTGCTCGCTACGCTCCCGACGCGCTGCGCCCGACCTCGCCCGCTCGCGCTACGCTCCCGGCGCACTGAGTCCAAACTCGCCCGCTCGCTACGCTCCCGGCGCGAATTCCTCCAGCATCTCCGTCACGAGGGCCGCAATCGGCGACCGCTCGCTTCGCGTCAACGTCACATGCGCGAAAAGTGGATGACCCTTGAGCTTTTCGATCACCGCAGCGACACCGTCGTGCCGACCGACACGGAGATTGTCGCGCTGGGCCACGTCGTGGGTGAGCACCACACGCGAACCAGATCCCAAGCGCGACAACACCGTCAGCAAGACATTGCGCTCCAGCGACTGCGCCTCGTCGACGATCACAAAAGAGTCGTGCAGTGAACGGCCCCGAATGTGGGTCAGGGGAAGAACTTCCAGCATGCCACGACTGAGGACCTCCTCGATCACCTCCGTGGACGCGAGCCCCTCCAGGGTGTCGAACACGGCCTGCGCCCAGGGCCCCATCTTCTCGGACTCGCTGCCGGGAAGATAACCGAGGTTTTGTCCACCAACGGCATACAGAGGCCGAAAGACGACCACCTTGCGTTGGGTTCGCCGCTCGAGCACCGCTTCGAGACCTGCGCACAGGGCCAGAGCAGACTTGCCGGTGCCGGCCTTGCCGCCCATCGACACGATGCCCACGCTGTCGTCGAGCAACAGATCAAGTGCAACACGCTGCTCCGCACTGCGACCACGCAGTCCGAACACCTCACGTTCCCCCCGGACCAACTGCACCTGCTTCTGCGGGTTCACCCGACCAAGGGCGCTCGAATTGGTTCCCAGCAACCGGATTCCGGTGTGGCAGGGCAGATCCCGGGCTGAATCGATATCCACGACGCCGTCGGCGAACAACGTGTCGATCACCGAAGAATCGACATCCAGTTCGGTCATACCCGACCAACCGGACGTCACCACGTCCTGAGCGTGATACTCGTCGGCAGCCAGCCCCACCGCTCCGGCCTTGATCCGCAACGGGGTGTCCTTGGACACCAGCGTCACATCCTTGCCCTCTGCGCGAAGATTCAACGCGCAAGCCAGGATTCGCGAATCGTTGGTGTCGGTGCGGAAGCCCGCCGGCAGGACCGCCGGATCGGTGTGGTTGAGCTCTACCTGGACGGTGCCACCGAGATCCCCGATCGGGATCTGCTGATCGAGCCGACCGTGCTCGAGGCGGAGGTCGTCGAGCATCCGCAACGCCTCGCGGGCGAACCAGCCCAGTTCATGATGATGGCGTTTGCCCTCGAGTTCACCGATGACCACCAGCGGCAAGATCACGTGGTGTTCGGCGAATCGTGTTACCGCCCAAGGGTCGGACAGCAACACCGAGGTGTCGAGGACATAGGTACGAGCATCGCGTGTGGTCACGAAGGGCTCCTAAGACGAAGTGGCACCACTTCGACTGGTGTTGCTGGACCGGTCGGTTCTGGCAGAAGTGGCAGGGTTGCCACGTCCACAAGGACCGGGGCCGGTCCCCTCGCACTCACGCAAGCAAGTCAACGATCGAACCTCCCGGACGAACCACTTCCCCGCGGCCCGTCACTCGTCAAAGTACGCCGAGTGCGGCGTGTCGGCTCGTCGGAAACGACGCGTGTCCGTGAATAATCGGTTAACTGTCCAGTGGGTGACAGCAGGCTGTTCCTTGCCCGATTTCGGACGCCATCTTGCTGACGTCGATGGACATGAGCACCCTCATCGCTTGAAGACCTTCTGCTTCTGCTGCTCGATGACAACAAGGGCTTGCTAACGCATGGTGAAACGGGGTGCCGCCGCCCCAGCCATCACGACAGCCACGATCGCGGCTGCCGCCGCAGGGGCGAGCAACCGCGGCGGCGGAACCAGATCGGTTCCGCCCGGCTCTGTGCCGGAGGCCTACAGGCCCGCGGCCGCCAGGATCCGTAGCCGTGCGGCCTCGTCTTTGTCGCGCAGCCCGCCGAGGCTCTGCAGCTTGAGGTCAGCGACCAACGTCGACGCGACATAGGTCGATGCATCCGCGTTGTACTTGGCAATGAGGTCGAGATCACCGAAGTTGTCCACGTCGGCACCGATCAGTTCCATCTCGGAGATCGCCTTGTCGACGGCGGTGACCAACTCGGAGATGTTGGCGTCCACGCCGGCATTCAAGAAGTTGGTGAACGTCTTGGCCTGAACGCGGTCGTCGTGGAGGATGCGGCTGACGATGGCGGTGAGCACCTCGTTGTCCGAATCGGCGAGCAGCTTCTCTTCGAAGGCCACGCACTGCAGCTCGTGCACGGCGAGTAACGCCATCACATCGAGGATCTGATAGTCGGTCAGCGACACTGGACTCTGCAGTTTGCCCTTGGTGATGTGATGCAGCCGAAGATTCTCGGCGACCTCGGGATCGACCAGACGCGAGACCACCAGATAGTCACGCAACGCGATCGAATGCCGGTTGTCCTCGGCCGTCCACGACCCGATGACCTGCTGCCAGGCACCGAAGATCGACGCCTTCTGTGCCATCAACCGGTGGTAGGACGGCATGTTGTCCTTGGTCAGCAGCAGCGCGAGCACTGCGGCTGCGGCATCGGCAGGCAGCGGCGCCGGCTGATCGGGGTCGAAATCGACGCCGCCCAGGAAGGCGAAGTTGCGGCCGTCGTCCCACGGGACCCAGTCATGCGGGTTCCATGCCTCGGCAGCAGCGTGGTGCTCTTCCATGATCTCCGGAATCGCCTTTTCCAAGGCGTAGAGCAGCTCGTCCTGGGTCAAATCATTCACCCGGACAGACTAGAGGCCGACCCGGGATATGCGAAATGCCCGGCGGGTCCGCACCGCGGGCGCTCGGCCGTCGACGCTCAGCGTGTGGTGCTGAGCAGACCCCACTGCTCGAGGCCCTCGTACAACGGGAAGTCGAGAGCGAGCTGGGACACCCGCTGACGCAGGGCGGCGACGTCGGCCGACTGACCACCGACAAGCGCGGACGCGATGATGTCGGCGACCTCGCGGAACTGATCCTCACCGAAGCCGCGAGTCGCAAGTGCCGGGGTTCCGATGCGCAGACCGGAGGTGACCATCGGCGGTCGCGGGTCGAACGGCACGGCGTTGCGATTCACGGTGATCCCGACCTGGTGCAGCAAATCCTCGGCCTGCTGACCGTCGAGATTGCTGTTGCGCAGATCGACGAGCACCAGGTGCACGTCGGTACCACCGGTGAGGACCGATACGCCGACGTCGCTCACGTTCTTGGCGGTGAGCCGCTCGGCGAGCAGTTTCGCGCCCACCAGAGTGCGTTCCTGTCGCTCCCTGAAATCGTCGCTGGCGGCGATCTTCAAGGCCACGGCCTTCGCGGCGATCACGTGCATGAGCGGGCCGCCCTGCTGACCGGGGAACACGGCCGAGTTCAGCTTCTTCGCCCATTCCTGCTTCGCCAGGATGATGCCCGACCGGGGGCCACCGAGAGTTTTGTGGACCGTGGACGACACCACATCGGCGTACGGCACGGGTGACGGGTGCAGCCCCGAGGCGACCAACCCGGCGAAGTGCGCCATGTCGACCCAGAGGTGGGCACCGACCTCGTCGGCGATGGACCGGAAGGCCTCGAAATCGAGGATCCGGGGGTAGGCCGACCAGCCGGCGACGATCACCTTCGGCTTGGTGTCGAGGGCGATCTTGCGCACCTCGTCCATGTCCACCCGGAAGTCCTCTTTGCTCACGCCGTAGAAGGCGTTCTCGTAGAGCTTGCCGGAGAAGTTCAGCCGCATGCCGTGGGTGAGGTGACCACCATGGGCGAGGTCGAGCCCGAGCAGCGTCTCGCCGGGTTCCATCAGGGCAGCCAGCACCGCAGCGTTGGCCTGGGCACCCGAATGTGGCTGCACATTGGCGAACTCGGCACCGAACAGTTCTTTGGCCCGGTTGCGGGCGATGTCCTCGACGACGTCGACGTATTCGCATCCGCCGTAGTACCGGCGACCCGGGTAGCCCTCGGCGTACTTGTTGGTGAGCACACTGCCCTGCGCCTGCAGCACCGCGCGCGGTACGAAGTTCTCCGACGCGATCATCTCGAGGGTGTCCCGCTGACGGGTCAGCTCCCCGTTCATCGCGGCCGCCACATCCGGATCTAGCTCAGCCAGGGATGCGGTGTTGACGTCGGTCATTGTTCTCCTTGGGCGCGCGAAGCAGCGTAAGAGGTGGTGAGTACTCGTCCGCCAGTCTAGGAGACGGGTCCAACGTGGTGAAAACTGCGCCCGAGCCGATCAGCTCTGGAAAGCGAGTTCGGCGCGCAGCGCCGCCGGGGTGAGGGGTTCGTCGAGCAACCGGCCGAACCGGGCGAGGTGGTCACCGGCAGGTACCGAACTGCCGGCGCCCTGCGCGACACCGGCTTCGAGCCACGTCTGCAGCAGCCGATACCCCTCGACGTAGGTGCTGATGTACGCGCGCCACAGGGGCGACGACAGGAACCGCAGCATCTGCCTGGCTCGCTCGTCTGTCGCCAGCAACCATTGCCGCAGGTACGCCGCAACAGTGTCGTGGTCGGCACCTCGGTCGTGCAGCAGGAGCGCCGCGTCCTGGCGAACACCGAGCAGTCCCCCGGTTGCCTTGCCGATCGCCTCGGCGCGCCTGCCGTCGAAACGCAGGCCGAGGTCGGCGTAGATCTCCTGCGCCCACGTACCCCAGTCGGGGCCGACCGCGGCGACCAGGGCATGGTCGGCGAGGCCCTCGGCCATGAGGCACTGGGGCGTGTTCACGAGGAAGATCGTCTGCTCGATCTGTCCCCCACCCACCAGGATCTGCTCTTTGCGGCAATGTTCGGTGTGGTGTCCCGGATAGGCCTCGTGCGCGATCAGATGTGGCAGCGACGACATGTACTGCGTGAGGTCGCCGTTGATGGCGACGCGGGAGCGGTAGTCGCCGAGGTAGTAGTTGAAACCCGACCACGGTTTGTCCGTGACGACCTCGAAGTCGACGACCTCGGTGTCCGGCAATGTGTAGGTGCCGCGCACCTTGTCGCGCAGGGCGCTGCTGAAGGCCGACACCGCATCGGCGATCTTGTCGGCTGGGATCTCCTCGGAGCGGCGATGCGCGGCGTAACGATCCGCGAGGTCACCACCACCGGGCAGGAGCGCGTCGAGATCGACGTGCGCCTGCCGATAGAGCTCGGGGTCGCCCATCTCGATGTCGACGTCGAAGTAGTTGCGCACCTCGTCGACGAAGGTGATCTCGTCGCCGGCGAACTTTCGGGCGGAGCATTCGAGCGCACGCAGAGCGGAGGTCAGGAACTGGGCACGCTGAGGAGTCAGGCCCGCCCCGCCCGCTTCGGCCCGAAGCGTCGCGGCTCGGCGCGCCAGTTCCCGGGGATCGGGCGCCGCCGCGTTCTCGACCTCTCGGCGCAAGGCCGGATCGCCGGTGAAGGCATCGACGAAGCCCGGTTCGAGGCGATCGAAAGCGAGCCCGAGCCGCAGATACTGCTCGACGACTGCATTGGTGTGCATGGGGTCAAACGGTACCGAAACCACCCCGAAGTCACCTGCCTGCCAGGCGTTCGCAAGACTGATGACATGCCATGGGTCCCACGGATCGATTGTTGACATGTCGCGAATGACCGAGCCGAGTCCGTACATCGAACTCGACCGCAGGCAATGGCGCGACCTTCGTCAGTCGATGCCCATGGTGTTGACCGAGGGTGAATTGCGCGACCTGCGAGGGCTCGGTGAGCAGATCGACCTCACCGAGGTCGCCGACGTCTACCTGCCGCTGTCCCGTTTGATCCATCTCCAGGTCGCCGCACGGCAACGGCTGTTCGCGGCCACCGCGACATTCCTCGGCGAGCGGCAGCCCGAACGCCAGGTGCCCTTCATCATCGGGGTCGCCGGCAGTGTGGCCGTCGGGAAGTCGACCACCGCGCGTGTGCTCCAGGCGTTGCTGGCGCGCTGGGAGAGTCATCCGAAGGTCGACCTGGTGACCACGGACGGATTCCTCTACCCCACCGCCGAACTCGAACGCCGCGGAATCATGCACCGCAAGGGTTTCCCGGAATCGTACGACCGCCGCGCTCTGCTCCGGTTCGTCACCGAGGTGAAATCAGGGGCCGCCGATGTCTCGGCGCCGGTGTACTCCCACCTCACCTACGACATCGTCCGCGACACGAAACACCATGTGCAACAACCCGACATCCTCATCGTCGAGGGGCTGAACGTACTGCAGACCGGGTCACGGCTGATGGTGTCGGACCTCTTCGACTTCTCCATCTACGTCGATGCCCGGATCGAGGACATCGAGGACTGGTACATCCATCGTTTCCTCGCGATGCGCACCACCGCATTCGCCGATCCACATTCGCATTTCCACCACTACTCGTCGCTGACCGACGAACAGGCCACCCTTGCCGCCCGGGACATCTGGAACGGGATCAACCGGCCGAACCTCGTGGAGAACATTCTCCCGACCCGGCCGCGCGCCACTCTGGTACTCCGCAAAGACGCCGATCACGCCATCAACCGCGTGCGCTTGCGCAAGATCTGACGCCAGAGGCCGACCTGGCTCAGATCACTTGCCGAAGCGCCGGCTGCGATCACTTGCCGAAGCGGCGACTACGGGCTGCGTAATCGCGCAGGGCGCGCAGGAAGTCCACGCGCCGGAACGCCGGCCAGTAGGCATCGGTGAACCAGATCTCCGAATACGCGCTCTGCCACAGGAGGAATCCCGAGAGCCGTTGCTCCCCTGATGTTCTGATCACCAGATCAGGGTCCGGCTGGCCGCGGGTGTAGAGATTCTGGTCGATGGCCTCCACCGTGACGGCGTCGATGAGCTGATCGGGTGAGTCGCCCGCCGCCAAGCGGTCGGCCAGCAGGGACCGGACGGAATCGACGATCTCCTGGCGGCCGCCGTAGCCCACGGCGACGTTCACGTTGGGTCCCGTACGCCCGGAGGACTGTTGTTGCGCCGCCTTGAGCCGCGCGGAAACCTCGTCGGGCAGCTGGTCGAGCGCGCCGACTATCTGCACCCGCCATGGCTGGCCCGGCGCCGAGATCTCCTCGACGATGTCGGGCACGATCTGCAGCAGCTCGCCGAGCTCGGCCGAATCACGATTCAGGTTCTCGGTGGAGAGCAGGTAGATGGTCACGGTCTCGATGCCGAGTTCACTGCACCACCGCAGAACCTCGGCGATCTTCTGCGCCCCGACCCGGTGCCCGTGGTTGACATTCTCGAATCCGGCTTCGCGAGCCCATCGCCGGTTGCCATCGCAGATGATCGCAATGTGCCTGGGGTTCTGTGACGGATCCAGATAGTGAGTCAGCCGACGCTCGTAGACCCGGTACATGGGTCCGCGCATGGCGTCGGGGATGAGCTTCACCCGCTACACCTTACGCGGCGACGATGGAGGTCAGCCCGAACCTTCGGTACCGTAAGTTGTGATCGATTCCGAACTGGCGCTGCTGGCCGAGCTCAAGCCCCGAATGCGCGGTTGGATCCACCTGTACGCAGGTTTCGTCGCCATCGTCACGGGCCTCGTCCTGGTTGCGGTGGCGTGGGCACTGATCGGCCCGATGGCAGCACTGGCCTGCGGTATCTACGCCCTGACCGTCTGTGGTCTGTTCGGCGTCAGCGCCACCTACCATCGCGTCGACTGGACCTCCGACACGGCCAAGCTCTGGATGAAGCGGGCCGATCATTCGATGATCTTCATCTTTATCGCGGGCAGTTACACCCCTTTCTGCGTCATGGGGCTCGAACCTCCCGAACAGGTCGCCGTCCTCGTCGTCGTGTGGACCGGCGCCCTGGCCGGCGTCACCCTCAAGGTCCTCTGGCCGGGATCACCCCGATGGCTGGGGGTCCCGCTTTACATCCTGCTGGGCTGGACCATCGTGGCCGTCATCCCCGAGCTGATCGACTCCGTCGGGGTGGCGGTGGTGGTGCTGCTGGCGGTCGGTGGCCTGTTCTACACGATCGGCGGCGTCCTCTACGCCACCCGCTGGCCCGACCCGTGGCCGACCACCTTCGGACATCACGAGTTCTTTCACGCATGCACGGTGATCGCGGCGATCGTGCACTACATCGCCGTGTGGCTGGTCTTGTTCGAATAGGTCACCGACCGGCCACCCGCTGGGGTCAGACCCGCGTCTTGGCCGCCGAAAGCGCCTGCATCACAGTTACCGTCGCATCCCAGTCCATGCACTTGTCGGTGACCGACTGTCCGTAGGTGAGGGGCTCGGCGTCCGGGGCCTGGGCACCGGCGACGAGGAAGCTCTCCAGCATGACCCCGCTGATCCCGCGCTGACCGCTTGCGATCATCGCGGCGACCTCGGTGGCAACCTCTGCCTGCCGGATGTGGTCCTTACCGGAATTGGCGTGGGAGCAGTCGATCATGACGAGTTCGGGAAGACCTGCCTTGGCGAGCGATGTAAGTGCCCCGTCCACCGAGCCGACATCGAAGTTGGGACCCGCTGTGCCGCCGCGCAAGATGATGTGGCAGTCCGTGTTTCCCTCGGTCTCCACGATCGCACCGCGACCGAAGTCGTCGACTCCGAAGAAGACGTGCTGCGCTGCAGCGGCTTTCACACCGTCTACGGCCACCTGGACGTTCCCGTCCGTACCGTTCTTGAAGCCGATCGGCATCGACAGGCCAGAGGCCAGCTGCCGGTGCACCTGCGACTCCGTTGTGCGGGCGCCGATCGCGCCCCACGCCACCGCATCTGCGATGTACTGCGGGCTGGTGGGTTCGAGGAACTCGCAACCGACGGGCAGGCCGAGATCGATGAGGTCGAGGAGCAGGCCGCGGGCGACGCGCAGTCCGCGTTCCACGTCGAAACTGCCATCCATGCCGGGGTCGTTGATGAGGCCCTTCCACCCGACCGTGGTCCGCGGCTTCTCGAAGTACACCCGCATCACGATCTTCAGCCGATCGGCGTGTTCGGCTGCGATGGGTGCCAGCCGGCGCGCGTAGTCGATCGCGGCAACCGGGTCATGCACCGAGCACGGCCCCACGATGACGAGCAGCCGATCGTCGCGACCCGCCAGGATGTCGGCGATCTCGTCGCGGTCGCGCTGCACCACTTCGGCCCGACGGCCGGTCAGCGGCAGTTCGGCGCGCACGGTGTCGGGTGAAGGGATCTCGCGCAGCGCGCGGATCCTGCGGTCCGAGGTGTTGGGACCGGACAACGTTCCGTGTCCGTGGAGTCCGCTGGTCATGTTGTGTGCCTTCCTGATTCGAAGGGCACCATCACCTGTTGACCGGTGCCCTGACAAAGAAAAAAGCAGCGACCAAAGGTGGTCACTGCTCGGGGCTCCGGGTGTGTGGACGCGTCAGCGTAGCGCTGTATCGGCGGCTCCACCCGGAGCCTCGATAAAGCGCCAATACACGCGCGCACTGATGTTCACGTCGGCCAAAGTAGCACGTGAATGGCGCGGTGCCCAATGTCGCATGTCAGGCGCGGTCTCCGGAGCGATCAGGGCCGGCCGCGGTCGATCACTCGTGACAGCACGATGATGCTCTCGGAGTGGTCCACCGTTTCCGCCGAGCGGATCCGTTCGAGCGCCTCCTCGAGATGCTGGACGTCGCGGGCCACCACGCGCAGGATCGCGTCGGCCTTTCCCGTCACCGTCGCGGCGCTGACCACCTCGGTGATGTGTTCCCACGACCGCGCCAAGATGTCTGGGGCGACGGTTCCGCGGCAGAAGACCTGCACGTACGCCTCGGTTGTCCACTGCAGTGCCGCCGGGTCGGTCACAACGGTGAAACCCCGGATGACACCGGACGACACCAACCGGTCGACCCGGCGTTTCACCGCCGGTGCCGACAACCGGACCTGCTCGCCGATCTGGGCGTAGGTCTGTCGTGCGTCCTTGGTGAGACATCCCAGGATCGCCTCGTCGAGGTTGTCCAACACAGCCAGTCGTCACTTCCGCTCGATGGTCCGCTGACCCGACGCAACGGATCGCCCCATTTTGCCAGATACGACAACAAATATGCTCTCTGTGCGCAATGCACGAGCATTGCTTGCGTCAGATGGTGTCCCTACCCTTGATGAATGAAGCCCTCCTGCTCACGTTTGCCGCCGCTCGATCCGGCCCTGAGCAGATGACCCTCGACACCGACATCCCCTCGCCGATCCCCCGTCCCGGTCTCGCCGCTGCCGAGCACATCGCGATGGCCGCCCGCCATGTCCCACACAACTATTCGCCCCTGCCGGTGGTCGCCGCCTCGGCACAAGGTGCCTGGATCACCGATGTCGCAGGTGGGCGATACCTCGACTGCCTCGCAGGCTATTCAGCGCTCAACTTCGGACATCGCAACCCCGAGATCCATGCCGCGCTGTCCGATCAGCTCACACGCGTGACGCTCACGAGTCGCGCGCTCCACTCGGACCGGCTCGGCCCCTTCTGCCGCGATCTTGCCGACCTGTGCGGCAAGGACATGGCCCTACCCATGAACACCGGTGCCGAAGCCGTCGAATCGGCCATCAAGGTCGCTCGCAAATGGGGCACCGACGTCAAGGGCGTACCCGCCGAGACAGCCTCGATCGTGGTGGCGAGTAGGAACTTCCACGGGCGGACCACCACGATCGTGAGCTTCTCCGACGACGAGACCGCGCGCCGCGGCTTCGGCCCATTCACTCCGGGTTTTCGTACCGTCCCCTTCGGCGACGCCGAGTCCTTGGCCGCAGCCATCGACGACACCACCGTCGCGGTCCTGCTCGAGCCGATCCAGGGCGAGGCGGGCATCATCGTTCCACCGCCCGACTACTTGCCGGCGGTTCGCCGGATCTGTTCGGAGACAGACGTTCTGCTCATCCTCGACGAGATCCAGTCCGGCCTGGGACGAACAGGGAAGACCTTCGCCTCCGACCACTGGCAGGTGGTCCCCGATCTCTACGTCCTGGGCAAAGCGCTCGGCGGGGGTGTCCTGCCCGTATCGGCAGTGGTGGCCGACAGCTCGGTGCTGGGAGTGTTGCACCCGGGAGAGCACGGCTCCACATTCGGCGGCAATCCGCTTGCCGCGGCGGTGGGTTCGACTGTGGTGGGCATGCTCGAGACCGGCTACTGGCAAGAGCGCGCCGCCCTACTCGGAGACCATCTTCATCGCCGCTTACACGAGCTGAGCACCAAGGGCCTCACCGGCATTCGCGGCCTCGGGCTGTGGGCCGGCATCGATGTCGACCCTGCTCTGGGAACGGGCAAGGAACTGAGCACCGCACTGGCCCAGCGGGGTGTGCTGGTGAAGGACACTCATGGATCAACCTTGCGCTTCGCCCCACCCATCGTCATCACGATCGACGAGATCGATTGGGCGATGGATCAATTCGCGGACGTACTGGCCAGCTGCTCGGCCAGCGCTTCCGCCGAGGTCACCGGTAGGCCACACACCGACCCACGACACACGTAGGCCGCGGCCGTGCCGTCCACGGGTGGGCGGCCCTCGAGCAGGGGCGCCGAGTCGAGCGTCCCTCCCACCACCACGGTGCCGCCTGGTGCAAGAACGCGAGCCCGGGTCAGCAGTTCGGTCGGCTCGGTGTCCGTCTGGGCCACCGCTATCTGCACCGGGCCTGCAACCGCTGCGGACGACACTGCCAGCCAGTGTCCGGCCGATCGCGGCAACTTGGCCAGCAGTACGCCTCCACGCGCCAACGTTGCATCGGCGAGCGCGGCGAACTCACCCGATCCACGCGGGCGGCGTTGCACCGGCGACAGCGGGGCCGCGGTCAGCAGCGCCTCGGCGATCAACGAGGTGCCCGAGGGGGTCGCGCCGTCGATCGGATCGCGCGGTCGGGTCAGCAAGCCCTCGGCGTCGACGCCTGCATCGAACCACGAACCGGTCGCTTCCGGATCCGAGAAAAGGTCGATGGTGGTGTCGAGCAAGTCGAGTCCGGCCTCGAGCCAACGCCTTTCGCCTGTGACCTGATGCAGTGCCAGCAGAGCGGTCACCAGCGCCGCATGATCGTCGAGGACGGCCTGCGGGGCACCCGCATGCCCATCGAGCGAGGAGCGTCTCAGCCGTCCGTCGACGATGTGGCGCTGCAACAGCTCTTCGGCACACCAAGACGCCAGATCCACCCAGTCCGGCCGGTTCAGTCCGGCGCCCGCTTCGACGAGCGCGGTGATGGCCATGGCGTTCCACGCGCTGACCACCTTGCCGTCACGCGCGGGTTGCGGGCGTTCGGCCCGTGCCGCCGAAAGCCGCGCCCGCACCGAACGGTATCGCTCGGCATCGTCGGGGTCGTGCCGCAGTTGCAGCGTGGACGCCCCCTCTTCGAAGGTTCCGGTGGGCGTCACGGTGAACAAGTCGGCGGCCCAGGCACCGTCGTCGGCCCCCAGAACCTCTGCAAGTTGCGCGGGCGTCCACACGTAGGTGAGTCCCTCGACGCCGTCGGTGTCGGCATCAAGGGCGGAAGCAAAACCACCGACCACTTTGAGGTCGGCTTCGAGGAAGGCAACCGTCTCCTCGGTAATCCTCTGCGCCAACGGATCCGAGGTGATGCGTGCCAGATGCGCGTACACCCGCAGCAATTGCGCGTTGTCGTAGAGCATCTTCTCGAAATGCGGTACCACCCAGTTCTGGTCCACCGCATACCGCGCGAAACCCCCGCCGAGTTGGTCATAGATACCGCCCCGGGCCATCACCGACGCGGTTCGCACAGCAGCGTCGAGCGCCCGGAGGTCACCGGACCTCTCGGACTCCCGGATCAGACCTTCGAGCAGAGCGGATGGCGGAAACTTGGGTGCGCCACCGAATCCACCATTGGTGCGGTCCTCGTCCTCGATGATCGTGCTCACCGCATGGTCGAGAAGCTCCGGGTCGATCGGCACCTGAGGTTCGGGCAGGCCGGAAGCATTGGCCTGCAACTGGCCTACGACGGCAGAACCGACACGGTCGATCTCGTCACGCTTGTGCTCCCACGTCTGGGTGATCGCCTCGAGCAGTTGAACAAACGACGGCATACCGCGACCGGGCCGTGGCGGGAAGTAGGTGCCGCAGTAGAAGGGACGGCCATCGGGAGTCAGGAAGCAGGTCATCGGCCACCCGCCCTGCCCTGTCATCGCGACGGTGGCGTTCATGTAGATCGCGTCGATGTCGGGGCGTTCTTCACGGTCGACCTTGATGCACACGAAGTTCGCGTTCATCACGGCCGCGGTGTTGTTGTCCTCGAACGACTCGTGCGCCATGACGTGGCACCAGTGACATGCCGCGTAACCGACCGAGAGGAGGATCGGCACGTCACGTTCGCGCGCCCAGTCGAGCGCGTCGGCGCTCCACTGTTGCCAGTGGACCGGGTTGTCGGCGTGCTGACGGAGGTAGGGACTGGTGGCCTCAGCGAGGCTGTTGGTGTCTCGGGTCAAGGTCGGTCCCGTCGTCGGCGGCCTGGTCGGCCTCAGGATGGTCCCGCTCGAACTTCTTGGGCAGGTTGCGGATGTGCCGGTTCATGGACCAGATCAGGAAGACGGTTCCCACCAGCAGCAACAAGATGACCAAGAGGCCGAGCGGCGACGCCTTGCCGAACTCCGGGCCCTCGGTCTTGGCCAACACGTCGGTGAGCTGCGCCGCAGCGTATGCAGTGGCACTCATGACGCCTCACCTTCATTTGCATCGGGTTCGATACCCGCGAACAGGTCGGTCTCGGGGATTGCGGTTTTGACCCTGGTCTTCGCCAACTCGAACTCCTCGGTCGGCCACAGTCGGAGCTGCCAGTCCATCGGGACCGCGAAGAACACGCCGTTGGGGTCGATCTGCGTGGCGTGGGCCCGGAGCGCCTCGTCGCGCTGCGGGAAGTACTCGCCACATGTCACCTGGGTGGTCACGCGGCCCATCAGGTTGCCGCGTTCGGGATCCCACTTCGAGAGCCACTCCTTGAAGGGGCTCTCCTTGCCGATCTTGGCGTACTCGTCGGAGAACAACACCATCCGGTCGCGGATGAAGCCGTGCGTGTAGTAGATCTTCGACACCGTCCACGGTTCGCCGGCGTCAGGGAACCGGTCCGGATCGCCCGCCGTCTCGTACGCCGCCATCGACACCTCGTGGCACCGGATGTGGTCGGGATGGGGATACCCGCCGAGTTCGTCATAGGTGATCATCACGTGCGGTTTGAAATCCCGGATCACCCGTACCAGCGCCTCGGTGGCCTCGTCGAGCGGGACCGTGGCAAACGAGCCCTCGGGTACCGGTGGCAGCGGGTCACCTTCGGGCAACCCCGAGTCGACGAATCCGAGCCAGGTCTGCTGTACACCGAGAGCTGCGGCCGCCTTGGCCATCTCCTCGCGACGGACCTCCGGCATCCGGTCCTTGATGCCCGGCAGATCCATCGCCGGATTCAGGATGTCCCCGCGCTCGCCACCGGTGAGGGTCACCACCAACACGTCGTGACCCTCGGCTGCGTACTTGGCCATGGTGGCCGCACCTTTGCTGGACTCGTCGTCAGGGTGCGCATGCACCGCCATGAGTCGTAGTCCACCCACGCGTAGTCCTCACCTTCACACCGTCGTCAATCGCCTGTCCATACTCCCACCGCACCCCGGGCTCGCGCCGCGCCGGTCTCGGTTCTGCCACTCCATGGTAGGTATGAACCCATGACCAGCGCCCGCAGCCTCCCGCAGGGCCGCTATCCGGCCGAACGCTCACCTCGATCACGCAGACGCTGGTTCCTCGCGCTCACCGGCCTGGTGATCATCATCGGTGTATTGATCGCCTGGGTCGCCTACCAGCGATTCGCCGATCCGGAGATCTCCGGCGAAGCGACCGGATACGACATCCTTGACGACACCTCAGTGGAGGTGAAGTTCACCGTCAACCGCAAGGACCCGACCATTCCCGCCACCTGTGTGGTGCGGGCCAGATCCAAGGACGGGTCCGAGACCGGGCGCCGCGAGGTGTACGTCCCGGCATCCCAGGACACCCGGCTCCCGATGTCGGCAGTGGTCCGCACTTCTGCCCCTCCCGCGGTCGGCGAGGTCTACGGATGCAGTGACACCGTGCCGCCGTACCTCGTGGCCCCCTGACTCATCCGTCGTGCGCACGGCCCTGAGCCTGGCGCACCGGTCCACACCGGCGCGTGACGCTCAACGCAGCGCGTGACCGACGCACCGGCCGGCCCGGACGTGCCCCATAATCGGCACCCATGACACCAACAACACAGTCTGGGCAGCCGGACCCGCTCACCGCCAAGGGAACGGGCCCGGCGTTCGCCACCATCACCAGTCACTACTTCCCCACGCTCGTCGGACTCTTCGTCGGCGTGATGATGATCAGCAACATCACCGGCACCAAAGGTGTGGTGTTGTTCCCCGACCTCCACTTCGACTTCGGGCCACTGTCCATGGACGGCCTGGTCACCGACGGAGCGTTCTACCTCTTCCCCCTCGCCTACGTGCTGGGCGACGTGATCAGCGAGGTGTACGGGTTCAAGGCGATGCGCCGCACGATCCTCACCGGTTTCGCCGTCCTCCTGATCGCTTCCATGTGCTTCTGGCTCACCATCCACCTGCCGGCCGCCGACTTCTACGACGGTCAAGAATCGTTCGAGACCGTTGCGGGAGTGGTTCCGCAATTCCTCGCCGCCGGACTCGCCGGATATGTCGTGGGTGAATTCCTAAATTCCTGGGTTCTCGTGAAGATGAAAGAGCGCTCGGGAGAAAAACGTTTGTGGGCCCGGCTTTTCAGTTCCACCGTGGTCGGCGAATTCTTCGACACCCTGGTTTTCTGTTCCATCGCAGCGTCGGCCCTGGGCATCTCGACCTGGTCCGACTTCATCAACTACACCCTCATCGGATTCGTGTGGAAAACGCTGGTCGAGCTGGCCATCATGCCGCTGACGTACCTGGTGGTCGGGTGGCTCAAGAGCCGTGAACCCACCTACCGCACAGCCCTCGCCCAGCAGGGCACAATTCGATAAGAATTCGAGCCGTGTCCATATGTCCTGCTACTCTTGGCTGATACACGGTCCCGAGAGGGGCCGTGTTGCTGTATTTAACGAGAGGGAGTGACGAGCATGACCGACACCGAGGTGACCTGGCTTACCCAGGAGTCCCATGATCGGCTCAAAGAGGAGCTCGACGCCCTCATCGCGAATCGTCCGGTGATTGCCGCCGAGATCAACGAGCGCCGCGAAGAGGGTGACCTCAAGGAGAACGGTGGCTACCACGCCGCCCGCGACGAGCAGGGTCAGCAAGAGGCCCGCATCCGTCAGCTCCAGGAGTTGCTCAACACCGCAAAGGTCGGCGAGACGCGACGCAGTCGGGGGTTGCACTGCCCGGTTCCGTGGTGAAGGTGTACTACGACGGCGACGAGAACGACACCGAGACCTTCTTGATCGCGACCCGCGAACAGGGTTCGTCCGACGAGAAACTCGAGGTCTATTCACCGAAGTCGCCATTGGGCGGCGCGTTGATCGACGCCAAGGTCGGCGAGACCCGTAAGTACACCGTGCCCAGCGGGGCCACCATCTCGGTGACCCTGGTGAGCGCGGAGCCGTACCACGCCTGAGCACGCACTCGAGTGCCCTATCGGGGCGTCCACGAAGGACGTCGCCGGTAGGGCATTTTTGTGTGCAGGCCACCGACACCGGCCGGGCCACACAATGTGTCGAACGGCTGCAGTCCGGGTACTCGGGCGCCATGTCTGAAGAAGTCAGCGCCACAGCCCGTCAGATCGCCCACTTCGCGGGAGAGCATCCCGACTACGACGCCATCGCGTTCGACAACGACGGCAAGATCATCGACTGGCAGCAGAACGACACGTGGGCCAACGGTTCCCACCAAGGAGAGCGCATCTACGTCATCAATGGCGGCACCACCACCCCGGAGGCTGTCCAAGACGTACTCGAGGCCCGTGGGGCGCAACGCGATTCGGCGCCTGACGCCACCACCTGACCCTGCTCGCGGCAGGCGATGATGAAGGTTGCTCAGTGGGCCGACAGGCGCTTGCGACGGCTCTTCTTCGCCGGTCCGATCAGTCGGCCGGCTTCGAGATCTTCCCGTAGACGGGCGACGGTCTCGGCCGAGTCCGATTTGTTCGTGCCGATGAAACCGGAGGGGCCTCGCTTGATCCATCCGGTCACGTACAGGCCGGGGATCGGGCCCGCCGACGCGACCACTCTGCCCTGCTCGTTCGGGATCACTCCGCGCACAGGGTCAAAGGGTAAGCCGGGGACTTCCACGCCTCGGTATCCGATGGACGTGAGAACCACTCCGGCGGCGACGGTTTCGACCTGACCGGTCGGCTCGATTCCACCCCTCTGCGAATCGAGCCGGTTGATCCCGAAAGTGACGCCGTCGAGCATCCCGGCCGCGTCACTCTCGAAGCGTTCGGGCGATCGGAGGAACGCAAGCCTGATGCTCGCGCCGGTGCGACGGGGACGACCTGCCAGCTCGGCCAGCAGTTGCAGCTTGGCCGCCGCAGTCGAATCGGTTGGCGCGGTTGCCTTCACAGCGTCCAGCGCACCGGGGTCGAGTGTGACGTCAACACCCCCGTCGGCCAGCCCGATCAGTTCGGGGAGGGTGAAGGCGGCGCCATCGGGACCACGGCGCGCGGCGACGACGATCTCTTCGACCTTTGACGAACGCAACGCCTCGAGCGCGGTCCGTGAGATGGATGTCGGAGCCAGCCGCTGCGGGTCGGTCGCGAGGATGCGTGCGACGTCGAGAGCGACGTTGCCGTTGCCGATGATCACCACCCGCCGCGATGAGAGGTCGAATCGACGGTCGGCGAAGTCGGGGTGGCCGTTGTACCAGCCGACGAACTCCGTCGCGCTGGCCACACCGGGCAGATCCGCGCCGGGAACCTGTAACCGGCGGTCGGTGCCGGCTCCGCCGGCATAGATCACGGCGTGATTGTCGCGCTGCAGTTCTTCCAACGTGATGTCGCGACCGAGTTCGCTTCCGAGAAGGATGTCGAGCCGATCGTCTCGTGCGATCTCGTCGAAGAGCGCCATCACCTTGCGTGTCGAGAAATGATCGGGCGCAACGCCGTAACGGGCGAGACCGAACGGTTTGTCCAGTCTCTCGTGGATGGTGACGCTCACGTTCGGGTACCGGAGCAGTTCGTCGGCGGCGTACATCGCAGACGGGCCTGAGCCGACGATTGCCACGCGCACCGGTTCCCCGCCGGGCGACGCCATCGGCTTCGGCTTCGAGATGGGCGCCAAGGGCAGGCGCAGTCCCGGATCCACCGGGAATCGGACCGCCGGCGTTGCTGCGTCGGAGTAGTGGTCGGCGTTGATGGCCGGATAGCGTTCGTGCTCGGGCTCGATCCGGTTGCCCGGAACAATCGCGCCCACCGGGCAGGCGCTCACGCATGCACCACAATCCACGCACGTGGCCGGGTCGATGTACAGCATCTCCGACGTGAGGAAATCGGGCTCGTCCGGAGTCGGATGAATGCAGTTGACCGGGCACGCGTAGACGCACGACGCATCGGCGCAACACGCCTGCGTCACCACATGGGGCACTCTCAGGCCGCCGTGTACGTCGGTTCGCTGCGATAGCGCGAAGGACGTCCGCCGATGCCGAGCAGTCGCCACAACACACGCGACACCGGGTTCATCAGGCCACATTGCTCTCCGAGCATCCGGACGTCACCGAAGACGTTCCGGAGGAACTGCTTGGAGCTCTCGGACTTCCAGAAGATGTCCTTCATGACCTCGCGCGGGATGTCGAAGTCGCGCTCGAAAGACTTGGGTGGCACGGTGATCGCCCCGCACAGCACCCGCATGACGATCGGCAGCATCAGCGACAGGAGGAAGCGCTGCACCCAGGACTTGCGGGGCACCGTCTCGCGCAGCAGGTGGTGGGCGAAGGAGATGTGCCGCGCTTCCTCGGCGACGTGCAGTTGCATCACGGCCATCATGGTCGGGTGCATCTCGTCGCGATTGCGCAGGAAGTCCTTCTGGATGTGGTCGATGGGCTCTTCCCCACCGAGCACACCGAAGTAGAAGATCGTGGGAAAGATGGTGGAGGCCAACGGGACCAGGGGCGAGATCAACCGGTAACCGAGCTTGGCGCCGGGAACGTCCACCCCGGTGCGGTTGATGAACTCCTGGAACATGAGGGTGTGGTTGCACTCCTCTTTGGCCTCGTGAGTCGTGTAGCGAAACTCTTTGGCTGCGTTGGGGAGTTTGAAGCTGTACTGCATCAGACCGCGGATCAGGACGGACTCGAACTGGAGGCCCACCTTGGCAACGTTGGCCTGACGCCACATACCGATCTTGATCTGCTTGTCGAGCGGCTGTTGCTGATACCAGGGATGCCTGCCGATCGGGTCGACAACCTTGGACAGCACCCACCGCGGGTCGTTCTCGGTGATCGCCATGTGCGGCGCGTCCCAGTCGATGTCCAGATATGGGTCGAAGTTCCTGTGCACCGAAGCGCTGGACAGGTCGTCGAGGACCTGGCCGTAGTCGTGCCCATCGGTGTCTCGGGTGTGTTCCGGGACGTACTTCAGCGCTTTCGTCAAAACGACTCTCCTGGCCTGTGCAACGTGTTCTAGACGAACGCTAGGGGGTACGCCCTAGCTTGTCAACGCCCGTTGTCATAAATCAACCACGATTGGCACACCCCACAATGTCATCTGGCTGATCGCCCCGCCCTGAACAGGAACTCCCGCTCATGACGCGAACCGGTCGCCGGCGACACGGACTTTTCAGCGCATGTACTCATGAGGCAGCTTCGCGCTGCCCGGAACGAGATATTCGTCGGCGGAGATCATGCGTAGCCACTCGGTGGTCAGCCCCCGATACACATCCTCCGCAACGTTCCAGCCCGCCACCTGCACGCCCGGAGTGACCAGCCCGAGGACCGCGCCCGCGATGGCCGATGGGGCACTGCCCTCGGCATCCCACACACCCGCGGCCAGTGGTCGAGGCTCGATGATCAGCTCCTCGTCGACGACGGCGGCCACACCTCCGAGCCTGCGTACGTTGTCGATGACGCCGGTGACGTCGTCTTCGGTGACGCCCCTCAGGCGGCTCACCCCCGTTGTTCGCGTGGCCAGCACGGCGATCAACGGGATGAGACCCGCGACGTCGCGCACCGCCACGTCGACAGGACCGAGTACCCCGCTGGTCGACCGCGAGGTGACCGTGAGACCGGCATCCGACGTCACCACGTAGCCGTCCATCTCGGCGAAGACGTCGCAGATGGCTTCACCGGGTCCGCGTTCCCGTGGCCAGTTGCGAATGAGGACAGTGCCCCCGGAGATCAGCCCGGCCGCTGCGAACCCGGCCGCGACCGTGGGGTCGACACCGCCCGAGGGCCCTTCCGGAGCGACGACACGTGCCCGCACCGGACCAGGGGTTGACGGCGTCGGCCACGCTGTCCTTCGCCTACTCACGGCTTCATCGCCTCCACCGGGTAGTGGTAGCTCTCCTTGACGGTGTCGAGGTGAACCCAGCTGTCGAGCCTGAGCACGGGTCGCAGCGCACGCAACCGGTCGAGAACGCTGACGATGTCGGCCAGCGAATCCGCGTGTACGGTGGCGAGCAGGTCGTAGCGCCCCAAAGTGGCTGCCAGGAAGCGGATCTCGGGCATCTCCGACAGCAGGTCGCCCCCGGTCGAGGCGGGGCCCCGCAACGAGATACCCACCCCGACATCGAATTCCGTATCGCGGCCCGACCTCGCGATTGCGCCGATCCGTACGACTCCTTCGTCGATCATGCGCAGCACCCGTGTCCTGGCGGTGCCGGTCGACACCCCGACCCGCTCGCCCAGGGTTGTGTACGACAGCCTGCCGTCCATCTGCAACTGCATCAGAAGCCGCGAATCGACCCGGTCGATCTCGACAGCGTCAGCTCGGGTCGGGCGCAGCACGTCGACCACCAACTCTGTGTAGAAGAGTGTCTCCGTGGAACGAACCCCGTCCACCGAGCGCACCCGATCGAGCACAGTCGCGAGATCACCATCGCTGTAGGCACGGGCTTCGGCGATGAGCGGGAAGGCACCCGAGGCCAGACTCACAAAAGGCACCTCCGGCATGGCGGCGATGGCCTCGGCCACTCGGCGCACGGGCCGGTCCACCGAGATCGAGATGTGGGCAAGCGATTTGATCCCGATGGTCAGCGGATGCACGAGACCGACCACGCTGACGAATCCACCATCGAGCAGATGGCTCAGGCGCCTGGCCGTGGTGGTTCTGGACAGGCCCAGCTGGTCGGCGAGCTCGTGGGTAGAGACCCTGCCATCGCGACGGAGAGCCTCCACGATGCGCATGTCGACCTCGGGCATCGGGCCCGATCGACTCTGCTCACGAGAACTTAACAATTGACCGGTCCGATCGTCGGCGGGACGTTTTTTTTTGCAGGTGGGTGCACAATCAGTAGATCTTTGTTTACAAAATGCACACATAATTGGGCTTTCCTTCAATCGATCCGGGTTTGATTGCAGATTTCGCCTTGCTGACCTATGCCGGCGATCCTACGGTGAGACCCGGCAGTTCCGCACCATCGCCGGTGCTCATGAATCAACACCCTGAGGATCCACACATGCGAAGAGTTCTAGCGACTACGGCCGCAGTACTGCTGGCCACCACCATCGCCGCCTGCGGTGGCGGTGCGGAAAGCACCGAGGCCTCCGGCAAAGCGCCTGCGGGACTTCTCAAGAGCGGCGAACTGACGGTGTGCACCGACCCCGAGTACCCGCCGATGGAGTACTTCAAGGACGGCGACACCTCCAGTCCCGTCGGCTTCGATCCCGACGCGGCGCGGGCACTCGCGGATCTCTGGGAACTCGACATCAAGTGGCAGAACACGGCTTTCGACGGACTGATGCCGGCCCTGCAGGCAAAACGGTGCGACATCCTCTGGGCCGCGCTCTACATGAGTCCCGAGCGACTCGAGGTCGCCGACGGCTCACCCTTCATGGAGACCGGCCCCGGGTTGATCGTGCGCATGGACACGAGCGACATCACCACGGCCGACGATCTCTCGGGCAAGACGGTCGCGGTGCAGGGCGGCGGGTCGAACGAACAGACCCTGCGTGATCTGTCGAGCCGATTCGAGTCCGAGGGCAAGCCGGGAATCACGGTGCAGCCCTACCCCAAGACATCAGAAACTGTTGCTGCTCTTTCCAATTCGAAGGCCGACGCTCTCATTGAGACCGATGTTGCCGTCGTCGACATGGTCGAGAAGTCCCAGGGCAAGCTGAAGTCCATCCCCGATGTGTTTCCCGCCGACACCCAGTTCGGCGTCTTCACGCTCAAGGGTTCGCCGCTGAGCCCGGCGGTCAGCACCAGCCTCAAAGAGCTCGACGCCAACGGCACACTCGGCAAGCTCGCCGAGCAGTACGGTCTTGATCCCAACCGAATCGTCACCTGACCGCGATGGTCTTCGAGTGGAGCGTCTTCACCGACGCCTTGACGTCCGGGACATTCTTCCGCGGCGCGCTGCTGTCGCTTGGCCTGGCCATCAGCGCGATGATCGCAGCCACCGTGATCGGGTTCCTGGTTGCCCTCCTGCGCATCGCCAAGAATCCCGCTCCCCGTGCTGCGGGCTGGGTCTACGTCTGGTTCTTTCGGGCCATACCCACCTTGCTTGTCCTGCTGCTCATCTGGAACGCCGGACCACAGCTGTTCCCCGGCCTCGTGAGAACTGGTTCACCCCCTTCCTTGCGGCCTTCATCGGCTTCGCGGTGGTGGAGGCCGCATACATGGCCGAGATCCTGCGGTCGGCGCTGCTCAGCGTCGACGACGGCCAGCACATCGCGGCGCGGGCACTGGGCCTTCCGCCGCACAAGGTTTTGTTCAAAGTGGTTCTCCCTCAAGCCATCAAGGTTGCGATTCCGCCCAGCGGCAACGAGTTCATCGCCATGCTGAAGTACACGTCACTCGCATCGGTCATCTCACTACGAGAATTGCTGACCACCGCGCAAGCCGAGGTGTCTGTGACCTTCCGCTACGCCGAGTACTACTCGGCCGCCCTGGTGTACTACCTCGTGATCGTCAGTGTGGCCATGGTCATCCAGTACTTCATCGAGGCTCGATACCGATGGATTTCCAAAGGTCACAACACATCCGGCATCACCCCGACCGTGCAGAAGGTCCCAGTATGAGCAGCCCAGTCCTGCAGGCGATCAACCTGCACCGTTCCTACGGCCAGACCGAAGTGCTCAAGGGAGTCGACCTGACGGTGAACAAGGGTGAGGTCAAAGCCCTGCTGGGCCCTTCGGGTTCGGGCAAGTCCACGATCCTGCGCTTGATGGCTCTGCTCGAGACACCGGACCAGGGTGAGATCTTGCTACACGGCAAACAACTGGGTGTGTCCGTCGGATCAACCGGGGCGACGCGGTCTCTGCGGGAGACCCAGCTGGCCCGTCAGCGCCGCGACATCGGCATGGTGTTCCAGCGGTTCAACCTGTTCGCACATCTCGATGTGCTCCACAACGTCACCCTGGCGCTCACCGAGGTCGGCGGGATACGACGGACCGAGGCCAGAGAGCAGGCCACCGCCATGCTCGAACGGGTCGGTATGGCACACCGGCTCAGGCACTTTCCGAGTGAACTGTCCGGTGGTCAGCAGCAGCGGGTGGCAATTGCCCGTGCACTGGTGATGAACCCGTCGGTGATGCTGTTCGACGAACCGACGTCGGCTCTCGACCCAGAACTGGTGGGAGAAGTGCTCGAGGTGATGGAACAGCTCGCCGAACAGGGAATGACCATGGTGGTGGTCACCCACGAGACGCGATTCGCGCGTCGCGTCGCCGACGAGGTCGCTCTCTTCGACGACGGGATGATCGTCGAAGCCGGACCGCCGGGGCCGTTCTTCGATGACCCGCAACACCGACGGACGCAACAATTCCTTTCGCACCTGCGCTGAACGTCTGCGCTGATCCTGGAGCATCGATGCCCGACAACGGACCGCTCGCGGTCTACACCGACACCGACGACCTTGACCCCGAAATCGGTTGTCAAATGCTGAGAGACAACGGCTTTCGGGTCGAAGTACTGCAGACACGGGACCCAGACGTCATCGCCCGCGACGCCGCCGGGGCCACCGCTCTACTCGTCGGCTACGCACCGATCGACCGAGATCTGTTGCTGCGGCTGCCGAACCTGAAGATCGTCGCGTTGCTCTCGCGTGGACACGACAACGTCGATGTGGATGCCGCAGCCGAGTTGGGCATCTGGGTGTGCACGGTGGGTGATGTCGCGGCCGAGGAGGTGGCCACTCATGCCTGGACCCTCACACTTGCACTGATTCGCCGGCTCCCCTTCTTCTCCGGGTTCCCCACCACACGCGGCTGGCTGGACCGTCCCACCCCTCTGCCGCGGCGATTGTCCGAGATGACGGTCGGCGTACTCGGTCTGGGCAGCACCGGTCGTAGATATGCTGCCCTGGCGGCACCGACGGTGCGCGAGGTGCTGGGCTTCGACATCCGCACCGACCGTCCGGAACCGGCCGCAGGCAACGGGCTGGTAGGCATCGACGGCGCGCGGGTGACAGACCTCGACACCGTTCTGAGCCGATCCGACGTCATCTCCTTGCATCTCCCGTTGACCGACGACACCCGGGAGTTCCTCGGGGAACACGCTTTTGCCCGGATGCGTCAGGGAGTCCATCTGATCAACGTCGCGCGCGGCACACTCATCGATTCGGCGGCGCTGCGTCACGCTCTCGACACCGGGCGTGTCACGGCAGCCGCACTCGACGTCTTCGACACCGAGCCCCCTGATCCCGCCGATCGCCTCATCGGGCACCCGAATGTGCTCTCCACCCCTCACGTCGCGTACCTGTCGGATGCCACGACGCGTGGGTACATCGTCGCTCAGGCGCAGAACGTGGTGCAGTGGATGCAGACCGGCACACCCGTGCTGACCGTCAACGACCCCGTGGTGCCGGTGCCATGAGCGCGGAACTCGCTGTCTTCCAATCACTGTGGGCCATGGAGGACCTACCCAGCACCGCAGATCAGTGGTCGCTTCCAGAGCAGATCCATCTCATCGCCGCCGCGGGTTTCAACGGCGTTGCGGTGGATCTCGGGGCACGGCGGGCGCCTGCTGCCGCTGAGCTCGCCCCACTCATCCAGGGGTCGGACCTGAACGCCGCCGTCTTCGCATTTGTTCACACCATCGACGATCTGCATGCGGCGATCGACTACGCCCACCAGGTCGGCGCCGGCCAGATGGTCGTGTGCGCGCAGATCTACGGGTTCGACCCCGAAGCCCTCGCCGGCACCGTGGCGAGGTGGTACGAGCTGTGCCGTGACGAGCAGATCGACATGCAGTTGGAGACACACCGCAACACCGTCACCAACGACATCCGATTCAGCGAGCTGCTCCTGCGTCACCTGGACCCACGCATCGAGCTTGCCGGGGATCTCTCCCATTATGTGTGCGCCAACGAGATGCCCGACGAACCCACGCGTGAATACGAAGACCTGGTGACCGCCATACTGGACCGTTGCGGATCACTTCAGGGCAGGATCGCCACCCGCGCGCAGGTCCAGATCCCCCTCGGCACCCCAGCGGGTGAGCGTTGGGAGCAACGGTTCCGTGGATGGTGGGAACAGGGCTTCCGATCCATTCGGGCCCGAAGTGCCCCAGGCCGGCAGATCATGTTCTGCACCGAGCTCGGCACGCGTCCCTACGCGATCACCGACGCCGCAGGAGCCGAACTGTCGGACCGGTGGACCGAGGCCCTGATCCTCAAGAGCTGGGCCCATGAGGCGTTCGCTGCCTCGGCGATCGAACCCTCCTCTCCCCCGGCCACGTCGCCGATCACCGTTCCATCACCTGACGGGAGTCATTGATGACCACGCACAGTCCGAACCCGGTCACCGCCACCGGCAACCAGGTTCTGCCGGGCCCACTGTCCTCGGACACCACCGGACACGCGCTCATCCCGGCGCGCGCCTACAGCGGTCCGGCGGAATACGCACTCGAGCAGGAGCGAATTTTCTCGTCCGGCTGGGTGTGGGCCGGTTATGCGCACTGGGTCGACGAACCAGGGATGGTGCATCCTGTGGACATCGGCGGCAAGCCCCTACTGATCATCCGCGGTGACGACGACCAGATCCGGGTGTTCCACAACTCCTGCAGACACCGTGGCATGGCCATGACCGACGAGCCGGTGAAGGTTCGCAAGCGGATTCAGTGCGCGTACCACTGCTGGTCCTACAACCTCGACGGAAGTCTGCACGCCACACCGTATTTCACCCGGGAGCGCACGCGCGCGGTACCCGACGGTGCTGAGCACCTGGGTCTGCTGCCTGTCGCCTGCCAGGTGTGGGCGGGCATGGTCTTCGTCAATCTGGCCCTCGAGAGCGCCGAGGCCGGCGGAACGGACCAGATCGATGCCGATTTCGCCGCCATGCTCGCACCGATCCTGGCGCGATGGGACCACGTCGACTTCAACCGCATCCACTTGGCCGAGGAGCGCCGGTTCGACATCGCCGTGAACTGGAAACTGGTGGTGGAGAACTTCCTCGACTTCTACCACCTGCCGTTCATCCACCCGCAGGTCGGGCCGGTCAGTGCGTCGCTGGACGTGGACGATGTCCGTTTGGCCGACCACATCCTCGGGGGCTGTTACCCGCATGGCGCAGCCGGTAAGGCCGCCAAGACCGACGAAGCGTTGCCATTCCTCGGCGACGTTCCCCCCGCTCGAACCGAGAGCCAGGACATCTTCTGTGTGTTCCCGAATGCCCTGCTGTTCTTGGAAGCGGATTGGTTCCAGGTGATCGGGTTCGACGCCGCCGGCCCGGAACGAACCGTCGAGCACATGGCCGTGTTCGTCGACGAGACGGCGACGGGCGAGCGGTTCAGCACCGAGCGAAAGCGATTGACGGACATATTGTTCGAGGTCAATGAGCAGGACATGCCAATCCTGCACAAGCTGCAGAGCGGTCGCAGATCTCCCGCGGCGGACCGCACCAATCTGGTCACACACTGGGATCAGATCACCGCGATGTTCCAGAAGCTGGTGTCCGCAAAGGTCGGCTACTGATGCCGGATCTCACGACCATTCCGGCCGAGGAACTCGAACTACGCAGACAACTGGCCGCTGTGTACCGGTTGATCGCACATTTCCGGATGACCGATCTGATCTTCACACACATCTCGGTTCGACTGCCCGGTCCGGACGAGCATTTCCTCATCAACCCCTATGGGCTGCTGTTCGAGGAGATCACCGCATCGAATCTGGTCCGCATCGATGTGGACGGTCAGTTGACCGAACCCGTTGGTCCGCCGGTCAATCCGGCCGGGTTTGTCATCCACAGTGCCATTCACCGGAGCCGGCCAGACGCGCACTGCGTACTTCACACCCACACGGTGGCGGGTTGCGCCGTGGCGGCCTCGGCAACCGGCCTCCTCGGCCTGAACCAGATCTCGATGGAGTTCCACAACCGCGTCGGCTACCACGACTACGAGGGCGTCGCTCTCAACCTCGACGAACAAGAGCGGCTGGTTCGAGACATCGGCAACCATCCGGCGCTGATCTTGCGAAACCACGGTTTGCTCACCGTGGGTTCCACACCCGCGCAGGCTTTTCTGAGGATGTACTACCTCAACAAGGCTTGCGAGATACAGGTCGCCGCCACCCGGGCGGGAGAGGTCATCGTCCCGGACGAGGCGATCCGTGAACACACCGCACGTCAACTGAACGCCGAAGACACCGGCGACGATCTCACCGACGACATCGGCATCGACCTCGCCTGGTCCGCCATGGTGCGGTTGGTCGAGCGCATTGCACCTGACTACAAGGACTGAGGAAAAGCATTGACGTTGAACTCGATTCAAGGCCCTATCGATGCAAGTCTGGTGCCCCGCTACACCGAACCCGGCACCTTCGCCCGCCTGCCGCGTCTCGATGATGTCCGGTCGGCCGCCGTCAAGATCGTGGGCGTCCCGTTCGACACCGGAGTCAGCTACCGTCCCGGTGCTCGTTTCGGCCCCGGTCACATCCGTGCGTCGTCAAAGCTGTTGCGGCCCTACAACCCCGCAATGGACATCTCACCGTTCGCCGTTCATCAGGTTGCCGATGCCGGCGACATCGCGGTCAACGCTTTCGACATCGTCGAAGCCCTCGACACGGTCGACCGTGCCGTGACGCACCTCGGATCGGACGGGGCGCGGCTGCTGACGTTGGGCGGTGACCACACCTTGGCACTTCCGCTGCTGCGGGCGCTGCATCGTGAGCGCGGAAAGCTTGCGGTGCTCCACTTCGACGCCCATCTGGACACCTGGGACACCTACTTCGGGGCGCCCTACACACACGGCACCCCGTTCCGGCGGGCCAGCGAAGAAGGTCTCATCGACATGGAGCGGTCGATGCACGTCGGTATCCGGGGACCTCTGTACAGCGCGCAGGATCTCGAAGCAGATGGCGTTCTCGGCTTTCAGCTGATCCGCTCCGACGACTATCAGTTCGACACGGTGCGCAGCATCATCGAGCGCATCCATCGCCGCGTCGCCGGAGGCCCGGTATACGTGTCCGTGGACATCGACGTGCTCGACCCCGCGCACGCACCGGGTACGGGTACTCCGGAAGCGGGCGGCATGACGTCGCGCGAATTGCTGAATACATTGCGCGGGCTGTCCGGGCTCGACATCGTCGGCGCCGACATCGTCGAGGTGGCGCCCGCGTATGACCACGCCGAGATCACGGGTATCGCCGCCGCACATGTGGCGTACGAACTGTTGTCGGTGATGGCCGCCGACGCGCGACCGTCGACGAGCTGAGAGGGACTGGGGTGCAGTCTATTTGCTGCCTCGGCCCCAGTTCAGGCCCCAGCGGAAATGTTTGTCCATCTTGTCTCCGCCGGAGAAGTACTCAACCGCTCGCGTGATGGTCACTCCTTGAGCGCCGACTTCGATGAGCGCGATGGATGCGGTACGGAGGTTGTTCTTGGCCGAGTCCATGCGGACCTCGATGGGGGGTCCGAACTGCGACTCCACGGTCACCACGCCATCAACTGCGGCCCAGTTCGGGCTTCCTGCGTAGATGTCGGCGAACACCAGGATGCGCCGGAACACAGCAGGATTGGCGAGGTTGACAAACATGTTCTCACCCCCCGCCGAATTACCGGATCGGTCGTCGGAGTCCAGTTGGATGAACGGCCTGCGGTCGAGGGAGCCGAAGACACGGTCGAGCGCACCGATCCCGCCGCGGGAGCCGTCGGCCAGTTCATAGAGACATCGCAGGTCGAGGTCGACGCCCTTCTTGCGCTTGCCGAACAGCCCTCCTGACGACTCTCCCTGCGCCCAGTTCAGGTTGATCCGAATCGTGCCGCCGGATGCTCCGGGCTTGGCGAGGTTCACCGACGGCGCCTGCTTGGTGAGCGCGATCTTGCTGAGGTTCACCGCCGACGCGACCGCTGGTGCCGGTGTCGCGGGAGGCACCGGCGCAGGGGTCGACGGTGCCTGCGAAGGCTTGGAACGCTTGGTGTAGTCGATGGCCATGGGTTGAGCCTAGGGAAATTCGGACACCCGCGCGTGCGGTCAGGTGAACGAGTACCCGGATTCGGTGAGTGCCGCGCGTACGCGGGCCTGGTGTTCGGGCCCCTTGGTCTCCAGACTCACGGTGACTTCCACCTCGCCGAGTCTCAGCTCGCCGCTGACGCGGGAGTGGATGACGTCGACCACGCTCACCCCGATGTCCCGCAGCAGCTCCAGCAGGGCGACCAGGCCGCCGGGACGATCCGGAACTGTTGCGGTGATCGTCAGGTATCGACCGGCCGCCCGCAAGCCGTGGGTGGTGACCTGGGTCAATAGGAGCGGGTCGATGTTGCCGCCCGAGAGGACCGCGCACACCTGCCCGTCGAGCCGCAGGTCGGGAATGCTGGTGATGGCAGCGACCGCTGTGGCGCCTGCCGGTTCGACGACCAGCTTGGCGCGTTCGAGTACCAGGACGAGCGCCTGGGAGATCGCCTCTTCGCTGACCGTGACCACCTCGTCGACGAGTTCGGACACGTGGGCGAACGGCACCACTCCGGGTTTGGCTACCGCGATGCCGTCGGCCATCGTGTTCATCGACGTCGCCTTGACGGGGCCGCCGCGGGCCAGCGAATCCGGCCATGCAGCAGCGGCCGCTGCCTGCACCCCGATGACCCGGATGGCGCGGTTGTGCAGCTTGATCGCGGCTGCGACGCCGGCGAGCAGACCCCCACCACCCAACGGCACCAGCACTGTTCCCACATCGGGCATCTGTTCGAGCACCTCGATGCCGACGGTGGCCTGCCCGGCCACGATGTCGGGATGATCGAACGGGTGGATCAGCACGGCCCCCGTCTCGTCGGCGAAAGCAATTGCGGCATCCAGACTTTCGTCGACCGTGGCACCGTGCATCATGACGTCTGCGCCGTACGCCCTGGTGGCTGCCACCTTCGGCAGCGAGGCACCGGTGGGCATGAAGACGGTCGACGAGATGCCCAGCGTGCCCGCCGACCATGCAACGCCTTGGGCATGATTGCCCGCACTGGCCGCGACCACACCTCGTGCCCGCTGCTGCTCGTCGAGTCCGGCAATCCGCAGATACGCACCCCGGGGCTTGAATGATCCGGTGCGCTGCAGGTTTTCGCATTTCAACCAGACATCATGACCACAACGTTCGGAAAGCGCCCGCGACGCGACCACCGGAGTCCGGCGCATCACCGGTGCCAGCAGTTGCACCGCCCGGTCGATGTGGGCCAGGTCCACCAGCGGCTGTGCACTCACCATCTGACAATAATGGTCTAGTTTTGGCGCGCCCGTGGCATTCGAGCGAGCAACGAAGTGTTGTTCAAACCCGTGAGTGGCCCCGCGTGCTCTGGACAGAGGAGCGAGGGAGCGCAGCGACTGAGTCGACGAAGGAAGAGCACGCGACCTGGGGGCCACTCACCCGCGAGCGAAGCGAGCCAAACCAGCACAATTCCCCGGAGGTGCGGCCGCGGATGTTCTGGACTGACGATGAACGAGCGCCAGCGATGTGAAGAGGAGGGAAGAACATCCGCCCGATGGCCGCACCGACAAAGCGAGCGGAGCGAGCAGACTAGCCGAGCGCGTTCTCGAGATCCCCGATCAAGTCACCGATGTCTTCGATCCCGACCGACAGGCGGACGAGGTCGGCGGGGACCTCGAGCAGTGAGCCGGCGGTGGAGGCGTGGGTCATCGCGGCGGGGTGTTCGATGAGGGATTCGATGCCGCCGAGTGACTCGGCGAGGGTGAACACCTCGGTGCGGTCGCAGAACTGTTGTGCTGCTTCCGATCCGCCGGAGACGCGCACCGAGATCATGCCGCCGAATCGGGTCATCTGCTTGGCGGCGGCCTTGTGTCCGGGGTGGTTGGGAAGGCCCGGGTACAGCACCGAGTCGATCTTGGGATGGGAGCTGAGGAACTCGACGATCTTTTCGGCGTTGTCGCTGTGCCTATCCATCCGGACGCCGAGTGTCTTGATGCCCCGCATGGTGAGGTAGGCGTCGAACGGTCCCGGAACTGCTCCGGCGCCGTTCTGCAGGAACGCGATGTCGACGTCGAGCTGTTCGTCGTCGGTGACCAGTGCGCCACCCACCACGTCGGAGTGCCCGCCCATGTACTTGGTGGTCGAGTGCAGCACCACATCGGCGCCGAGTGTCAAAGGCCGCTGGAGGTAGGGCGACGCGAAGGTGTTGTCCACCACCAGTTTTGTCTTCGCTTCGTGCGCCACTGCGGCGAGCGCCTCGATGTCACCGATGTTCAGCAACGGGTTGGTGGGTGTCTCGACCCAGACGAGTTTGGTGTTGGGTCGGATCGCGGCACGCACGGCATCGACGTCGGTGACCGGCGCGACCGAGTACTCGATGCCCCATTGGCTGAACACCTTGTCGATCAACCGGAACGTGCCGCCGTAGGCGTCGTTGGGGATAACCAGGTGGTCGCCGGGACGCAGCGTCGCACGCAGGAGGGCGTCGGTGGCCGCCATGCCCGAGGCGAAGGCCCGGCCGAAGCTGCCCTCTTCCAGGGCCGCGATGTTGGCCTCGAGTGCCTGACGGGTGGGGTTGCCCGTACGCGCGTATTCGAAGCCGCCGCGCATGCCTCCCACGCCGTCCTGGGCGAAGGTCGAACTGGCATAGATCGGTACGTTGACCGCACCGGTCGCGGGGTCGGGTTCGTAACCGGCGTGGATCGCCTTGGTGGAGAATCCTTGCCAGTTGTGCGAGTCGGTCTTGCTGCGCTGCTCACTCATGACATCCAGGGTAGAGCCCGGCCCGCCCGGCCTGCAGTTCGGCCGATGCGAACCGGTTCCCGCCCTGGGTGACCTGGTCTGGCTAACCGATCGAGCTGACGAAGGCCAGCAGGTCGTGCCGCGTGATGACGCCGATCGGTTTGCCGTCTTCGACGACCATCAGGGCATCGGTGTCGCTGAGTGCTTTTGTGGCCGCCGACACCGGTTCGCCCGAGCCGATCAGTGGGAACGGCTCGCCCATGTGAGCGCTGACCGGATCGGCGAGGTTTGCCCGGCCCTCGAACACGGCGCTGAGGAGCTCGCGTTCACTGACAGCGCCGGCGACCTCACCGGCCATGATGGGTGGCTCGGCCCCGACGACGGGCATCTGCGACACCTCGTACTCGCGCAGGATCTCGATGGCGTCACGCAGCGTCTCGGACGGGTGGGTGTGCACCAGATCGGGCAGTGCTCCCGACTTGCCGCGCAGCACGTCGCCGACCAGTGGTTCTTTCTTCGCGTTGCCGTCGAGCGGGGTACGCAGGAAGCCGTAGCTGCTCATCCACCTGTCGTTGAAGATCTTGCCCATGTAGCCACGTCCACCG
Source organism: Williamsia sp. D3 (assembly GCF_000506245.1). Lineage (NCBI taxonomy): Bacteria > Bacillati > Actinomycetota > Actinomycetes > Mycobacteriales > Nocardiaceae > Williamsia > Williamsia sp. D3. Next base: position 313,910 of record NZ_AYTE01000047.1, on the reverse strand, counting down.
TCGGGCAGCAGCACCACCACAAGCGCGTCCGGGCCCTCACGTTCGGCGACCTGGAGTGCGGCGACGACCGCCATGCCGCAGGATCCACCGACGAGCAGCCCCTCTTCGCGGGCGAGCCGCCGGGTCATCTCGAACGAGTCCGCATCGGAGACCGCGATGATCTCGTCGGGGATCGCCGGGTCGTAGGCGGTGGGCCAGAAGTCCTCACCGACACCTTCGACGAGGTACGGACGACCGGTGCCGCCCGAGTACACCGATCCTTCGGGGTCGGCGCCGATGATCTTGACCTTCCCGCCGGACACCTCTTTGAGGTAGCGGCCGGTGCCGGTGATGGTTCCGCCGGTACCCACGCCCGCGACGAAGTGGGTGATCTTGCCGTCGGTGTCGTTCCAGATCTCGGGGCCGGTGGTCTCGTAGTGGCTCTCGGGTCCTGCCGGATTGGCGTACTGGTTGGGCTTCCATGCGCCTTCGATCTCCCTGGTGAGGCGATCGGAGACGTTGTAGTAGCTGTCGGGGTGCTCGGGCGGAACCGCAGTCGGGCACACCACGACCTCGGCCCCGTAGGCACGCAACACGTTCCGCTTGTCCTCGCCGACCTTGTCGGGGCACACGAACACGCAGTGGTAGCCCCGCTGCTGGGCGACCAGGGCGAGCCCCACGCCGGTGTTGCCGGAGGTCGGCTCCACGATGGTGCCTCCGGGCTTCAACTCGCCCGACGCCTCGGCGGCGTCGATCATCTTGACGGCGATGCGGTCTTTGGAGCTACCGCCTGGGTTGAGGTACTCGATCTTGGCGGCGACCAGGCCAGATCCCGGTTGGACAACCGAGTTCAGCCGGACCAGAGGTGTGTTCCCGATCAGATCGACGACGTGACTTGCGATGCGCATGACTCCATGGTCCCAGACGCGTTCGATTATGTTGGAGCTGTGTCCGGATCAAGGCAGCGGATGATTCGCGACCTCGCAGCAACCGCGGCCGCCACGGCAGGTACGGCAGGTGCCGGGTGGGGTGCGTGGACCTTCCTCAACGGCCAGGCGCGAGCAGCGCGCACAGTCATCCCGCACCGCACCGACAACGCGCCCAACGGCGACGGGATCTATGGCCCCGACGGTGTCGGACCGATCCGTTTCCGGCGGAGCGAACCTTTTGATCTGCACCTGATGATCTTCGGCGACTCGACGGCGGCCGGTCTCGGCGCCGAGGTCGCCGATGAGACACCCGGCGTCCAGTTGACGCGAATGCTCGCCGACGAGACGGGCCGGCGTATCCGGTTGAGTACCAAGGCGATCGTGGGTGCGACGTCGCGTGGGCTGTCCGGTCAGGTGGACGCCATGCTCATCGCCGGCCCCCCGCCCGACGTCGCGGTGATCTTCATCGGGGCCAACGACGTCACCAGTACCAGCGGGATCCGCGCGTCGGCGAAACGGCTGGGTTCCGCGGTACGGCGGCTGCGCGATGCGGGCGCGCATGTGGTGGTCGGCACATGTCCCGACCTCGGAGTGGTCGCGATGATCCCGCAGCCGTTGCGCACGGTGATCCGCCAGTGGGGCCTGCGTCTGGCCGCGGCGCAGTCCGTCGAGACCACCGCCGCCGGCGGCAAGCCGGTGCCCCTCGCCGATCTCCTTGCCCGCGAGTTCTTGGCCGCGCCCGATCGGATGCTGTCGGCCGACAACTATCACCCGTCGGCAGCGGGATACGAGCTTGCCGCGCGCACTCTGCTGCCCGCCGTCCTCGCGGCCGTCGGCGAATGGGGCAGCGGGCCGTTACCGGACCCACCCGAGGTCTCCGCGATCGCGGAGGACAACCGGTGGAGCCGCCGAATGCGCGAGTACGTGGAACGCGCTGCCCGGCATCGTTGATCACAGCGAGCGGTCAGGTCCCGGCAAGCGTGTTCTCCAGCTGGCGTAACGTTCGATCAGAAACCCTTAAACACTTGCGTGTTCAACTTGATTCGACAGGGAGTCCATATGCCAGAAGCAGTCATCGTCGCCACCGCCCGTTCACCGATCGGGCGCGCGAACAAGGGGTCACTGAAAGATCTGCGGCCCGATGAGATGGCCCGCCAGATGATCGAAGCCGTGCTCAACAAGGTGCCATCGCTCGACCGCGCAGACATCGATGATCTGCACTTGGGCAGTGGCCAGCCCGCAGGGCAGGCCGGTTTCAACATCGCGCGTTCAGTTGCCGTGCAACTCGGCCTCGACCACGTTCCCGGTGTCACGGTGAACCGCTACTGCTCGTCGTCGCTGCAGACCACCCGCATGGCATTCCACGCCATCAAGGCGGGCGAGGGTGACGTGTTCATCTCCGGCGGTGTGGAGAGCGTGTCGAGCTTCGCCACCGGTAGCGCCGATGGCTGGCCCGACACCAAGAACCCGATGTTCGCCGAAGCGATGGAACGCACCGACAAGGCCACCGCCGGTGGCGCAGGCACATGGAGTGATCCGCGTGAGCAAGGCCTGATCCCCGACGTCTACATCCCGATGGGCCAGACAGCCGAGAACGTCGCCACCTTCACGGGAATCTCCCGCGAAGACCAGGATCACTGGGGCGTGCGCAGCCAGAACCGTGCCGAGGAAGCCATCAAATCGGGCTTCTTCGAACGCGAGATCGAGCCGCTCACCCTCGCCGACGGCACCAAGGTGACCACCGACGACGGTCCCCGCGCCGGAACCACGTACGAGAAGATCAGTCAGCTCAAGCCGGTTTTCCGTCCCGACGGCACCATCACGGCCGGTAACGCGTGCCCGCTCAACGACGGCGCCGCGGCGCTCGTGGTCATGAGCGACACCAAGGCCAAGGAACTCGGCCTCACCCCGCTGGCCCGCATCGTCTCCACCGCGGCCACGGGCCTCTCCCCCGAGATCATGGGCCTGGGACCGATCGAGGCCGTGCGCAAGGCGCTGAAGTACGCCGGACTGGGCATCGGCGACATCGACCTGTTCGAGATCAACGAAGCCTTCGCGGTCCAGGTGCTCGGCTCGGCCAACGAGCTCGGCATCGACCACGACAAGCTGAACGTCTCGGGCGGCGCGATCGCCCTCGGCCACCCGTTCGGCATGACCGGTGCCCGCATCACCGCGACGCTGCTCAACAACCTCAGCACACAGGACAAGAGCCTGGGTGTGGAGACCATGTGCGTCGGCGGCGGGCAGGGCATGGCGATGGTGCTCGAACGCCTCAGCTGATCGCTCTGCAGGACACGAAAGAGCCCCGCGACCGATGGTCGCGGGGCTCCTTTGTGGTTCTGATCGCCGAAGCGTTGTCGAACTAGTCCGAGTTGAAGTAGCTCAGCAGGCGCAGGATCTCGACGTACAGCCACACCAGGGTGACGGTGAGTCCGAGAGCAATGCCCCAGGCCGCCTTTTCCGGTGCGCCCGAACGGATCAGCTGATCCGCGGCGTCGAAGTCGATCAGGAAGCTGAATGCCGCAAGCGCGATGCAGACGAGCGAGAAGATGATCGCGATCGGTCCGCCGTCACGAAGGCCCAGTCCGTCGCCCCCGTTGAAGAACCCGATGACGAGGTTGCCGAGGATCAGCACGAGCACGCCGATCAGGCCCGCGAAGATCATCCGGGTGAACCGCGGGGTGACGCGGATGGCGCCGGTCTTGTAGACGATCAGCATGCCGCCGAAGACACCGAATGTCGCGAGTACCGCCTGGCCGATCAGGACACCGGCGCTGACGTCGCCGGCAACTACCCAGTTGGCGAAGACGAACGACACCGTACCGACGAACAGACCTTCGAGCAGCGCGTAACTGAGCACGATGGCCGGATTGTCTTGCTTACGACCGAATGTCGCGACGAGGACGAGGCCGAGCCCACCCAGCGCACCGATCAGCATCAGCGGCATCGCCAATGCTTCGTTCTGGCTGGCCAGGAAGTACGAGACGGCCGCCGAGAGGATGAGGACACCGAGGGTGGCGGCTGTCTTCATCACGACGTCGTCGATGGTCAGGGTTCGCGATCCGACCTGCTGCCCTGGACGGGCGAACGGATCGGCAGGCGGCTGCCCCGTCTGCTGATTCCACATCGCGCCCTGGCCGGCGCCGGCTGCACCAGCGCCAAAGCCGGCGTAGCCGCCGGGTCCCTGGTTGCTGCGCACTACTCCGCGCATCACCGGATTGCTGCTTTCACGCACCGTTTTGGTCCCTTCATCAAGTGATCCCACTTATGCACGCTCAACGAGCGGCGTGGCTATCGAGTTCCGACTTTACCTTCTCTTGAACTTCGGTGCAGTCGACTCCCCTGCGGGATCAGCTGTCGAGCCGAAAAGTCGGCTCCGAGCATCGATCTGGTCAGCCCCACCGGCTGTGACCGCCATCGGCGGGGATCGTCACACCGCTGAGATACGCCGCATCCGTACTGCACAGGAACACCGCGATTCGACCGATGTCCTGCTCGGCATCACCGATCCGGCCCAGCGGGATGCTCTTGACAAACGCTTCGGCCTCCTCCGGGTACGTATCGGTCCACCATTGCAACGACGGCGTCATGGCATGCGGCGCAATGGCGTTGACGCGGATGTTGTCCTTACCCCATTCGCATCCCGCCGCCCGGGTCAACGAGCGCGTCGCCTCCTTGACGGCGGCATAGGGCCCATATGTGGCCATGTCCCAGCGGACCGCCGACGACGTCACCAGGTTGATCACCGATCCCCCACCTCTGGCAACCATCAGCGGATGACAGGCCTTCATCAACCGCAACACGGCGAGCGGCCCGGTTCGGAAGAACCTGGTGAAGTCGTCGTCGGACACGTCGAGCAGCGGGATCGGCATCGCATCGTTGGCGTTGTTCACCAGGATGTCGACCCCGCCCAGCCGTTCTGCGCACGCCTCGACGATGGTGGAGCAATCGTCAGCCTCGCTGACGTTGCCCACCAGGTACTCTGCCCGTACACCGTTGGATTGCAGTTTCTCCGCGGCCGCGGCCAACGGCTTCTCGTGACGGCCGCAGATGAAGATGTCGGCACCTTCCTTGCTCAGTGCCGAGGCGATGCCGAAGCCCACCCCTTTGCCGCCGCCGGTGATCAATGCAACCTTGCCGTCCAAAACTCCCATGCAGCAGACACTAGCCAAACTAGAACACGTTCACCCCGCGAATGGGGTCACGAATCGGGACCTCGGCGGCTTCGCTGTTCGACGATGAAGTCGCGGATCTTCGTGGGCGCGACGTCTCCACCGATCAAGTCCTTGGTGGCCCGCCCGAGGCACACAGATGTCAGGACCCGTTCGGCGAGTTCGTAATCCTCGCCGATCGCAATGTAAGGCTTTGCGATCATCAACGCGGCGACTCCGTGTGCGGCGGTCCACAACTCGAGCACCACGGGGGTCGGATCGCCCTTGTCGACGAACCCCTCGTCCATCAAACGCTCGATCGTCTCGGCGAAATGAACAAAAGCCGACTGCCCGAGAACAGCATCGGCATCGGTGCCCTCGGCACAGACCTTCATGGTCGCCACCCGGTACAGTTCCGCGTTCTCGACCGCAAAACGCACATAGGCCATCCCCTGCGCATGTGCCGCTTCCCAGCTGTCCTCGTGCTCGGCCCCGGCAGCCCGCATCACTTCGTCCAGTCGGGTGAAGTACTGCGCCACCACTTCGTCGATCAGTGTGTCCTTGTCGGCGAAGTGGATGTAGATCGACGGCGGCGTGACCCCTACCCGATTGGCGACAGCTCGGATCGAGACCGCTGACTCGTCTCCACTCTCGAGAAGCAATTCGGTTGCAGCGGTGAGGATCTCCGCGCGCAGTTGCTCACCCGAGCCGCGAGGGGACCTGCGGCGCCTCAGTCGCTCGACTGTCATGGCCACCTTCCTCACTCAGACCGAACCTGTCATGGAACTTGCGTAGGGGCGCCGGTGCCCACCAGTTTGCCCGGCCGGCGATCTTCATGAATGCAGGAACGAGGAACATGCGGATCAACGTCGCGTCCATCAAGACCGCCAGCGCGAGACCGACACCGAACATCCGCATGAAAGACACCTGCGAGAAGGCGATTCCGGCAAAGACGATGGCCATCAGCAGCGCGGCGGCCGTCACAACCCGGCCGGTTCGGGCCAAGCCGTACGCGACCGCGTGATCGTTGTCCGCCCTGGTCCTGCCGGACTTGAGCCACTCTTCCCGTATCCGCGACAGCAAGAACACCTCGTAGTCCATCGACAACCCGAAAGCGATGCAGAACATGAGTACGGGCATGTTGGCGATGAGTGTGCCGGTGGTGGTGCTTCCGAGCCCTCCGAGATTGCCGTCCTGGAAGATCCAGACCATCGCGCCGAAGGTCGCCGTCAGCGAGAACACGTTGAGCACCAGCGCTTTCACCGGTAGCAGCACCGAACCGGTGAGCAGGAACAACAGGATGAACGTCGTCACGACGATGACAACAAACACCTCGGGTAGGTGGTCGATGATGCTGTTGACGTTGTCGATGTTCTGCTGTGCCAGACCGCTGAACAACGTCTCGGCGGGTGCCGGCACCTCACGAAGCGCGTCGAGCTGGTCCTGACCGCGTTCGGAGAACGGATCGACGGTCGAGGAGACGGTGATATAGGCGGCGTTGTCGGCGGTCATGTCGTTGCCACCGTTGCCCACCCGTTGTCCGTCGACGAACGTTCCGACCGGGGTGGTGACCGCGGTGACGTCGGCCACCTGGGAGAGGTCCTGGCCATACCGCGACATCGTGGGCTCGTCGAGGTCGCGGGCCTCCGGGATCACGATGTTGACGGACGCGGATGCGTTCTGCGAATAGTCTTCTCGCAGTTCGTCACCGAGTACGCGCGCGGACGCCGACTCCGGGAGCACACGGTCGTCCGGGTAGCCGAACTTGATACCGAGGAACGGGGCACCCAGGACGAGGAGCAACGCGACGACGGCCAACCCGACCGGGACGGCATGACGCAGGACAAACTGTGTGGAGCGGTACCACATCGACTCTTCGGGTTCGGGCACATGCGGTTCGTCTCGGCCGAGGAGCCTCCGGATGGGCCTGCGCACATCGAGTGAGTCGATGCGCGGGCCGAGCACAGCGATGATTGCCGGTGCCACCACGAGCGCGGCAGCGGCGGCCAGCGCCACCACGGCCAGTCCGGCATAGGCGAACGAGCGCAGGAAGTACATCGGGAAGATCGCCATCGCAGCGAGCGAAAAGGCCACTGTCACAGCGGAGAACAGAACTGTGCGGCCTGCCGTCGCGACGGTGACGACAAGAGCGTCATCCCGGTTCCGTCCGGCCTGCACTTCTTCTCGGTAGCGGTTGATGATCAAGAGTGTGTAGTCGATGGCCAGCGCGAGCCCCATGGCCGTCGTCAGATTGAGGGCGAAGACGGACACGTCGGCGAAGAGTGTGAAACCTCGCAGCACAGCCGTTGTTCCGATGATCGCGAAGATACCGATCGCCAGCGGCAGCACTGCCGCGGTGAGTCCTCCGAACACCCAGATGAGAAGCAGGAAACTGATCGGGATCGCTACTGCCTCAGCGACGAACAGGTCACGGCTGGTCTGTTCGTTGACCTGCGAGTAGACCATCGCCTGTCCCCCGACGAGAACGTCGATCCCGGGGAACTGGCCGGTGAAAGACGGGGCGCTGAAACGGTCTTCGATCTTCCTGCCGTTGCCTGCAGCGTCCTTGTCGCCCCCCGCGACCGTGAACGTGATCAGCCCGGATGTGCGGTCTTCGGAAATGAGCGCGGCTGCTGCTTCCGGATTGTTCCACGCCGAGATGATCGGCCTCTCGACAAAACTCAACGACTCGAGTTCGCCCACCACGGCGTCTGCCGCGGTCCGCGCAGTGTCGCTGTCGGAGATGTTGGGTGTTCCCGGCTCGTGCAGGCGGATGACCACCTGCAGGCCCCCGCGCTCGAAGGTGTCGCTCATCACCTCGATCGCCTTGGCCGATTCGGAATCCGGGTCCTGGAAACCGCCGGCCGCCAGGTGACCGGACACCGACGAGCCGAGGATCCCGCAGATGATGAGCACCAGCAGCGCTCCGGCCAGGACGCGCTTCGGGGCGGCGATGACGCCACGGGCCAACGAGGACAACACGGCAGATCCTTTCGAGTCATTCTCAAGTGATCGCCGTTAAGTTATCAGCACTATCTTAGCGGGGTCAATGCCATTTACCAGCGCTAACGATCGAGACCCACGTCTGCAACCCATGCCCGACAAAGCACGGGCACTACGCAACCGAATCAACGTGGGCGACCTGTTGAGCGTCCATGCCCAGGCCCCACATGACAACCCGCATCTCGCGCCGGACCACCCGATCCTCGTCGCCGAGCAATCCGATCACCCGTGCCACCTCGCGGGCGCGAACCGCCGGCCTGGCCACATCGACGAGGTGATGCAACGGCGTGCGGCGAAGGCCCATCTTTCCCGCGGAAGGTTTGTCCATCCAGCGCGTCGAGATCGATGAGAACGACACGGACAACATGGGTCGCAGCACCGAATTCATCATCGTGGCCAGCGGACCCGGCATCAGCGGGATGTCGATCCGGTAGCCCTCCCGCAGCAACGCCCGGGTCAAGGTCTTCGACGCCTCGTCTGGTTCGAGGTCGAATTGTGCTCCCACATCGAACAATTCGTTGGCGGCCCCGAAGTTGCTGGGCAACAACTGCTCGTCCACCCCGATGACCCAGCCGATCCAGCGCCACAGATGCGCGATCGCCTCGTGTTCGGCCGCCGAGTACTGGATACCGAGGTCGCGTGCCACCTTCATCGGCAACGCCAAGAATCCCCCACCGATGGTCAAGGCGCTGTACGTCTGGCTGATCGGGACACCCCACTCGGCCACTTCCCAACCACCTTCGGTGGTCAGGTGGTGTCGGACCATCGCGTGGACCAAGCGGATCCGGAGAGTCTGCGCCCAACCTGCATTGCCGGGCAGTATCTGACCCGGTGCCGTCGCCAGCGCGATCCAGCGACCGGTACCCAGCACGCGGTCGTAGGTGTGCTCCTCGAACCGGCCGGTGGCCGCGAGCGGCCGGACGAATCCGCGCGCCTGATAGCCGTAGATCAACGACTGATAAAGCGTGCTGGACTGGAGGGTTCCGAACTTCCACCAGGCTCGACCACCCGCTTGAGCGACGGCCGCATCGAACCACGGCGGCGGCGTCGACGCAGCATCGAGCAGAGCCCGCAAACAGTGCGGCGCGTCGTCGATCAGACCGAGCGGATCGTCCAGGATTCGCAGGATGTCTCGCCAACCGTAGTCATCAAGAGAAAGCATCTCGTCGATCACATCGTCTGCCAGAGGATCACCGACATGCAGCCCGGCTTCGAGTCGATCTACGAGGTCAGGGTGCCGTTCGCGGACGACGTCCCAATTCGCTGCGCCTGTGATCTCGGATGCACCCATAGGTCATGGTGTATTTAAAGGCGCCCGTGGTCAACCCTTGGCGACTTCTCCGGCTTCATCGGTCTCGATCGGCAGCTCGACCTCGGGCAGTCGCACCCGTTCGCCGCCCACACCGGCAAAGCCGGCCCAGATCAATTCGGTGATGTGATCGACGAGTTCGGCGCGATCCATCGTCGGCGTTTTGCTCCACCAATCCACGGCAGTCCAGATGGCTCCGACCAGCGCACGCGCCCACGGCCCGGACGCCCGGGTGTCGGCCCCGAGCTGCGCCAGGGCTATGTCCAGGACCTGCTCGATGAACCCGGTGACCTCGGCCGAACCGACGCCGACCTGCATGCGTGGAGCCAGAACAGCTGCGAGCTTGCTGTTGTCCTCCATCCACCGGGCGAGGATGTCGATCACCGACCGCGTCTGTTCCTTGGGGTCGTGCAGGGTGTTCACCATGGTCCCGACCTCTAAAACGAGGTTTTGGGTGTGTCTCTGCGCGAGCGCGGCCAGGAGGTCGCTGCGGTCGGCGAACGCCGCGTACACGGCCGAGCGGGTCAGGCCGGCTCGTTTCGCGACACCGGCGAGACCGAAATCGACCCCGTTTTCGATGATTTCCGCCTCAGCGGCATCAAGCAATTCCTCGCGCCGCGCCCCAGGATCGACACCGGGGCCAGGCGGTCGGCCGCGACTGCGTCGAGTGGATCCGTCAGACATGTCGTTCAGTTTGCCACTTTCCTTGCCTCACATAGTTGCCCGAGGTCAATTACGGCGATTCGTCACATGCCTGCGGCGAGTGAGCCGGGCGTCACCGTCCGCTTGGGCGCGTCGAAACAGTCTGTCTCGCAGGTCAGCTGATAAAGCGTCGATCGGGCGGCACCGCTCAGACCGCATTCCGACCCGACTCGGCCGGGGGCCCCGCGGCGGCCCTGAGCTCCCGTGAGATTCTGGTCTTGCCCGGGATCCTGTGTCCGGGAATGCCCCCATAGCCCAATCGGCAGAGGCACCGGACTTAAAATCCGTCAAGTGTCGGTTCGAATCCGACTGGGGGCACCCTATTCCTTGGTGATGAACCCCTTGGACACCATCCAGTCGCGCGCGACGATGCTCGGATCCCGGCCGTCGACGTCGACCTGCTTGTTCAGATCGGTGATCACCTCGTTGGTGAGTGCCGCGGTGACCGGAGCAGTGACCGGCGCGATCTCGGGATGCTTCTCGAAGAAGCTCTCCTTCATCGTCACAGATGGGTTGTAGTGCGGGAAGAACTGCTTGTCGTCGGTGAGAACAACCAGGCCCAGACCGGCGATACGACCGTCCGTGGTGAACACCTCGCCGAACTTGCACTGGCTGCCCGTCGATGTCGCCTGGTAGATGATGCCCACCTGCAGAATCGGCGTCTGAGCCTGAGCCGGGTCGAAACCGTAAGCGGCGGCCATGCCCGGGAAGCCGTCCTGACGGGCACGGAACTCGGTGTCGACACACGTCGCCGCGGCGGCCGGATCGCGTTTGACGAGCTCGGCGTAGTCGGACAGCGTTGTCACACCGGTCTCGTCGATGACCTGCTTGCTGGCGGCCAGCGCATAGGTGTCGTCCATCGGCCCGGGTTCGAGCCAGATCATGTCGTTGGCTTCGAGGTCCTCGTCCCGAACGGCCTCGAACTGCTCACGCGTATCGGCGATGGGCTTTTCGTGCCCGAGGTAATTGATCCACGCGTTACCGGTGAACTCGTATGCCACGTCCACCTGACCCGCCAACTGCGCGTCGCGCGTGCTGCGTGACCCCACGATGCCGGTCATGTCCCGCACGTCGGCGCCCGCTGCCACGAGCGTGAACTCGAGGATGTATCCCAGGATGACCTGCTCGGTGTACTCCTTCGATCCCACGGTGATCTTGACGCCCTTGAGCCCCTCGTTCTCCGTGATCGAACCCGGGCCCACCTTCAGCGGGACCGCGCCGCCCGACGACAGGCCACAGGCCCCCAGGACCACCGCGCACACGAGCGCAAAGCTGATCGACGAAACGAGACGGCGAAACCCACGCGCCGAACGAGGCGTTGTGGTCATCCGCGCACCCCTTTCGGTCCGAGGTAGTGCTCGGCCAAGGCGCCGAGCCAGTCGACGAGGAGTGCCAGACAGACCGCGAGGACACTGCCGAGGATCAGGGTGACGTTGTCGCGGAGTTTGTATCCGGTGTCGATCAGCACTCCGAGCCCCCCGGCATTGACGAGGAAACAGAGTGTCGCGGTTCCGACGGCCAGCACCAGTGACGTCCGAAGGCCGGCGAGGATATACGGCACCGCCAGCGGCAGTTCCACCCGGAAGAGGATCGACGACGGGGACATGCCCTGCCCCTGACCCGCGTCGATGAGCGACTTGTTCACCTGGTCGATGCCGAGGATCGTGCTGCTGAACACCGGGAGCAACGAGTACACCGCGATCGGCAGTACCCCGATCCAGAAGCCGGTCTCCCCTGTCCACAGGAAGAGCAGCACGAGCAGACCGACTGCCGGAGCCGCCTGTCCGATGTTCGCCACGCCGATGAACGGCGGACGAAGCAGTCGCGCGCGCCCGCGGGTGACCACGATCCCCAGCGGAACCCCCACCAGGACCACGATGAGTGTGACGGTGATGGTGATCAGCAGGTGCTGCCACACCAGTGTCGCCACGTTGCCGGCGCTGATATTCACCTTCTGCGTGGCCGTCAGGTCACGGCTGAACGCCCAGACGATGACGGCGGCTGCGACGATGACCACAAGGATGGGTTGGATGATCAGGCGGAGCTTGTCCGCCACGCTGATGGAGGGCGCCGGCGCCTCGACGGCAGTGGTCATCGCGCGGCGTCCGACGAGCCCGCGGCGCCTGGGGCTTCCGAGTCGGTGTGCGCGCCATCGGCCGGCGCCTTACGGAGGTTGGTGATGGTCGTGATGAGCGTTTCGAGGGTCACCACCCCCTGGTATCGATTGCCTGCTCCGGTGACCACGGCCGAGGCGTGATCCTCGGCGAGCATCGCCTCGAGTGCGTCCTGCAAGGTGGCCTGGATGCTGATCCACTCGTTGAGCGGTTCGGCGAACTCTTCGACGGTGCGGGCCTGCTGGAGACGGTTCTGCCGCACCCAGCTCACCGGCCGCTCGCGGTTGTCGAGGATGACAGCCCAATCATGTTCACTCGCTGCGAGTTCGGATCGCAGCGTGTCGACGGCCTCCCCGACGTGCGCGGTGGGCCGGGCTTCGAGGTCGATGTCCTTGACCCGGACAAGACCCAGCTGCCGCAGCGAAGCCCCGGTTCCCACAAAGCCGGCGACCGTGTCGTCGGCGGGATTGGCCAAGATCGCCTGTGGGGTGTCGTACTGCAAGATCTTGGACTGCTGACCGAGCACCGCGATGCGGTCGCCCAGTTTGACCGCCTCGCTGAAGTCGTGGGTCACGAAGACGATCGTCTTACCCAATTCGCTTTGCAGACGCAGCAGTTCGTCCTGCAGCGAACTTCGGGTGATCGGGTCGACGGCACCGAAGGGCTCGTCCATGAGGAGGACGGGTGGGTCTGCCGCGAGCGCGCGGGCGACGCCGACCCGCTGCTGCTGGCCGCCGGACAACTGCCGCGGGTACCGGCTCGCGTACTGGGCCGGATCGAGTCCGACCAGGTCGAGCAACTCGTCGACGCGGTTGGCGATGCGCTTCTTGTCCCACTTGAGCAGTCCTGGAACGAGGCCGATGTTCTGCCGGATCGTCATGTGCGGGAAGAGGCCGGCCTGCTGGATCGAGTAGCCGATCGAACGTCGCAGCTCCGTGGGTTTGATCGACAACGCATCCTGGTCGCCGATCGTGATCTTCCCCGACGTGGGCTCACTGAGCCGGTTGATCATCCGCATCGTGGTGGTCTTGCCGCACCCCGACGGGCCCACGAACACCACGACGTCACCGGCCGGGATATGCAGCGACACATCGTCCACCGCAGGTGTTTTGGATCCCGGGTAGGTCTTGGAGACATGGTCGAGCGTGATCTGCACGCCGGTCGGGTTCTCGGTACGCAGGGCCTTGGAAGCCGTGGCGGACTGTGGTGCGGCCGCTGGATGTTCTGTCACCGGATGCCTTTCGACGTTGTGAGTCGTCCGAGAAGTACGTAGAGAGCGTCGAGAACGAGGGCGAGTATGACGATCAGCAAGGTGCCGCTCAGTGCCATCGGAACCGCGGTCGGGCTACCCACGCGGGCAAGGCCCGCGAATATCAGGTTCCCCAGCCCCGGTCCCTTCACATACGCCGCGATCGCCAGGACACCCATCGCCATCTGCGTGCTCAGCCGCATGCCTGCGAGAATCGCCGGCCAGACCAACGGGAGTTCAACCCGTACGAGGGTGATCAGCCGGCCCATACCGATGCCCCGTGCCGCATCGATGAGCGCAGGCTCGATGTTGTTCATGCCGACGATGGTGTTGCGGATGATGGGCAGCAGCGAATACAGCACCAGCGCGGTGATACTCGGGATGACGCCCAGCCCGACCAGAGGGATGAGCAGGCCCAACAGCGCGAACGAGGGCACGGTCAACACGGCGCTGGAGATGGATGTGGCGAGGTTGGATGCGATGTCGTTGCGGTAGGTGAGCAGTCCGATCACCACTCCGATGACCGTCGCGATGACAACGCTCTGCATGACCGCACTGACGTGTTGATACGAGTCGAAGACCAATTGCGATTGGTGCGACGTGATGTAGTCCCACAACGCGTCCAAGCGATGCCCCGCTTCCCTCGGTCGTTCGGCCAACAGGCGACATCGCCGCCGTCTCGGCGTGGAGCCGCCGCGACGTGTTCGGTCATTATGTTGTCCGACCACGACCGCGCCAAACATCGCTTCTCGGAAAAAGGGCCCACAGCTTCCACTGCAGCTGCGGCAAACCTGCACGTGGTGGCCACCCGGCGCGGCTGAGCAAGCCTTCAAATCACGATGAGTGAAACACCTCCAGCACGCCAGCTACGTCGATCGGGCCGAAAACTGAAACGTGTTCCTTACTCTGGACTGCGGACGACGCGGTAGATGCCGTGGTCGACACGAACGCAAGGATGGCGCCGTCATGATCATCGACGTTCCCCCGGACAAAGACCCCATCGCCTATGTGTGGGGTGAGATGGTGCCCGGCATCGGAGTCGCAGCGTCCACCTTTGCGATGAAGGTGTACTCCGACAGCACCCTGGGACTCCGCGAGTTCGAAGCCGCCCGACTACGGATTGCGCAGATCAACGGATGTGTGTTCTGCCAGGACTGGCGCACCGAACGGGACGGGACGACGGTCGAGGACTCATTCGACCAGGCAGTTACCGAATGGCGCACCACCGACGCGTTCGACACCCGTACGCGGCTGGCCGCCGAGTATGCCGAGCGATACGCCCTCGACCACCACGGACTCGACGACGACTTCTGGAAGAGGATGACCGCCGCCTACAGCCAGGCCGAGATAGTCGAGCTGAGCATGTGTCTCGGCTCATGGCTCGCCTTCGGTCGCCTCAACCGCGTGCTGGGCATCGACACGGTGTGCGTGTTGCCGAACCACTGACCGACCAACTGCGATTCACCGCGCCCGATCTCGAATCTTCGGTGGCCCGATCCGCAGTCGACAGGTACCGTCGAACACATGAGCGAATCAAACATCCAGCAGAATCCCGAAAAGGACCCCTCCGACTGGGTCACCGGCGATGAGCCGGCCACCGGACCGCAACAGAGCTACCTCGAAACCCTTGCCCAGGAAGCCGGCGAAGAGGTCCCGGACGACCTCAACAAGGCCCAGGCCTCGGAGATGATCGACAAGCTGCAGGGCGAGACCGGCCGCGGCCAGTAGCCACGAACACCGCGTTCATCGGCCCCGCGCAGTGCCCGAGCGACGACGCGCAAACATTTTTCGCCCCTGCGCTATCGCTTTCGCCCAATCCGTGCAACACTATGTGCAGGGGCGTGTTCATGCGTTCTGCAGGAAAAAAGAGAGAAGTACTTTAATATGGCACAGGGAACTGTGAAATGGTTCAACGGCGAAAAAGGCTTCGGCTTCATCGCCCCCGACGGCGGTTCGGATGACGTCTTCGTTCATTACTCTGAGATCCAGGGCGGCGGCTTCCGCACCCTCGAAGAGAATCAGCGAGTCGAGTTCGAGATCGGCCAGGGCGCTAAAGGCCCGCAGGCCACCGGAGTAACCGCGATCTGAGATCGCCAGACTTCCAAAGAGTGGGTGACCAGCGAGAAATCGCCGGTCACCCACTTTTTTGTCTCCACTGCCGCTGAGTTCAGCCGAGCAGACCTCTCCGGCAAGGCGTTTCGCCGTCGGCACTCTCTCATGGATGTTTGACTGCGAGCGAATACGGGTATGTCATTTCTTCTTCAATGACGATTCTTTGTGGGCGGCCTTCGAACCGCTCTTTGCGGACTCCACAATCCAATAGGGTTCGCCATCACTTGCATTGAATTTCTGACCTGAAAAAGTAAAAGGTTTTGTTCTCTTCTCGACGGCTTTCCCTTCTGTCTCGCCTTGCGGGGTATTCCATGCCACTGAGTCGTTCTTACTGATGCTCATGTATCCGAGGGTAGCGATGCGCAGCCGGACGACAACTCCGTCCGGCCGAGCGATCAGGTCGTGAGCTGCATCTGGTGGGTTTGCACCAGCTTCTGCGACCCTCCCGGGCCGGTCTGCGCGTGGTCGACCCGCACAGATGCGGTGTCACCCTCGAGCCGCAGCGACATCACGCCGTTGTCGAACCAGGGACCCGCCTCGGCCTGCCAGGTGATCGGATGGTCCTCCAGCCCGGCCCGGTGGGCGAGGAATCGCAGGAACCGGACCATCGGCTTCCGGATCGCGAGACGGTTCACCACGCGAATGGGCAGGTCAAGGGGATTCCGGAACGGCGACATGGTCAGTTGGTAGAGCACCGTCGAGTCGGTCGAGGTGCGTGTCAGCTCGGCCTCGGCGACATAGGAACAGTGCACATCGCCGGACAACCACAACGCACTCGCGGGCGGATTGGGACGATCGACGATCTCTTCGACCAAGCCGACCATGTCTTCGAACGACTTGCCAAAGGCGGCCCAGTGCTCGAGGTCCAGAGCGAGCCGCAGCTTCTCCCCCACCTTGCCCCAGCGTTTACCCCACGCGCCCTGCGCGACGGCTTCATTCCACTGCTCGAGGTGATGGAGCGCAGGCAACATCAGGTAGGGCAGAGACGTCCCGAAGACGATGTGGCGTGCATCGGTCCCAAGTGCCTGCTCGCGCAACCACTTCCACTCGGCTTCGTCGAGCATCGCACGCCGTTCGGGGGTCAGTTCACGTGAGCAGCGCGAATCGATCATGATGATCCGGGTGTTCCCGAGATCGCGAACATAACTCCACCGCGCCGATGTCGGCTCGCTGTCGGCGCGGAGCGAGAAGTCGGACAGCAGCTTTTCACGGTCTTCGGCCGTGGCCGCCCCGCGCACGGCCAGGTAGAGCTCGTCGTTCTGCAGCTCGTCCGGGGAGAGATTGCCGAGGTGCTGGTAGATCCAGTAGGACGAGAATGCCCCGACCACTCTCCGGTGCCACCACGGCTTCTGCTCGATGTCTTTTCGCCAGTCGAGCGACGAGTTCCAGTCGTCGCGCAGATCGTGGTCGTCGAGGATCATGCAGCTCGGGATGGTCGCCATCAACCCGGTGACCTGCTCGGCACCCCACGACTCCCGATACAGCCAAGTGTATTCCTCGAAACCGCAGATCTCCTCGAGCACTTCCTCTCCCAGTTCCGGGTCCTTCTGGGTCTCGCGACGAGTCCGTAGTCGCTCTTTGATCTCAGGGGACGGGTCGTCGGCATACACCTGATCCCCGAGAAGGAGAAGCAACTGCGGCCACTGATCGGCGTCTTGATCCTTCACCCGTGCGGCCAGACCGGCGAGCCCGTCGGCCCCAATCGCCTTGAGCCGGTCCTCGTCGTAGGTATCGCCGCGCCGGCACGAGCCGAACGCAACCGTCAGGGCGTCGTCCTCGGCCGCGGTCCGCAAGGTACCGCCTGCGGCCACCGTGGGAGAGGCTTCCACCACCGGATCAGCAGACGATCGCAACGTCACCGAATAGTCGACCACTGACCCGGAGGGCAGATCGACCAACTGCACGATGGCGAAGTGGTGCTCGTGTACGGACCACGTGTTCTCGGCACCGCTCTGGCCGGTCGAGGTCCGCACCTCCACAGTGCACTCACGATCGGTCTCCACCCAGATGGTGGCCCGCGTGTTGTCCACGTAGCGAAGGATGGGTCCGAGAACGAGGGTCGGCATTTCATTGCTCACACCCACACGGTTCCACCGATTGGTCCGATGTGCACCATTTCTGAGGTCACACGCTCCCGCCAACGCCCATGAAGACGGTTTCGCGGAGTAGATGTGGAGTGCGCAACCAGAACTTGACGGAAGGAACACCGTGAACGAATCTGCACTCCTGACCGACGCGTTCGACCGGATCAAGGAAATCGTCCACGAGACACTCCAGGATCTGCCGGAGTCAGCCCTCACCTATCGGCCCGATCCGGAGGCGAACTCGATCGCCTGGCTGATCTGGCACCTCACCCGGGTTCAGGACGACCACGTCGCCGAAGTTGCCGGGACCGAACAGGTGTGGACCGGCGACGGGTGGGAGGCGCGGTTCGCGCTGCCCTTCGACACCGGCGCCATCGGATACGGGCAGACGTCAGACGAGGTCGGGCGGGTCGTCGCGAGCGCACAAGACCTTCTGGGATACCACGATGCAGTGCATGCGAGCACGCTGTCGTATCTGCAGACCATCGGCTCCGACGATCTCGACCGGATCGTGGACGATCACTGGGATCCGCCGGTCACGCTCGCGGTGCGTCTCATCAGCGTCATCTCAGATGACCTGCAGCACGCCGGGCAGGCCGCGTACATCGCCGGATTGTTCGACCGGGCTTCGACCACTTCCTGACATGGCTTGGTTGTGCACAACTGAATTGTGGTCTACCATTTCGGCATGTCCGCACTTCGGCTTGATCAGCAACTCTGCTTCGCGCTGTATTCGGCGTCGCGGGCAACAACGGCCGCCTACCGGCCGATTCTCGATGAGCTCGGTCTGACCTATCCCCAGTACCTGGTCCTCCTGGTCCTGTGGGAGGACGAACCCATCACGGTCCGACGGCTCGGTGAACGGCTCCAACTGGATTCAGGAACCCTGTCCCCATTGCTCAAACGCCTCGAGTCCGCCGGCCTCCTGGTGCGTCAACGGACACCCGCCGATGAGCGATCGGTCGAGATCACGTTGACCGACAAGGGCCGCGACCTCGAACGCCGCGCGGAGTGCATACCTGAAAATCTCTTCGCGGCAACCGATCTGACCGAGCTCGAACTGACGAACTTGCGTGACGCGGCTCAGATGCTGACCGCCGCGTTACGACAGGCCGGCGCCGCTCAAGCCGGCAATCAGAACAACCGACATCGAAAGGCATTGAGATGAAAGCTCTTTACACCGCGGAGGCACTCGCCACCGGAGAAGGTCGCGACGGCCGCGCCCGCACCTCGGACGGCAAAGTTGACCTCGAACTCTCGATCCCCAAGGAAATGGGCGGGAACGGCGTCGGCACCAACCCCGAGCAGCTCTTCGCAGCCGGATACGCGGCATGCTTCCACTCCGCCCTGCGGTTGGTGGCCGGAAAGGAGAAGGCGGATGTGTCTGACTCGGCCGTGGGCGCACGGGTCTCCATCGGCAGCCTCGACAACGGCGGCTTCGGGCTCGCCGTCGAATTAGAGGTGACATTGCCGAACGTCGACCACGACACCGCGCAGAAACTGACCGAGAAGGCTCACGAAGTGTGCCCCTACTCGAACGCCACCCGTGGGAACATCGACGTGAACCTGGTTGTCACCGACGACTGAACTGTGCCCGATGCATGATCGATAGCCCCCGAACGGCCGTGTCCGCGTATTACAATTCACGCGGCGCGGCCGTCGTGGTGTTCGCTCATCGGTTCTGCGCCCATCGACCGGGCTGCAGGAAGGCGACCGATGATCGAGGTTCGTGGCTTGTCCAACGAGACCGTGGTACTCGACGGTGAATGGTTCGAGAAGCTTCGGGGAGGCACGTCCAAGACGCGACTCCCGGCGGGGTCTTTCGTGTCTGCCGATGTGAAAGAGATCGATCGCCGCAAGAAGCTGTTCGGCGGGGATCGGGAACAGCTCATCCAGATCACGTTGACCTTCGACCGCCCTCCCTTTGTCGGCTTGATGACACCGGCGGCGAATCGCGACAAGGTCGACGCACTACTCGCCGGCCTCGCAGCTGCCCGTGATCGCAGCCAGCCGCCGACGCAATGACCTCGCCCCACGTCCCCCGGCCCGCGGTGGTCGACATGGCGAACCACCCGTACCTGTCGGGAGTGTTTGCCCCGCAGCGCCGAGAAGTCGACGTCACCGGTCTCCCCATCACCGGTGAGCTTCCCCCGGACCTGGTGGGGAGCTATCTCCGCAACGGGCCCAACCCTCGCTTCGATCCGATCGGGAGTTACAACTACCCGCTCGACGGCGACGCGATGGTCCATCAGGTCGACTTCGACGGCACGACAGCGGGATACCGGAACCGTTTCGTCCGAACCCCGGCGGTGATCGCCGAGGAGAAGGCCGGCCGCGCCCTCTGGTCCGGGATCTTCGACCCCTATTCCCCCACCGCCGACGACCTCGGCCCGGGCGTTGCGAACACCGGGCGCGATCTCCCCGACATCAACGTCGTCAAACACGGGGGTCGGTTGCTGGCCATGGCCGAGACCGCTCCGCCGTATGCGCTCGACCCTGCCGACCTCAGCACGATCGGCCGCGAGACATGCGATGGCGCAATGCTTGTCGGCAGCACAGCTCATCCGAAGATCGATCCGTCCAACGGCGAGATGGTCCTCTTCAACTACGCGTTCGAGGCCCCCTACCTCACCTGGTCGGTGGTGTCCGCAGACGGCACATGCACCCGCCCGCCCACAGCCATCGACGGCGTGAACGCACCGATGATGATTCACGACATGGCATTGACCGAGAAGTACGCGGTCATCTTCGTCTGCCCGCTGAAGTTCGACATCTTCGGGGCATTCGCAACCGGAGGGTCGCCACTGGAATGGCAGCCCGAACACGGCACCCGGATAGCGCTTGTTCCCCGGGACGGTTCAGCGGTGAAATGGATCGAAACAGAGGCATTCTGGGTGTGGCACTTCGCGAACGCCTACGACACCCCCACCGGAGAGGTGGTCATCGACTACGTCTGGTGGAATCAGCCGGAAGCCCTTGGCATCACGAACGATCCAACCGTCGGTAACATCACGCGCACAGTGCTCGATCCGGCGAAGGGGCGGTGCACACACACCATCTTGAGCGACTCCGATGTCGAGTTCCCCAGGGTCGACGACCGTTTGTTGACCCGGCCACACGGCGCCATCGCCACCGCCGGTCAGCTGCCGGGTGCGGCCGACGGCATCAACACCGTGTTCTTCGACAACCTGACGTCGGGTGGCCAGACGTTCTGGGACTCCGGATCGGTCAGCGTCGGCGAACCGATCTTCATGTCCGGCGACAGCAACAACTACTGGGGGACCATCGGTACCGACGTCGAAACGATGACGTCTGCCTTCTACATTTTCCCTGAAGACACTCCGGAGACCGGCCCGCTCTGCACCATCGACCTTCCCATCCGCGTGCCCGCAGGCCTGCACGGATGCTGGGTTCCAGGCTCGCCCAGATAGCGCATCGCAGGGTACCGACTATTTCAGTTGCCACTTCACCGTGACGGTGAAGCTGACTGTCTGCTGTCCGGGTTCCAGCGGCACTGCAGCGTCGACCATCGCCGACCGCATCTGATCGGACGCCGAAACCTCTTGGCCACTTGTGGTTTCGTCGATGGTCAACACCTTGCCCAGCTCGTCACCGGACAGCCCGGCGTACTGTTGAGCGCGTTCTCGCGCGTCGTTGAACGCCTGCTCTCTCGCGTTGGTCACGAGCTCTGAGTCGTCGTCGATCACAAACGACACGTTGCTGATTCTGGTCGCCTCGCCCCCGGCATTGACCGCTGCCGTCAGCACATCGGAAGCTTTTGCCAGATCATGGATCTCGACGCGAAGTGAGTTCGTGGCCCGGTAGCCCGTGATCGCACTGGAGCCGCCTGGAGAGGGGGTCGAGTAGTCCGGGGTGAGGGTGACCTGCTGGGTCTGCACGTCCTCCCGCGGTACACCGGCGTTGACCACCGCGTCGGTGAGTGCCTGAATGCTGGCGTTCGCCGAATTGATGGCACCGGACACGTCGTCGCCCGTTGCCTCCACCCCGAGATCGGCACGCAGGGTATCCGGAGCGCCCTTCACCTCCCCGTTGCCGACAACCGTCACCGACCTCTGGTTCCCGGGATCAGACGGTTCGTCGCTGCCGCACCCCACAGCGACCGCGAGCACCAGCGCGGAGCTGGTCAGGGCACAGGTAACTCGCGCTATTGGACGGCCTGATCGCATACGCCGGCGGGAAGTTGGTCGAGACGAGTGGACAGCCATGCGCTGACAGTATCGAGGATCGGCGTGGATGAAGCGGAACGAACAAACAGTGAGCCGATCGACCTACCCGCTCCGCTCCGTCTCCGCCAACGGTCGAGCTCCGCTCCGCTCCGTCTCCGCGGGCCGCCAACTCCCCATCCCCAAGAAGATCATCACGATCTGCTTCTCGGTCCGCTCGATGAGGTCTGCCTCTTCTTGGGTGTTGCGGCGATCGAGTTCGACCAATTCGGCAACCGCGTGCAGCATCACCGTCACGATCAGGTCGCCGGCGAGCTCGAGATCGTCGGCGGGCCACTCGGACAGCTCCGGGATGCGCGAGAGATCGATGGCGAGCTCGCGCGAGAACAACTTGAGTTCGGTGTCGATGGCGCGGCGGACCTCACTGATACCGCCGTATTGTTCGCGGACCAGAAACCGGAACTGTGCTTCGTTGGCGTGCGCCTGCCGGACCAGCACCGCCAGCGACTCTTTCGCCGTCGGCACCGCTGCTCGCGCTGCGAGGTCACGACGTCCTTCTCGCAACATCCTGCGCAAGGTCCGCATCGCGTCTTCGACGAGCGTGACACCGACCTCTTCCATCGACGCGAAGTGGCGATAGAACGCAGTCGGAACGATGCCCGCACGTTTGGTGACCTCACGCAGGCTGATCGAGGAGAAGCTGCGTTCTCCCACCAACTCCAGGGTCTGATCGAGCAATGCCTGTCGAGTGCGGCTCTTTTGTTCGGCTCGCGTCCGCGTCGCGTCGGCAATTCGTTCGGTGGAGGCCGAGTCACGACGTGCAGCACTTCGGCTACTCGAACTGTGGTGTTTCGAACTCCGCGACACGCAGGTCAGTGTACGTCCGTGCACCGGCCGATCCGGGTACCGCGTCCGGCCCGCGCTGCGAAAGACCTGCAGAAGGTGATGGCGGTTACACCGCGAACCCTTGACTTCGCCGACCCCTGGGATGCGACACTGTTTGTGTACAGTTGTTCACTGAACGGAAGGAAGTGCGGATGCCGAAGTCACTCTCCGGAATTCTCGGCTCGGTGCTCGAAGTAGCCCTGACGCCCCACCCTGTGGACCGCTATCTCGAACTGTTCGACCCTCGCATCACCTGGAGTGATCTTCGGGCCGAAGTACTACGGGTCGATCGCCGCTCGCCGCGATCGGTAACCCTCATCCTCAGGCCGACCCGTCAGTGGACGGGCTTTGAACCGGGGCAATTCGTGCAGCTCAGCACCGTGATCAACGGTGTTCGGCACAGCCGTTGCTACTCACCCGCCAGTAGCGCGAAACGCCAGGATGTCATCGAGCTGACCCTGACCGCGCACGACGACGGATTCGTCTCCAAGCACCTGCGCGACAACGCGCAGGCGGGCCAGGTCCTCGGCCTCCAGCCGGCCACCGGGACGTTCACGATGCCGTCGGATCGTCCCGATTCGATGCTGTTCATCAGCGGCGGAAGCGGCATTACACCCGTGCTCTCAATGTTGAGAACACTTGTTGACGAAAAGCACCAGGGCAACGTCACGTTCGTCCACTATGCGCGCGGTCCGCAGGACCACCCCTACGCCGAAGCGCTGGCTTCGATCGCCGCTGCCCGCCCCGACTGGACGATCACCACCCACTTCACCCGACCCGGCGACGAGCAGTCGGCCGGCGGTTCGGCGCGCACGTACTTCTGCGCCGAACACCTCTCCGCTGTGGATCTCGCCACCACCGAGGTGTTCCTCTGCGGGCCTCCGGCACTGCACGAGTCCGTCACCGATCACCTCGGTGCCAACGGCGCCGAGGAACGGCTGCACACCGAGCAGTTCGTACTGGTGACCCCGGCAGCCGACGACGGCGCTCCGGCGCACGGTCGGCTGCAATTCGCCGGGAGCGGCAAAGAGACCGACAACGACGGCTCGTCGATTCTCGAGCAGGCAGAGAACACCGGCCTGTCACCCGAGTTCGGCTGCCGGATGGGGATCTGCTTCTCCTGCAGTGCGGTCAAGAAGTCCGGGCTGACGAAGAACATCCTCACCGGTGAGACCGACAGCGAAACCGACAAGCACATCCAGCTCTGCATCAGCGCGCCCGTCGGCGACTGCGTCATCGACATCTGACGCCCGCCCGCCAACGTCCACCCACCACATTCAGGAGTCCTCATGACAAGCACTCAACTGGTTCTCACGGACGATCAGGTCGACGAACTCGGTCGCGAGCTCGACGCCCTCAAAGCACGGGTCGTCGCCGACCTCGGCGAAGCCGACCGCGAATACATCTACTCGATCATCAAGGCTCAGCGCACCCTCGAGGTCGCGGGCCGCGCACTCATGTACTTCCCGTTCATCCCGCCGGCCTGGCTCGCCGGAGTCGGGGCACTGAGCGTGTCGAAGATCCTCGACAACATGGAGATCGGCCACAACGTGATGCACGGCCAGTACGACTGGATGCGTGAGCAGAGCCTGAACTCGCGCGAGTTCGAGTGGGACACAGTCTGTCCCGCCGACCAGTGGCGCCACAGCCACAACTACATGCACCACACCTTCACCAACATCGTCGGCCAGGACCGCGACATCGGCTACGGCATCCTGCGCATGGACCGCGACCAGAACTGGAACCCCTACTACCTGGGCAACCTGATCTGGGCCAGCGCCCTGATGGTCCTGTTCGAGTGGGGTGTGATGCTGCACGACCTCGAGGTGGAGAACATCGTCCAGGGCAAGCGCAAGTGGACCGACATCAAGGGTCTCGCCAAGGGGATGTGGCGCAAAGCCCGCCGCCAGGTCCTCAAGGACTACGTGGTCTACCCGGCGCTCACCGGACCGTTCTTCGTCACGACGCTGATCGGCAACGCCAGCGCCAACCTCATCCGTAACCTGTGGACCTTCTCGATCATCTTCTGCGGCCACTTCCCCTCGGGCGTACAGACTTTCACCCAGGAAGAGACCGAGAACGAGACCCGCGGCCAGTGGTACCTGCGGCAGATGCTTGGGTCGGCCAATATCACCGGCACACCCCTGTTCCACATCATGAGCGGCAACCTGTCGCACCAGATCGAGCACCACCTGTTCCCGGACATCCCGGCCAACCGGTACCCGCAGATCGCAGGCGAGGTCAAGGAACTGTGCGAACGATACGGATTGCCTTACAACACCGGCAGTTTCAGCCACCAGATCGGCTCGACCTGGCGCAAGATCGCGCGTCTGTCACTTCCGAATTTCCTGGTGGCAGATGACGCCCAGTTCAGTGTTAAGGTCGAGTCCAAAGTCGCCGCTTAGCATCCGTCACCAGGGGCTGGGCCGCTGTCAGCGCAGACACGGAAGGGTCCCATGGTCTCGCGATTCGAGCGAAACAAAGACACAGCCCAGGAGATGATCGAGTCGACCGCCCACCGGGTGGGACGGATCGCCTCGATCATCACCGGAGCGGTCATCGATGTCACACGAGAGATCGGCGACCTGATCTCCGACGGTATCGAGATGCGGGAAGCGGCGAAGAAAGCTCGGGATGACAAACCCGACGTATAAACGCCGCAATCTCGCGATGGCGATATTGACCTTCGCGATGTTCATGGATCTGATGGACGTCACGATCGTCAATGTCGCCATTCCGTCCATCCGGGACGATCTCGGCGCCAGCCCGGCACAGATCGAGTGGCTTGTCGGCGGGTACGTCCTGGCGTTCGCGGGCGTTCTGATCACCGCCGGCCGGCTCGGCGACCGCTACGGCCGCCAACGGATCTTCCTCATCGGAATCATCGGATTCACCCTCGCGTCTGTGCTGGCCTCCACCGCCCAGACCGGCAGCATCCTGGTCGCCTCGCGTGTACTGCAGGGATTCTTCGCCGGATTGATGGTTCCGCAGGTGCTCGCCAGTGTGCAGGCGCTGTACCGCCCCAAAGAGCGCGCACCGATCTTCGCCATCCTGGGAACCATCACGGCCATGGCGGCGGTGATCGGACCGGTCCTCGGCGGCTGGCTGGTCACCAACAACCCCATCGGCGGCGAGTGGCGCTCCATCTTCTTCATCAACCTGCCGATCGGCATCGTCATCGCGATCGCCGGGTTCTTCCTGGTCCCCAACACCAAATCCGAGGAAGTCCGCGACCTCGACATCGTCGGTGTGGTGCTGGCAGTGGGCGGCGTGCTGCTGCTCGTCTACCCACTCGTCGAGGGCCGCCAGCTCGGTTGGCCCGCCTGGTCATTCGTTCTGATGGCGTTGTCGCCTGTGGTGCTGACCGCGTTCGTCTTCCAGCAGAAGCGGCGGACGATCACCGACGCGCTGATCCCCCTACGCCTGTTCGGTAACCGCGGGTTCGTGGGCGGATCGGCAATCCAGTTCCTCTTCCAGGGGTCGATCACCTCGTTCTTCCTGATCCTCGCCCTCTACGTGCAGGTGGGTCTCGGATTCGAGGCCATCGCGGCCGGCGCGATGACACTGCCCTTCAGCATCGGGGCGGTGTTGGCCGCCGGTGTCGCAGCCGCACTGACCACACGTCTCGGCCGGAACCTTCCGCTGATCGGGGGGCTGATGATGAGCTCGGGAACCGCCTGGACCATCGCCACGATCCGGTCCGCGGACGAGGGCTTCTCGAGCTGGGACACCGTCATCCCGATGGGTCTGGCCGGGCTGGGCCTGACCATCATGCTGGTTCCCCTGCTCGACATCGCGTTGTCGACTGTCGACGTGGAGGACTCGGGAGCGGCGTCCGGCACTCTCAACACGTTCGCGCAGATCGGCGGCGCAGTCGGCGTCGCCGTCACCGGTGTGCTGTTCTTCGGGGAGGCGGGACGCTACTCACAGCCAGAGTTGTTGCACGCGTTGTCGATTGCTGCGTGGGTTCCCATCTGCGGCTACGCATTGTGTGCCGCGGCGAGCTTCCTGCTGCCCGGGCTGGGTGCGGTGCGCAAGCATGCCGAAGAGCAGGAGCGTATCGCTGAGCTCGAGGAAGCCCGGCTCGCCGCCGAAGCCCGATGATGGTGGGTTCGGGCGGGCGTTTGACCAGATCACGCCCACCAGAACCCACCAATTCGGGGTTTCGGGCAGGGTGAGTCCAATGGTGGGCGATCGGGTGATGGGTCCGTAGCCTGTTCTCTGTGCTGACTTTTCCCAATCCGGTCAATGACTACGCTGCCCGATCCACCGCCGGGCTGGTCGTGGTCCTGGCCGTCGTCGCCGTCGCGGTGAACAACCCCGTCGTCTACGCGCTGTTGGCGATCGGGTTCGCCTTACGTGTCGCGTCCGGCCCGACTCTGTCACCGTTCGGTCAGTTGTCGGTGCGGGTGATCGTGCCGTATCTGATCAAGAGGACAAAGCTGGTCCCCGGGCCACCCAAACGATTCGCCCAGACCATCGGGCTTGTCGCCAGCGGCGCGGCGTTGATCCTGGCGCTTCTCGGACTCGGGCTTGCCGCGCAGATCGTCACCGGCATTCTCATCGTCGCAGCCCTGCTCGAATCGGCGCTCGGATTCTGCCTCGGATGCACCATCTTCGGCTTCCTGCAACGCCGCGGCGTCATCCCCGAGAGTGTCTGCGAGGCGTGCAACAACATCTCGCTCCAGCGACCCGCCGGTGAACAGGTCAGCTCTTAGCGAGGAGCGACAACGCGATTCCGTCGAGGATGTCGTGCTCGGAGACGACCATCTCCCGGATCGGGCTCTGTTCGGCGATCACCCGGGCCAGTTCCAGCGTCACCAGTGACCCGCCACCGATGACGTCGACCCGGCCCTCGTGCATCGGCCCCAGAGCGGCCCGCTCGGCGCGCGGCATCGCGACCAGATCCCAGCAGACACGGGCGAGGTCGTCGAAGCCCACTCGGGACAGATGGATGATCTCCGGGTTGTACTCGGGCAAACCCGAAGCCAATGCGGCAAGGGTGGTCATGGTGCCCGCGACACCGACGAAGGTGCGCGCACCGGCCACCGATACGTGCGTAAAGGCTTCCGCCAGAAGCTCTTTGATGACCTTCTGGGCCTCGTCGATCTCGGATTTCGTGGGCGGGTCGCTGTGCAGGCACCGTTCGGTCAACCGCACGCAACCGACGTTCGCCGAGTATGCGGAGTGCACTCCCTGCTCGTCACCGACGACCACCTCGGTGGAACCGCCCACCGAGGTCGACGACAACAAACGGGCCCTGCGCCGGATCGAGATCGCCCACAGCCCCCGCGAACGACAATCGGGCTTCCTCGTCGCCCGTGATCACCTCGGCCACACCGCCCGGAACCACCTCGCCGAGCAGTTCCCGGGTCATCGCGAAGAAGTCATCCCGGTTCGCCGCGTCACGCGTGGCCGAGGTGGCGACCATACGCACAGCGCTCACGCCATGCGCCTTCATCACATCCACGTACTCGGCCAGAGCCTGCCGCGTGCGCTCGATGGCTTCGGCGGCGAATGCGCCCGTCGCGTCGACTCCTTGGCCCAGACGGACAACACGCATCTCGCGGTAGAGATCAACGAGACCGCCATCGCCGCCGCGCGCCACCAGCAGGCGGATGGAATTGGTGCCGCAGTCGACCGCGGCGACAACCTGGGTCATTCCGGGATGTCCCCTGCCGGCGTCCGCGGCCAATCCGCCGGTACCGCGGTGCCTCGCAGGCCGGCGTCTGCGGCAAGGGAGACCGCCTCGTCGCCGAGAGGGTTCACCCCCGGACCCTTGGCGAGCGAGTGCGCGATGAGGACGTGCAGGCATTTGACGCGCTGCGGCATCCCGCCGCCGGTGAAGTCTGTGCCGAGCGGTTCGATGGCGTCACGCTCGGCGAGATAGGACTCGTGCGCTCGCCGGTAGTGCTCGGCCAACTCCGGGTCCTCGGCGAGACGGGTGGTCATGTCACGCATCACCCCGGCCGACTCCTGACGGCTGGCCTCGGCTGTGAGCCGCGGGTCGGTGAGGTAGTACAGCGTGGGGAACGGCGTGCCGTCGGGCAGTCGCGGCGCCGTCTTGACCACGGCGGGCCGGCCGTCGGGCGTGCGGTAGCTGATCTCCAGCACCCCGCGCGGCACCCGGCCGAGCTGCTCGGCAACGGCGTCCAGATCTTCTTGCGAGACAGCCGAACCCGCTTCTGACCCCTGCTCGGGCTCCGTCATCACTTCTCGGGAACCGAGATCGAGTTGTACAGGGTCGTGTACCAAGGGTTGGCCGCCACCCTCTCGGCTTCACGTTCTTCTTCTGTCTTCTCGGGAGGAACCGGGTACTGCATGAGCAGCGGCTTCTCCCCCGGCATCACGAACTGCAAACGCTCGCGGGCTTGCGCTTCGATGTAGGCCGGATCGTTCTGCTCGGCCACCTTCTCTTCGTACTCCTGCACCTGCACCTGCAGCTGAGCGTTGCTGGCGCGGAGTTCGTCGAACTCGGTCTGCTGCGAGAAGTACGTCCGCATGGGCACCGCCAAGGTCAGCGCCAGAAGACTCAGAACCGCCGCGAGTACCACTGCCCGCTTCGGGTTGATGTTCTCCCACCGCGAGGAGAGTGCCGACGCGGTACGGGGGAACGCCGTCGACGATGCCGCGGATTGCCTATTCGCGCTCCGGGAACGGGCGGGCCCAGGACTGGGCGCACCTCGTGACCCGGAGCGCGATGGCCCGTGCTTCACGTCGGCCGAGGTCCGTCTCCGGTTCCCACGGGGCGCATCGGAGCCGCCTCGCCTCCGGTTTCGTCTCTCGGCCATCATCATCGATCCATCAACCCGTTCGGTACCGATCAGCCTTCGAAGGAGAACCGCGGGAAGGCGAGGTCACCGGCGTACCGGGCGGCGTCGCCGAGGCCTTCTTCGATGCGGAGCAGCTGGTTGTATTTCGCGACGCGCTCGCTGCGGGCGGGTGCGCCGGTCTTGATCTGGCCACAGCTGCACGCCACTGCCAGATCGGCGATGGTGGTGTCTTCGGTCTCGCCGGAACGGTGGCTCATCATCGACTTGTAGCCGTTGTTGTGTGCCAGCGCGACAGCGTCGAGGGTCTCGGTCAGGGTGCCGATCTGGTTCACCTTCACCAGCAGCGCGTTGGCCGCACCGCGGTTGATGCCGTCTTCGAGGCGCTCGGGGTTGGTGACGAAGAGGTCGTCGCCGACCAACTGGATCCTGTCGCCGATCGATTCGGTGAGGGCGACCCAGCCGTCCCAGTCATCCTCGGACAGGGGGTCCTCGATGGAGACCATCGGGAACTCGGTGATCAGTGCCGCATAGAAGTCGGCCATCTCGGCAGCAGTGTGGGTCTTGCCCTCGAAGGCGTAACCCGTTCCCTCGGTGTGGAACTCGGTGGCCGCCACGTCCAGGGCCAGGGCCACATCGGTGCCGAGCTTGAGACCCGTCTTGCCGATGGCCTCGCTGATGAGTTCCAGAGCTGCGCGGGTACCGGCCACGTCGGGGGCGAAGCCGCCCTCGTCGCCCAGCCCGGTGGCAAGACCCTTGGCCTTGAGCACGGACTTGAGGGAGTGGTACACCTCGGCGCCCCAGCGCAGTGACTCCTTGAACGTCGCTGCACCGATCGGCGCGACCATGAATTCCTGGACGTCGACGCCGGTGTCGGCGTGTGCGCCGCCGTTGAGGATGTTCATCATCGGCACGGGGAGGATGTGGGCGTTCGGTCCGCCGAGGTAGCGGAACAGCGGCAGACCGGCAGACTCGGCGGCGCCCTTGGCCACGGCAAGCGACACTCCGAGCAACGCGTTGGCGCCCAGTCGCGACTTGTCCGGCGTGCCGTCCAGGTCCAGCAGTGCTTGGTCGACGAGACGCTGATCGTCTGCCTCGATGCCGATCACAGCGGGAGCGATCTCCCCGAGGACGGCCTCGACCGCCTTGGTGACACCCTTGCCGCCGTAGCGGTCGCCGCCGTCGCGCAGCTCGACTGCCTCGTGCTCACCGGTCGATGCGCCGGAAGGCACCGCAGCGCGGGTGAAGGTGCCGTCGTCCAGTACCACCTCCACCTCGACTGTGGGATTGCCCCGCGAGTCGAGAATCTCGCGCGCTCCGACCTGATCGATGCTGGCCACGGCATATCTCCTTCGAGTTGGGATGTCACTCCACGTTCAGCGCACGCACCATCGCGGGTGCGGCGAGTATCGCTACAAAGACTAGTGCCCAACCCCTCGCCATACCGACTTGACTCACCGACCGGGAGGGTGGGAAATCGAGACGGCGCGAATTCGAGACGGGGGGAATCAGTAGGCGACGTTGACCGAATAGGCGTTGGCGTGGTCGCGGACATCCAGTACGTACTGCATCGAGTTGTTGTAGACCTTGACCGCGTTCTCCCAACCCTCGGGAGTGGTCATGTCGCCGCCGGACACGCAGAGGTAGCGCGCCGCAGACAGCGCTGCGTCGTCGATGTTGTCCATGTCGGCACGCCCGTCACCGTTGGCGTCGACGCCGAAGCGTTCCCACGTGGTGGGGATGAACTGGAAAGGCCCCATCGCGCGGTCGAGCTGGTCGTCGCCGTCGAGCACGCCGCCGTCGGTGTCATTGATGGTCGCGTTGCCCTGCGTCCCGTCGAGCGGAACACCACGGATCTCCGGGGACACGTC
This sequence comes from Williamsia sp. D3, assembly GCF_000506245.1. Taxonomy (NCBI): domain Bacteria; kingdom Bacillati; phylum Actinomycetota; class Actinomycetes; order Mycobacteriales; family Nocardiaceae; genus Williamsia; species Williamsia sp. D3. Next base: position 282,568 of record NZ_AYTE01000047.1, on the reverse strand, counting down.
TCCGTTCGCCGCGATGTCGGCTCCGCGGTAGCGCCCGTGTTTGCTCTCGACCCCGGCGATCCCGGCGAGAGTGGTCCAGGTGATGCCGCACTCGGGGTGTTGCTGGCGCTGGATCTCCGCGGCATTGCCGTACGCCTCCAGTGCCACCAACGGGATCCGGGTCTGTTCTGAGATGGGAGTCGCCCAGTCGCGCAGCAGTTCTGCCGTGCGTCCGGGGGTGTTGATGTCGATGTAGGGAACGGGCGCACCCGGATTGGGCGGGATGCCCTCCGGGATGGCGACCTTCGATTTCGACGGCAGATCGAGGCAGCCCGCGGTCAGGAACATCGCCGAGGCGATGGCCGTGACAGCCACTGTCCGTCCGGCGGTCGACCGCACCCCGATTCGGAAACCTCGCCGTCGCGAAGGCACCACCGTCATCCTCACTTCCGTCTTCGTCAACCGCTCACCGGTCACACACCCACTGTGCCCGACACATCTCCGGCGACAGGGCAACGAATCGCCGGTGCCCCGGCACCCGCCCCGGCCACTATGCCCGATATGTCCGTATTCGCAGGTAACGCGCGTGCACACCCAGCCAACCAACTCTCGGGAGCCACTCGGAGTTCCTGCAATCTGGCTGTACGATCGCCGAATTAGGCAACGCGACCCTAATCTGACGCACGAGGAGTCCGCACCGTGAACCTGGCTGACACCGGCTCGGCACCATCGGTGGGAACACAGCTGTTCGGCAGTGGGCTGATCGGTCTTCGTGAGGGCCTCGAAGCCGGGATCGTCGTGATGATCCTCGTCGCATTCCTCGTGAAGTCCGACCGCCGCGACGCCCTGAAATGGGTGTGGCTCGGGGTGGGCGCCGCGGTCGCCATGGTGCTGATCATCTTCGCGGCCATCCACTACGGCACCTCCACCCTCACCGGACTCACCGCTGAAGCGATCGCGGGAGTGACGTCACTGGCCGCAGTGGTCATCGTGACGTTCATGGTGCTGTGGATGAAGAAGGCCGCGGCGTCAATCTCCGGTGAACTCAGGCAGTCGATGACCCGGGCCCTCGAAGTGGGGGCCGGCGCGGTTGTCCTGCTGTCGTTCCTGGCCGTCGGTCGCGAGGGCGTCGAGACCGCCCTTTTGATGGTCGGGTACGCGGAGAACACATCGGGAAGCAACTGGCCACTGATCGGTCTGATCATCGGCGTGGTCGGGGCGGTGGCGCTGACCGTCCTCCTGTACCAGGGCACCGTCCGGATCAACTTCCAGAAGTTCTTCACCTACACCGGCGCGTTCCTGGTGTTCGTGGCCGCCGGGATGCTCGCCTACGCGATCCGAGCACTGCAGACCGTCAACTGGATCCCGGGATTGTCGAACATCGCCTTCGACATCACCGACCACTACGACCAGACGTCCTGGTACGGCACGGTTCTGGCCGGCATCTTCAACTTCCGGCCCGATCCCACCGTGCTCCAGGTGGTCGGCTGGGCGGCCTACCTCGTCATCGTCATGACCGCGTTCCTGTGGCCGACAAGGCGCAAGAATCCCGCCACTCCCCCGGCACCGACCCCCACCTCGGCCACCGTCTGATCGACGCCCGGCCTCCTCGCGCCACCCAAGAAAGGCAGCACCCCCTTGAAGAATCCCACCCGAGCCACGAAAGTCGTTGCACTCATGTGCGCGGCTGTCGCCGGCCCCGTGTTCCTCGCGGCATGCACCGACAAATCGGAGCCGTCCGAAGGTGACATCGCGGTGACCTCCACCGATGAGAGCTGCGACCTCGCGGCCACCGACGCCCAGACCGGCGACGTGTCGTTCAACGTGACGAACAACGGCAACAAGATCACCGAGTTCTACGTGTACGGCAACAACAATCGGGTGCTCGGCGAGGTCGAGAACATCGGTCCCGGTCTGACCGGAAAGCTGACGGTCGAGATCGTCGAACCCGGCACGTACGAGACGGCATGCAAACCGGGCATGGTGGGCACCGGTATCCGCAAGCAACTCGAGGTCACCGGGGAGACGAAGGAAAAAGCCAAGGCCCCGGCCGACGTCGAACAGGCCAAGGCCAGCTACCTCGACTACGTGCGCGGGCAGGTCAACGGGTTCGCCGCGCAGACCGCCACCTTCGTCGAGGCCGTGAAGTCCGGTGACCTGGAGGCCGCGAAGGCGCAGTTCGGCCTCACCCGCACATTTTTCGAGCGGATCGAGCCGGTTGCCGAGTCGTTCCCCGACCTCGACCCCGCAATCGACATGCGGTGGGATGACACCGAAGACGGCGCCCAGCCGTTCACCGGTTTCCACCGTCTCGAGCGTTTCCTGTGGCCGCCGCAGCAGTCCGATGTGGGCGAGAACCCCGGTGATGTGACCCAGGCCGACTTCGACAACGCCCAGAAGACAGACAACAAAACCGAGGCAGACAAGGCCGCGGACGAACTGCTGGCCAACGTGAACGAACTCAAGACCGAGGTCGACAAGCCCGACTTCACCTTCGAGACAGGCTCTTTCGTCAAGGGTCCGCAGGCGCTCATCGATGAGGTCGCGGCCACGAAGGTCGGGGGCGAGGAAGATCGTTACAGCCATACCGACCTCTGGGATTTCGCAGCCAACGTCGATGGTTCCGAGACGCTGATCGCTGCGATGCAGCCCATCATCGCCGCCAAGAATCCCGAACTGATGGACAAGATCACGGCACAGTTCGCCACCGTCCGGCAGTCCGTCGAGCAGTACCGCGAAGGTGACGGATACAAGTCGTACGACCAGGTGCCCGAAGAGGCGCGCAAGGCGTTCTCCGACCAGATCGATGCGCTGTCGCAGAGCCTGAGCCTGGTTCCGGGGCTCGTGATGGGTCAGTAGTGGACGGACCCGACGACAAGCGGGCCGCCGACAAGCCGGCCGACACCCCGTCCGAGCAGCCCCGACATCATTCCGGCGTGACCCGCCGGGTGGTGCTGGGTGCTGCCGGCGTGGGTGCGGTCGCAGCTGCGGCCGTCGGCGGCGCTGCGGTCGGACGGTCAACCGCAGCCGAATCGCAGGCCGACGCCAACGCCCACGTCGTCCCGTTCTACGGCGAACGTCAGGCGGGGATCATCACCGCGGCCCAGGACCGCCTGCACTTCGCCTCGTTCGACGTGATCACCGACTCCCGAGAAGAGCTGGTGGACATGCTGCGACGCTGGACCGCCGCGGCCGAGCGGATGACCCGCGGTCTCGACACCGTCGAAGGCGGTGCTCTCGACATGGGCGACTACACGCCCCCCGCCGACACCGGCGAGGCCATCGGCCTGTCCGCTGCATCGTTGACGCTCACCATCGGCTTCGGGCCCGGCCTGTTCGGGCCGAGCGCGTCCAATCCCGCCGGGGTGGACCGCTTCGGCATCGCCGACCGCAAACCCGCTGCGCTGGTCGACCTCCCACCCTTTGTCGCCGACGCCATCGAGCGCACTCGCAGCTTCGGCGACATCGCCGTTCAGGCCTGCTCGAACGATCCGCAGGTGGCGGTACACGCAATCCGGAACCTGGCGAGGATGGGGTTCGGCGTGGTGAGCGTGCGGTGGTCGCAGCTCGGGTTCGGTCGCACGTCGTCGACCACCACATCGCAGGCGACACCGCGGAACATGTTCGGCTTCAAGGACGGAACGGCCAACATCAAGGCCACCGACACCAAGGCCCTCGACGAGCACGTCTGGGTGGCCGAGGGCGACAACCCCGCCGGCGCACAGTGGATGACCGGCGGGTCGTACCTGGTGGCCCGGCGTATCCGGATGGACATCGAACCGTGGGACCGGGCGATGCTCCTGGAACAGGAACAGATCGTCGGCCGCTTCAAAGGCAACGGCGCCCCTCTGGGCAAGGTAGACGAATTCGACGAACCGGACTTCGCGATCGGTGACGGCACCGGCCCGCTCATCGCTCGCAATGCCCATGTGCGCCTGGCACATCCGAACAACCTGAACGGCGTGCGGATCCTGCGCCGCGGCTACAACTTCACCGACGGTTCAGACGGCTTCGGACACCTCGACGCCGGTCTGTTCTTCATCGCCTATTGCCGCGACGCGCACAAGCAGTTCGTCCCCATGCAGCGTGCACTCTCCACCAAGGACGCGATGATGGAGTATCTGATGCACACCGGCAGTGCAGTGTTCGCCTGCCCACCCGGGGTCAACGAGGGCGAATACTGGGGTCAGAGCCTCTTCGAATAGCCCAGCCCTCCGATGTTGTGCGGTTTTGGCGGACGCCACCTGCAGGAATGCTCGCCATAAGGGCACATCATCGGGGGAGGTTGGTGCGCCAGAACTCCGGTGTTCTCGGCCCGGGCCCTGCGGCCTCGGCAATGCGGATGTCGGCCATGAACTGCAGAACCGCTGCGCGCAGGGCGTCCTCGACACTCGGCCCGTCGGCAACCACCCGGACAGAACGTACTGCGTCGGGAACGAGGTCGTCCGGAAAACCGGCAGCGGCAAGGCGTTCGAGTACCTTCTGCGCCAGCGCCAGGGCCGGCTGACCGGTGGCGATGCCGTCGAGTACCGATCCCCTGGCCTTCTCCGCCGCCTTCCGGGTCTCCCATTCCTCGAGTTGGGTCTGCAGGTCGATGTCGTTCCCGCTGAGCACACCCTGGGTGCGAGCCGAGATCTTCGTGGTGAAAGCTCGTGCCACATCATCGATGTCGAAGGGGTCACCGGACCGGTCGGCCGCGATCCGGGCGTGGAAGAGCACCTGCAGCAGGATGTCGCCCAATTCCTCGAGAAGGTGGTCGCGGTCGCCGGAATCGATGGCGTCGAGCAGTTCGTAGGTCTCTTCGACGAGGTACCGGCGCAGCGACTCATGCGTCTGCTCCCGCTCCCACGGGCCGTCGCGACGCAGTCGGTCCATCAGCTCGACGGCCGCGAGAAGTTCCCAGCCGCTGGGCCGTTCGGTCACGTGCCACCTGCCGTGCCGGCCGCCGAAGGAACGGCCGCACGCATGTTGACCGAGCCCGGGGTGCGACCGTCGACAACCAGCAGGAGGTCTGCGACCACCTGCACCAACTCGACGTCGCGGACCCGGTCGCTGCCGATGCCGCCGGTACGTGGGATGGGCAGGCCGACCACGCCGGTGGTCGCGCGATAGACCACGCTCGGGTAGATCCGCTTGAGCCGGACCTGTTGGGAATCCATGAGTTTGAGCGGCGCGATCTTGATCTGGCTGCCGGCCACACCCACCTCTTTGACCCCGAGTTCGCGCGCCAGCATCCGCAACTTGGCCACCGACACCAGCCGTGCGACCTCTTCGGGTAGCGGACCGTAACGGTCGACCAGTTCGTCCACCACCCCGCCGATCTCCTCGGCCGAGTCCGCGGCGGCGAACTTGCGGTATGCCTCCAGGCGCAACCGGTCCGAATCGACGTAATCGACCGGGATGTGGGCATCCACCGGCAGATCGATCCGCACCTCGCGGTCTTCCTCGGTCGCGATCGGTCGGCCGTCCGCTGCCGCCCGGTAGGCCTCCACCGCCTCGCCGACGAGTCGCACGTAGAGGTCGAACCCGACCCCCGCGACGTGGCCTGACTGTTCGGCACCCAAAACGTTTCCGGCGCCACGCAATTCGAGGTCCTTGAGGGCGACGGCCATGCCGGCGCCCAATTCGTTGTTCTGCGCGATCGTCGACAACCGCTCGTAGGCGGTCTCGGTGAGCGGCTTGTCGCCGTTGTACAGGAAGTACGCGTAACCGCGTTCGCGGCTGCGACCGACGCGGCCGCGCAACTGGTGCAGCTGCGACAGTCCGAGCACTTCCGCGCGGTCGACGATGAGGGTGTTGGCGTTCGAGATGTCGAGACCGGTCTCGATGATGGTGGTACACACCAGGACGTCGTATTCGCGGTCCCAGAAACCCGTGACCGTGCGCTCGAGAAGGTCCTCGCCCATCTGGCCGTGTGCCACCACGACCCTGGCCTCGGGCACCATCTCCTTGATGGACGCCGCGGTCTTGTCGATGGTGCTCACCCGGTTGTGCACGTAGAACACCTGACCATCACGCAGCAACTCACGCCGGATCGCGGCCGCAACCTGCTTCGCTTGATAGGCACCGACATACGTGAGAACCGGGTGCCGTTCCTCGGGCGGGGTCAGGATGGTCGACATCTCGCGAATGCCGGCCATCGACATCTCCAGCGTTCGCGGAATCGGCGTGGCCGACATGGTCAGCACGTCCACGTGGGTACGCAGCGCCTTGATGTGTTCCTTGTGCTCGACGCCGAAGCGCTGTTCTTCGTCGACCACGACCAGGCCGAGGTCCTTCCACCGCACACCGGAGGCAAGCAATCGGTGGGTGCCGACCACGATGTCGATGCTGCCATCGGCCAGACCGTCGGTGACCTTGCGTGATTCGCGGGTGTCGGTGAAACGTGACAAGCCGGCCACAGTGACCGGGAACCCCGACATGCGTTCGGTGAACGTCTGCAGATGTTGTTGCGCGAGAATGGTTGTGGGCACCAGCACCGCAACCTGCTTGCCACTCTGCACGGCTTTGAAGGCCGCGCGGACGGCGATCTCGGTCTTGCCGTAGCCCACATCACCGACCACCACACGGTCCATCGGGACGGGCCGCTCCATGTCGCCTTTGACCTCGCCGATCACGGTGAGCTGATCGATGGTCTCGGTGAAGCCGAAGGCGTCTTCCATCTCCCGCTGCCACGGGGTGTCGGGTGCAAAAGCGTATCCGGGCGCGGCGTGCCGGGCGGCGTACAGCTGCACCAGTTCGCCGGCGATCTCCCGAACAGCCTTGCGCGCCTTGCGTTTGGTGTTCTGCCAGTCCGACCCACCGAGCTTCGAGAGCGAGGGCGCCTCACCGCCGACGTACCGCGACAGCTGATCGAGCGAGTCCATCGGAACGAACAGTCGGTCGCCGGGATGACCACGCTTGCTCGGTGCGTATTCGATGACCAGGTATTCGCGGCGCGCGCCGCCGATCGTTCGCTCGATCATCTCGACGAACTTGCCGATGCCGTGCTGATCGTGCACCACCATGTCGCCGGCATTCAATGCCAGTGGGTCGACCTGGTTGCGGCGCTTGGCCGGAAGTCGTCGCCCGTCCTGGGCGCCGGTCACCCGCGCACCGGTGAGGTCGGCTTCGGTGGCGACCACCAGGCCCGCATCGGGCAGCACAAGTCCCGAGGTGAGCGCGCCTCGCAGCACCGACACCACGCCGGGCTCGGGAACGGAGCCGGGTTCGGCCAGCCGTGCCGCCACCTCGGCCTCGCCCAGTCGTTCCACCAGGCGCTCGGCTGTTCCGGCGCCGGCCGCGACCACAGCGGCGCGATTACCTGCGCCGATGTGAAGACGCAGGGAGGCAAAGGTTTGGTGAGTTCGTCGCGGTCTCCGCGGGGTGCGGGCCCGGGCGTGACCGCGAGTTCGGTGCCCATTCCCATCGGACTCAACGTCCACCACGGCCGTTCGGCCTCGACGGTTTGCGTGTGGACCTCACCGAGTGACCGGTATGCGCTGGCCTCCAGGTGCAGGATGCCTCCCAGGTCGATCGGGGCGTCGGCCCCGCCACCGGCAGCAGTCCACGACGCCTCGAGGAACTCGGCGCCGGTGCGGGCGAGATCGGAGGCGCGGGTACGAACCTTCTCGGGATCCAGGACCAGCACGTGCGTGCCCGCCGGCATCACCTCGGTGAGCAATTGCATCTGCCCTGGGACAAGTGCGGGGATCAGCGCTTCCATGCCCTCGGTCGCGATCCCGTCGGAGAGCTTGGTGAGCATCTCCACCAGCGGACCGGTCGAACTACGCTCGACATCGTTGCCGGTCCCGGCTATCTCGCCTGCCAGCTCTGCCGCACGAGTCCGGACCCCGGTGGTCAGCAGCAGTTCCCGGCACGGATGGATGTGGACGAGCTTCATGTCCACCTCGGGCTGACTGCGCTGGTCGGCAACCGAAAAGGCACGCTGCTCGGTGATCTCGTCGCCCCAGAACTCCACGCGCACCGGGTAATCGGTGGTGGTCGGGAACACGTCCAGGATGCCGCCGCGCACCGCGAACTCGCCTCGTTTGCCGACCATGTCGACACGGGCGTAGGCGAGTTCGACCAGTTTCTCGATCAATGCATCGAAGTCGACCTCCGCTCCCTCACGCAGGGTGATCGCGTCGAGGTCGCCGAGTCCCGGGGCCATCGGTTGCACCAGCGAACGCACGGTGGTGACCACCACGCTCAGCGGTGGGCCGTAGCTGCTGTCCTCGGGATGCCGGAGGCGATGCAGCACTCGCAGCCGCTGACCGACCGTGTCCGCCGACGGCGACAACCGCTCGTGCGGCAGCGTCTCCCACGACGGGAAGTTGCTGACCCTCTTGCCGATCATGTCGCGGAGCTGGGCCGTGAGCTCATCGGCTTCGCGTCCGGTCGCCGCGACGACGAGCACGGGATCCGGGGAGGCCGCGGCCATGGCCGAGATCAGGAACGGCCGGGCGGCGGGTGGGCCCACCAGCTCCAATTCCGGGGCTCCCAGCTGGGCCACCACTCCGGTCAGGGCCACGTCCGACGCCGCGATCTGCGCCAAACCCGACAGCTGTCCCGTGAAAAATGCAGCAGAGGGCCCAGTCACACGAACAGTTTACGGGTGCGAACAAGGGCCGCCGGGCCGGGACCGTCGTGGACCGGAACGAAACCCGGGCAACACCTTCGTCGCCGGAGACCGGGCAGTTACGCTAGGCCGCATGAAAACCCGCTGGTCGGTGGCCAACCTGCCACGTATGGACGGCAAGCGTGTTGTCGTCACCGGTGCCACGAACGGCATTGGATGGGAAACCGCGCGCGGACTGGCGCGTGTCGGGGCCCAGGTGGTGCTGGCGGTACGCGATCTCGATCGCGGCAAGGAGCGTGCCGAGCAGATCGCCGACGAGACCAGCGGCGCCCGCACCGAGGTCGTCGAACTCGATGTCGCCGATCTGTCCTCGGTCCGTCGCTGCGCTGACGGTCTCGGACCGCTCGACATCCTCGTCAACAATGCCGGCGTGATGGCGTCGGAGCGGCGGACCACCGTCGACGGGTTCGAGATGGCGCTCGGAACCAACTTCCTCGGACCGTTCGCGCTCACCAACCTGTTGCTGCCCCAGATCGCCGAGCGTGTCGTGATCGTCGGATCCACGTCGCACAAGACCGGTGAGATCAACCTGGACGATCCACATTTCGAGCGCCGCACGTGGACACGCCCCACGTCGTACTCCCAGTCCAAATTGGCCGACATGTTGTGGGCGCTCGAACTCGATCGTCGATTGCGCAAGGCTGGTTCGACGATCACCACTGCCATTGCTCACCCGGGGTGGGCCACCACCGGCATCCTCGGGGTCACCGGGATCGCACCTCTGGACAAGGTGATCGAGGCCGCCGGCGCTGTGCTCGCCAATACGCCAGAACAGGGCGCGGCGGTCACGCTGTACGCGATGAATCCCGATGTGCCGTCGGGGGCGTACGTCGGACCCGACGGTCGATTCGGTCTGCGCGGCGATCCGGTTCTGGTCGGGCGCACCCCGAAGGCCTGCGACTTCCGGACCGCCGGCCTGCTGTGGGAGTTCGCAGAGCGCGAGACCGGCACGGAGTTCGGTCTGTGAGTGTGTTGATCCGACCGGCCACCGCGCCGGATTGTGTTGCGGTGGCCGACATCTACCGCCACTACGTCGAGAACACGGTGATCACGTTCGACTACGACTCGCCGTCCGCAGCCGACTGGAAGGCCAAGCGTGCGGATCTGAACGCCCAGCGGATGCCGTTTGTCGTCGCCTCGGACGAGACCGGCGCGGTGGTCGGGTTCGCGTACGTGGCGCAGTATCGCGTCAAACAGGCGTACGCCTGGACGGTGGAGAACACCATCTATCTCAGCGCCGACCACACCGGGAAGGGCTATGGAACCGCGTTGATGAACGGGCTGCTCGACGCGGTGCGATCGACATCGATCCGACGGATCGTCGCGGTGATCGCCGACGTGCCCGGTACGGGCTCCATCGCACTGCACACCAAGGCCGGTTTCTACGACGTCGGCAGGTTGCGGCGGATCGGCTACAAACACGGCGCGTGGGTCGATTGCGTGCAGATGCAGCTGGACGTGAACGAATCGGACGATCCACCTACCTGAATACCCAGCGCCGGGATTAAACGGACCGCGGTCCGCGTTGATAGTGTCATGTCTGTGTCGCGCATGCCCGCCTTGTTCCTCAGCCACGGTGCGCCGCCGTTGGTGAATGACACCCGGTGGGTCTGCGAACTCCGTGCGTGGTCCGGCGATCTGCCCAGGCCGTCGGCGATCCTGATCGTCTCGGCGCACTGGGAGTCCGCTCCGCTGACCATCGGTTCGACCGATCCCACCGTGCCGCTGACCTACGACTTCGGCGGTTTCCCCGAGCACTACTATCGCGCACGCTACGACGCACCCGGGGCCGTCGACCTCGCCGGCCAGGTCGCCGCGCTGATGCCCGACGGACAAGCAGTCCACCACGACACCGACCGCCGACTCGACCACGGCGCCTATGTGCCGCTGACCGTGATGTACCCGGAGGCGCAGATCCCGGTCTTGCAGGTGTCGCTGCCGACACTCGACCCCGAGAAGTTGCTCGACCTCGGCCGGCGACTGCGCCCGTTGCGCGACCAGGGCGTCCTCATCATCGGGTCCGGGTTCACCACACACGGGCTGCCGTTCCTGCGCGACCCACGCCCCGACGCCCCTGCACCCACCTGGTCGAAGGAGTACGACAGTTGGGCCGCAGAACGATTCGCCGCGGGTGACGTGGAGTCACTGGTGCGTTTTCGGACCGAGGCGCCGGGCATGCCGTACGCCCATCCGACGGTCGAGCACTGGTCGCCGCTGTTCGTGGCACTGGGCGCGAGCGACGACCCGGAGCAGCAGGGTCAGCAGATCATCGACGGATTCTGGATGGGCCTGAGCAAACGGAGCCTGCAGCTGAGCTGACGAGTCGGTCCTCGACAGCAGCCTGGGGGCTACCCCTTCTCGGTGTAGTCCGGACCGACGAGATGTGGGTCGGATTCCAAGTGCGACAACCCGTTCCAGCAGAGGTTCACCAGGTGGGCGGCCACCACCTCCTTGGACGGCTCACGGACGTCGAGCCACCACTGGGCCGTTACGGTCACCATTCCCACGAGGGCCTGTGCGTACAGCGGCGCCAGTGCCGGGTCGCGGTCGCGGCGCTGAAAATCACTGGCCAGCAGGTGCTCGACCTGGCTGATGGCGTCGGTCAGCAAGCTCGAGTACTTACCGGTCTCGCCCGCTGTGGGGGTACCGCGCACCAGGATCCGGAATCCCTCGGTGCGGTCTTCCATATAGGTCAGCAAGGCCAAGGCCACCTGCTGGATCCGGAACCTCGACCGGTTCTGGGTGAGCGAGGAGGTGATCATCCCCAACAGGGTTTCCATCTCGCGGTCCACCACCACGGCGTAGAGACCCTCTTTGCCGCCGAAATGTTCATACACAACAGGTTTGGAGACGCCTGCGCGCTGAGCGATCTCCTCGACAGAGGTCGAGTCGAAACCGCGCTCGGCGAACAGCCCACGGGCCACCTCGATCAGCTGGTGGCGCCGCTGCGTTCCCGTCATGCGGGCTCGCGGGGCGCGTTGCACCTTCTCGTCGTGTGCGGTGGGACGGTCGACGGTCACCTCGGTCCCTCCTATTCACGTGCCGACCCTGCGTGTGGCCCACAATATAGGCCGTATGCGCCCCGCGCCGAGAATCGTCGTTCTGTCGAGTTGTCGCCACTCGGCCCCGCGTAGCCGCGGTGAGAGATCCGCTACGCGGCCTGACCCACGACGGCGTCGACCACGATCTTGGGCATGCTCGAGTTCAACAACCCTTCGCGCACGAAACCGACATGTTCCGGGTTCTTGCGAACGATGTCGGCGACGACCTGCGCGTACCCCGGAAGACGGACGGCCTTCTCGACGACCTCGCCGAACACGTCGCCGACGTAGAACCGGTTGTGCTCCGCGCCGAGGATCAGCAGACGGGTGAGAAGGAGCTCTCGGGTAGCCAGATCGTCGACTGCATGAAAGGCGGCCCTAATGAAGTCGGCGAGCTTATCGCAGAACGACCACGGGTGGTCGCCGGCCGCGAAGCCGTCGAAGTAGACGAGAATTTGTCTAAACTCGGCCGGCGCGTCCCGAGCGAGCGCTTTCACCACTGCCACGGGCAACGGCACCAGGAACTGCAGGTACAGCTTTGAGTCCGTGGGGTTCTTCATGAACACCTCTGCGAGCTTCTTGACGGTCGACGATCCGCCGCCGGCGACAACCAGCTCGATGAGTTCCTTGGCCTGAACGCCCGGCGGCGACAAGAGGGTCGAGTCGGCGTTCACCTGATCGAACGCAGCCGCCAGTTCACCCGCATCCTCGAATCGCCTTGCCGGATCCCTCGCGAGGCACTTGTGCAGGATGTGCTGGAACTCCGGCGGCACCTTGCTGATGTCGGGCGCGAACGGCCGCTCGCCGGTGAAGAGTTCGTACAACATGCGGCCCAACGAGAAGACATCAGCTGTCGGACCGACGGAATGAGCATCTGAAATCTGCTCCGGCGCGACGTAGGCCCATGTGCCCATGCCCAGATGGGACTGAGTGAGGCTCGTGCTTTCACTAGTCAGGCGCAGACCGAGACCGAAGTCAGCGAGACGAGGCTGGCCCCTGTAAAACAGGACGTTCTCAGGTTTGAGATCACGGTGCAAGACACCCTCACGGTGGGCGTACGCCATGCCCTGCAAGATCTGCGAGAACACCCGACTGATCTGTTCCTTCGGCAACCCCGTCGGGTTGCCGACCAACAGATCCCGCAACGAGTGGTCCGCCCACTCCATCGCGTACCACGGACCACGATCAGGGCAGGTGTTCGAATCGAGAACGCTGACGAGATTCGGGTGTGCCAGCGTTGTCTGGCAACGAATCTCGCGCTGGAAGCGGGCCGCCGTAGTCGCCGGATCGGCGTCGTTGGGATCAGGCTTCATGAACTTGATCGCGACCTTCCGACCGCTCTCGGACTCGGCCTCCCAGATGACGCCATAGCCGTTGAACCGGCTGTCGAGCTGCTTCAAGAGTGTGTAACGCATGTCTGTGTTCCTTCATCGGGCGCCTCGGAGACCCAGGGTTTCATTGATCGAGGCGGCCGCACCGATGAAGGCACACATCCATTGCACGAACACGCAACGTGTATACACTCGTGGTGCGACCCAAATTAATAGCCACGGATTGGTCCGCGTGAGTCTCGGGACTGCTGAACCGGCAAGTTTGCGCAGTTCCGAGACTCGATCTCTCAGAATGGTGGCTCGTCGTCCCCCTCGTCGTTGATGGATGGCAGGCGCTGCGGCATCGTCACGACTCCGCCCGAACCCCACCCGTCGGGTTCCGCGAGACGTCGCGCGTCGTACATACGGTCAGAATCATCCTCGCCCAGCAGCCCGAAGTCGTCACCGTCGGCGTCCGAACCACCGTCCGCGTAACTCGCCAGGGCATACTTCCCCCGCTGGTCCGTGCGGACAAGTTCGTCTGTCGACACCATGCGGGCCATCGCCGCCCGAATCACGTTCATGGGGTCCTTCGAATCTGTAGACCACCCCGCGCGCCGCACCAGGTGATACGCCTCCGAGATACTCAGCGTTGGTCCGTGCTTCTGGAAGACCTCCAGCAACATGGCGCTGGTCGACGGCGCGGCCGAGCTGTCGACGTCATCCTCGGCGAGGGCCTTCAGTGCTCGACCGACGCGTTTCATCTCCACACCAAGCCACGCCTCGTAGGCGCGTAGGTCTGCGACGATCTCGTCGATCTTGCTTTCAGGCATGGCGCAATCGTAGCACCGCACCCGGACTTTCCAACGGAACGTGTCAAGTGGCGAACCCGCTACGTCCACTAGAAGCCTGCTACTAACCGCCAAGGGTCGCTTCTAGGTCAACATCGGTTGAATGGAAACCAATGGTCAGGGGGTTTTGGCACTGCAGTCCAAAGCAAAATGTGATTTCAGTCACATCGAGCAGTTTGAGCGCTGTTTTCAGATCGGAAAAGTATCAGAAGTTTCGTAGTAGGCGAAAAAAAACGTTGGAAGTGCAGCGGTTGCTACATCGCGCAAGAACGCTTTTGCAGAGACAACAAGGGCAGTCAGTAGCGCACGGATATCGCACGGTGCCATCGCGAAGATCAAAGGAACTCGATGAGCTACAAAAGATTGCTCCGCCACCAGGACTCGAACCTAGAATGCCTGAACCAAAATCAGGAGTGTTGCCGATTACACCATGGCGGATTGCGCTCACGATTGTGCCACGCGTCCGAACCCCGAGCGCAACAGGTCCGGACTGCGCACAGCTCAGTCCTTGGGGCCGCCTGCGACGTAGATCACCTGTCCGGACACGAAACCGGCACCTTCGCTGACGAAGAACGAGGCCGTGTGGGCGATGTCATCGGGCACACCGGTCCGCGCGACCGGGATCTGCGAAGCAGCGGCCTTCTTGAAGTCCTCGAAGGGAACGCCGACGCGTTCGGCCGTGGCCGCGGTCATCTCGGTCTCGATGAACCCGGGGGCGATGGCATTGGCGGTGACGCCGAACTTGCCCAACTCGATGGCCAGGGTCTTGGTGAACCCCTGCATGCCCGCCTTGGCGGCCGAGTAGTTGACCTGGCCACGGTTGCCCTGGGCCGAGGTGCTCGAGAGGTTCACGATCCGGCCGAATTTGGCGCCGACCATGTGCTGCTGCACCGCACGCGACATCAGGAAAGCACCGCGCAAGTGCACGTTCATGACCGCGTCCCAGTCCGAGACGGGCATCTTGAAGAGCAGGTTGTCGCGGGTGATGCCGGCGTTGTTGATCAGGACGGTCGGGGCACCGAGTTCGCTCGCGACACGTTCGACCGCGGCGGCCACCGAGTCCTCGTCGGAGACATCGGCGCCCACGGCCAGGGCTTTGCCGCCGGCGTCGGTGATCGCCCTGACGGTGTCGGCACAACTGCCCTCGTCGAGGTCCAGCACCGCCACCGCCAGGCCGTCGGAGGCCAGACGCTTGGCCACCGCCGCGCCGATGCCGCGGGCCGCTCCGGTCACGATCGCCGTTCTCTGTTCGCTCACAAACAACTCCTTGTCGAAGAAACCTGATTCGTCTACCCGGCCGGCCCGAACCATCACTGCGCTGCCCGGTCGATACTCACCCAGTTGTATCAAGACCCCTCCGAAGGTGCGTAGGATCGGGCCGTTCCCCCGCTTCCAACCGCATGGGAGTTCTATGTCCGCGGCCCCCGCATCCGCGCCTTCGTCGTCCGGACCGACCGCAGTTCTGGTTCTCGCCGCAGGCGCAGGCACCCGGATGAAGTCCGCGACCCCGAAAGTCCTGCACACCATCGCCGGCCGCACGCTGCTGTCCCACGCGTTGCACGCCGCAGACGACATCGCTCCCGACCACCTGGTGGTCGTCGTCGGCCACGACCGCACCCGGGTCGAGACCGCGTGCTCGGAGATCGCCACCACGTTGGGCCGCCAGGTGGTGACGGCGGTGCAGGAGCAGCAGAACGGCACCGGTGACGCCGTGCGCGCCGGACTGTCGGCGTTGCCCGACGGCTTCGACGGCACCGTGCTGGTGACCGCGGCGGATGTCCCCCTGCTCGACGGACCGACACTTCATGCGCTGATCAGCGACCACACCGCGTCGCCCCGTGCCGCGGTGACAGTGCTCACGTCCACAGCCGAAGACCCCACCGGGTACGGCCGGGTTCTGCGAACCCAGGACGGTGCGGTCACGGCGATCGTCGAACAGAAGGACGCCACGGAGCAGCAACGGGAGATCACCGAGGTCAACTCGGGCGTCTACGCCTTCGACGCGCAGACCCTGATGGGGGCCCTGGCTGAGTTGTCCCCCGACAACGCACAGCACGAGCTGTACCTCACCGATGTCATCGAGATCGCCAACCGGCATTCTAAAGTGGTGCGCGCCAAGCACATCGACGACGCCGCCCTGGTCGCCGGCTGCAACGACAGGCTGCAACTGTCCACCCTGGGCGCCGAACTCAATCGCCGGGTTCTCGCCCGCCACATGCTGGCCGGCGTCACGATCATCGATCCGGGTACCACCTGGATCGACGTCGACGTGACGATCGAGCCGGACGTCACCATCGCGCCCGGCACCCAACTGCTCGGAACCACCGACGTCGCGACCGGGGCACAGATCGGGCCCGACAGCACTCTTGCGAACGTGACCGTGGGGGCCGGCGCGTCGATCATCCGAACCCACGCGACCGACGCGGTGGTGGGCGCCGACACACAGGTCGGCCCCTTCGCCTACCTGCGACCCGGCAGCGTGCTGGGTGACGGCGGCAAGATCGGAACCTTCGTCGAGACCAAGAACGCCGACATCGGGCCCGGCGCCAAGGTGCCCCACCTGACCTATGTGGGCGACGCCACCATCGGCGAGGGCACCAACATCGGCGCCTCGAGCGTGTTTGTGAACTACGACGGTGTGAACAAGAACCGGACCGTCGTCGGCTCACACTGCCGCACCGGGTCCGACACGATGTTCGTCGCACCGGTCAACGTCGGTGATGGCGCCTACACCGGAGCGGGTACCGTCTTGACGCAGGATGTGCCCGCGGGCGCCTTGGCGATCTCCGGTGGCAAACAACGAAACATCGACGGTTGGGTGCAAGCCAAACGGCCCGGCACGCCCGCAGCCCGGGCGGCTGCCGACGCACTCACCGTCGCCGATCACGTGCAACAAGAAAGTGAAGATCAGTGACCTGGACCACCACCGACAACCAGAAGAGCCTCATGCTGTTCTCTGGTCGTGCACATCCCGAGCTGGCCGACGCGGTCGCCCGGGAACTCGACATCAAGGTCACCCCGCAAACCGCCAGAGACTTCGCCAACGGTGAGATCTTCGTGCGTTTCGAGGAGTCGGTCCGTGGCTCGGATGCTTTTGTGCTCCAGAGCTGCCCGTATCCCTTGAACAAGCACCTGATGGAACAGCTGATCATGATCGACGCCCTCAAGCGTGGGTCGGCCAAGCGCATCACCGCCATCCTGCCGTTCTACCCGTATGCGCGTCAGGACAAGAAACATCGTGGGCGCGAACCCATTTCGGCTCGTCTGGTGGCCGATCTGCTGAAGACCGCGGGCGCCGACCGCATCATCACGGTCGACCTGCACACCGACCAGATCCAAGGGTTCTTCGACGGACCGGTCGACCACATGCACGCGCAGGGTCAGCTGTCGGAGTACGTCAAGAACAAGTACGGCACCAAACACATCACCGTGGTCTCCCCCGACTCCGGACGTGTCCGCGTCGCCGAGAAGTGGGCCGACTCGCTCGACGGTGCCCCGCTGGCCTTCATCCACAAGACACGCGACCCCCTGGTGCCCAACCAGGTGAAGTCCAACCGTGTGGTCGGTGACGTCTCGGGACGCACCTGCGTGCTGATCGACGACATGATCGACACCGGCGGCACCATCGCCGGCGCGGTCCAGGTCCTCAAGGACGCCGGCGCAGGCGACGTGATCATCGCGACCACACACGGCGTCTTCTCCGACCCCGCTGCCGAGCGACTCGCCAACTGCGGAGCCCGTGAGGTCATCGCCACCGACACGTTGCCGATCGGGCCGGAAAAGCAGTTCGACAGCCTCACCGTGCTGTCGATCGCGCCGCTGCTGGGCCGCACCATCCGTGAGGTGTTCGAAAACGGTTCGGTGACAAGCCTGTTCAACGGAAGCGCGTAGGCACTCCGGTGGCGACCATCTACCACAACCCCAAGTGCTCGACGTCGCGCAAGGCATTGCAGCGTATGCGCGACGGCGGGGTCGAGCCGACGATCGTCAAATATCTGGAGACACCGCCGAGCCGTGTCGCCCTGGAGAAGATGATCGCCGACGCCGGCATCGAGGTCCGTCAGGCAGTTCGCAAGCGCGAGTCCCTGTACAACGAACTCGATCTCGCCGACGCGACCGATGACGAGTTGCTGGATGCGATGGCCACCAACCCGATCCTCATCGAGCGGCCGTTTGTGGTGACCGACAAGGGCACGCGGCTCGCGCGTCCGGTCGAATCGATCGACGACATCCTCTGAGAAGAGAGCCGGCCGCCTAACCGCCGAACGGCGCGATGGCGGTCAGGGTGGGCTTCGGTAGCGGTCGCTGCAGACGCGGCACGGCGATGGCGGCCAGGCCGCGAAGTACGCCCTTTGTCATGTCGAAGAAGTCGAAGTAGTCGCGCCAGACGGTGATCAGGCCATCCACGATCTCGAACCGGCCACAGACCCAGAACTGCATCGAGAACCTGCCGAAGGTGAGTTCGTCGATGCGTTCGGTCAGCACCACGGGACCGTCGGTGGTGACGTTGATGAACTGCACGCCGAAGCCCGCGCGAGGGTTCTCCATCACCTTGAAGAGCTTGGCGACGCGGGACTTGCCGCGGATCGTCGAGACGCCCACGTTGGTGTAGTCGATGTCGGGGTGAACCAGCTCCATCGCGGCGCCGAGGTCGCCGAGGGCGAGCAGTTCGAGGAACGACCGGGCGATCTCCGCCTCAGATCTGTCGGTCTCTGTGTCGAAATCGTCTGTCATACCGGCGACGCTACCCGCCGGTGGCGCGGCGTGGTCGCCGAAGTCGGCGAGCCGGTCACAGCGCCGCCCATCAGCGCGAATCGGAGCCACGGCACGGGTGCGGTATAGTCTGACCCGTTGTCTCGGCGAGGGTGATCTCGATTGTCACCGTGATCGGCGCGGCGTGGTTCTCCCCCTTCGGGTGCACTGTGGCTGTCTGTCGATGTTGTCGTGACCCACAGACCCACCACCCGTAACACCGAGGAGAACACCCATCATGGCCACTGCCAATCAGGCCAGCAATCTGAGCGTTTCGATCCGCACCGAGAGCGGCAAGGGCGCAGCCCGTCGCACCCGTCGCGCAGGCAACGTGCCCGCCGTGCTCTACGGCCACGGCACCGAGCCCAGGCACCTCACCATCCCGGCCCGTGAGTTCGCCGCGATCCTGCGTAACAACGGTCTCAACGCCGTCATCGACCTCGACATCGAGGGCGAGACCCAGCTGGCACTGACCAAGCAGGTCGACGTGCACCCGATCCGCAACTACATCGAGCACGCCGACCTCGTCGTGATCAACCGCGGCGAGAAGGTCACCGTCGAGGTCGCGATCGTTGTCGAGGGCGACGCCGCCCCCGGCAACCTGGTCACCCAGGACGCCAGCGTCATCGAGATCGAGGCCGACGTGCTGTCGATCCCCGAGCAGATCGTCGTGTCGGTCGAGGGCAAGGAAGCCGGATACTCGATCAGCGCGGCCGAGCTCGAGCTGCCCGAGGGCGTCACGCTGATCTCCGATCCCGAGACGCTGATCATCGCCGTCAACGAGGCTCAGAAGGCCGAGACCGAGTCGGACACCGACGCTTCCGAGCCGGCCGAGACCGATTCCGCCGCCGCCGAGGGCGACTCCGCCGGCGAGTAGTCAGCGCCGCAAGGATTCCGCCGTCTCCGGCCCGCGCACTTCGGTGTCGCGGGCCGGAGTCGTCTGCGGCGCCGGTCTCGACGAGGCGCCTGCCGACGTTCCCAGCAGCTTGATGGTCACTCCCGCCGCGCTGACCACGACGCCGGTCACCTCCCACACCCCGAGCTGATCGCCGAACATCGGCCAGGCGATCACCATGGTGGTGGGCGGCACGAGCAGCAGCAGGGTGCTCAGGTGCATCGGTCCGGCCTCCCGATTGACCCACAGGTAGGCACCCCAGCCGCCGAACGTCGCAAAGACAACGGCCCATCCCAGCGACCACGCGAAGTCGAACGTCATCGGCGGAATCACCTCCCCGACAGCCACATTCACAGCCCAGAAGATGACGGCACCCACGACGCACTGCACGGCCAGGGCGGCCGCCATCGGCTCGGGCGGCCGCAGTCGCCGCTCGGTGAGTGTGGCCGCGACCAGGGCGAGCATCCCGAACGTGCACAGCAGGTAAGCCCACCAGGGAACGCCGCCGGCGTGCATCTTGCCCCCGACCACAAGTCCGACACCCGCTATGCCGACGGCCAGGCCCAGCCACTCACGGGCTCCTATCCGCTGACCGAGCACGGGCACCGCACACGCCGCCACCACCAACGGCTGCAGTGAACAGATCAATGCGGTGATGCCGGGACTCAGCCCCGCACCCACCGAGGCGCTGATCGCCCCCAGGTACAGACCCTGCATCACGATCGCCAGGCCCACCTGTCGCACCACGCCTGCGCGGGTGATGCGCAGCCGCCTCACCTCACAGAATCCGATCAGCAGGATGGCAGCAACCGCGAACCGGCAGCTGAGCAGCATGTGCCAGGAGGAGTAGCGGGCGGCGAGCTCTGCTCCGAGATAACCCGAGCTCCACGTGAGCACCAGAACCGTCGAGGCTTTGATCATGCCGACAGGTAAACACACCGGTCGGTATACTTGCAGTGTACCGAGCCACCGACCGAGGAGATCCATGACCGTTCCCGCTGTCCTCGACGTACCGACCGAGGCGCCCATGACCCCGGCAGCCGAGCGAATCCTCGACGCCGCAGGGACCTTGTTCTACACCCACGGCATCCGAGCGGTCGGTGTCGACTCGATCGCGGAGGCCGCCGGCACCACCAAGAAGACGATCTACGACCGGTTCGGATCCAAGGACGGACTGATCGTCGCGTATCTACATCGCCGAAGTCTGCGGTGGCGCAGCCTCGTGCTCGACTTCATCCGTCCCCTTCCGGTGGGGCGCGCACAGGCCCTGGCCGTGTTCGACGCCACCGACGAATGGATGGCGTCGTGGGTGCGCGGCTGCGGCTTCATCAATGCGTATGCCGAACTCGGCGGAACCGACCATCCCGGTGTCGAGATCATCGTCGAGGAGAAGGCGTGGGTGCGTGACCTGTTCGCGCACACATGTACCGCAGCCGGCTATCCCGAGCCCCATTTCCTCGCCGGCCAGTTGACGTTGTTGCACGAGGGCAGCATCGTCGCCCGGACCGCGGGGGCACAGGACGATGCATCACGGGTTGCGAAGCTGACCGCGCAGGTGCTGCTGGACGCTCCGGTGGGCGAACCGTCGTGATGGGCGCGGATGACAGAATGAGCGCGTGACCGAGAGCATCGTGATTGTCGGCCTGGGCAATCCGGGCACCCGCTACGAGAAGACCCGCCACAACGTCGGGGCGATGGCGGTACAACACGTGGCGCACAAGCTCGGCGAAAAGTTCAAGGTACACAAGAAGTCCGGGGCCCAGATCGCGGTCGGACGGTTGGCAGACACTCCCGTTGTCCTGGCCGTCCCGACGTGCTTCATGAACGAATCAGGCCGCCAGGTCGGGCCGTTGGCGGCCTTCTATTCCGCAGGTCCGCAGTTTTCGGGACCACACACACTCGTGGTGGTCCACGACGAATTGGACATCGACTTCGGAGCGGTCCGCCTGAAGCAGGGTGGCGGCGAAGGTGGCCACAACGGCCTTCGCTCCATCTCGCAGGCCGTGGGCAGCAAGGACTACCTCCGGGTCCGGCTCGGAGTCGGCCGACCACCCGGTCGTCAGGATCCCGCCGACTTCGTCCTCAAGCCGTTCTCGACGTCCGAACGCACCGAGGTGCCACTGCTGCTGGAGAACGCGTCCGACGCGATCGAATTGCTGATCTCGAACACCCTGGAAGACGCTCAGAACCGCGTGCACGCGTGGTGAGCTGACAACCGCGCCGTCGCGTTGGAGAAGCTCGATTTGTGAGGTGGCACTCGCTAGCCTGTTACAAGCTTCGCCGGCCGACCGATACATCGAAGAAGCCGCAATGAAAAGAGGAACGCATGCCTGTCATCGCTGACAAAACCGGGATCAACAACGTCGGGATTCTCGGCATCGGCGCCTATCGGCCGGATCGCGTGGTCACCAACGCAGAGATCTGCGAGAAGATCGACTCCAGCGATGAATGGATTTACACCCGCACCGGAATCAAGACCCGGCGCTTCTGCGGGCCGGACGAGAACGTCACCACGATGGCCATCGATTCCGGACGCAAGGCCATTGCCAACGCGCTGCTGAGCGGTTCGGACATCGACGCCGTCATCGTCGCCACCAACACCCACCTGCTGCTCACCCCCGGTGCCGGCACCGCGGTTGCCACCGCGCTCGGCGCGAACGGCGTACCTGCCTTCGATGTCACCGTCGGATGCGCCGGATTCGGCTACGCGATGGGTATCGGTGCCGACATGATCCGCGGTGGCAGTGCGACCAACGTCCTTGTCATCGGGTCCGAGCAGCTGTCGATCGCGCTCGATATGACCGACCGCGGCAACTGCTTCATCTTCGGTGACGGCGCCGGCGCCGTTGTCCTCGGTGCCACCGAAACCCAGGGCGTCGGCCCGGTCATCTGGGGCAGCGACGGTTCGCAGTACGACGCGATCCGCCAGGACATCGACTGGCTCGAGTTCATCGAGGGTGACCGCAAACAGCGCCCCTACCTGCGAATGGAGGGCACCAGCGTCTTCCGCTGGGCGGCATTCGAGATGGGCAAGGCAGCTCAGCGGGCACTGGACGCCGCAAAGATCGATGCGCAGGAACTGGACGTCTTCGTCCCACACCAGGCGAACGCACGGATCAACGACCTGCTGGCCCGCGGCCTCAAACTCCGCGACGACGCTGTTGTCGCCGGCGACATCGAGACCACCGGCAACACCTCTGCCGCCTCGATCCCGCTGGCCATGGAAGACCTGCTGTCCAACGGCAAGGCCAAGCCAGGAGATACCGCACTGCTGCTCGGTTACGGCGCCGGCCTCAGCTACGCCGCGCAGGTGGTCACCCTCCCGCCGGTCCCGTTCGAGTAGCACCTCCACCGAGCGGGCCGCTTGGCGGTGGCGGCGATTGGTACCCGAACGCGCTGGTCTGTAGCCTTTTCTGAGTGAGTTCCGACCCGACCGCTACACCTGCCGAAACCCCTACCGCCAACAAGGCCGTGGTGGCCCGCGAGGTGGCCCGCCGTCGCACATTCGCGATCATCTCGCACCCGGATGCCGGTAAGTCGACGATGACCGAGGCGCTGGCCCTGCATGCGCGGATGATCAGCGAAGCGGGCGCCATCCACGGCAAAGCCGGCAGGCGCTCGACCGTGTCGGACTGGATGGAGATGGAGAAGGCTCGCGGTATCTCCGTGAGCTCGACCGCATTGCAGTTCAACTACCGCCTCGACAAGACCGGTAGCGGTGTCGACGAGGTCAATGTGATCAACCTCGTCGACACGCCCGGTCACGCCGACTTCTCCGAGGACACCTACCGGGTGCTCACGGCCGTCGATGCCGCCGTGATGCTCATCGATGCGGCCAAGGGACTCGAGCCGCAGACCCTGAAACTGTTCCAGGTGTGTCGCCACCGCGGCATTCCCATCATCACCATCGTCAACAAGTGGGACCGGCCGGGACGTACTCCCCTGGAGCTGATCGACGAGATCAGCGACCGCATCGGCCTGACCCCCACCCCCCTGTACTTCCCCGTCGGCATCGCCGGCGACTTCCGCGGATTGCTCGACCGGCGGACCGGCAAGTACATCCACTTCACACGCACCGCCGGTGGCGCGACGATCGCACCCGAAGAGCTCATCGAACCCGAGGACGCCCTCGCTCGCGAGGAGGACGACTGGACCACCGCGGTCGAGGAGAGCGAACTGCTCTCGGAGATGGGTCAGGACCATGACCAGGAGATGTTCCTGGCCGGCCAGACGTCGCCGATGATCTTCGCCTCCGCTGTGCTCAATTTCGGTGTACGCCAACTGCTTCAGGCCCTGATCGAGTTGGCACCGCCGCCCACGGGCCGCGAGGCGATCGATCACACGGTCCGCGAGGTCACCGACGCGTTCAGCGCCGTGGTCTTCAAGGTGCAGGCGGGCATGGATTCCTCGCATCGAGATCGACTGGCCTACATGCGCATCGTCTCGGGAGAGTTCGAGCGGGGCATGGTGGTCACCCACGCCCAAACCGGAAAACCGTTTGCCACCAAATACGCCCAAGCCGTGTTCGGCCGAGACCGCTCGACGGTGGACACCGCTTACCCCGGTGACGTGGTGGGTTTGGTCAATGCCATGGCGCTGGCCCCCGGCGACACCCTCTACTCGGGTCCGAAGGTTCAATTCCCGCCCATCCCCTCCTTTGCCCCCGAACACTTCTCGGTGTGCCGTGCCGAATCGGCAGGCAAGTACAAGCAGTTCCGCAAGGCCATCGACCAGCTCGACTCCGAAGGTGTTGTGCAGGTGCTGCGCAACGAGATTCGCGGCGATGCCTCCCCGGTGCTCGCCGCTGTCGGTCCGATGCAGTTCGAGGTCGTGACGGCGCGGATGAAGACCGAGTTCGGGGTCGAGACGAGCTTCCAGGGCCTGCCTTACCAGTTGGCCCGTCGGACCGACGCCGAGAGTGTGGACGAACTGAACCGGCAGCGAGGGGTGGAGGTGTTCACCCGCAGTGACGGGGCACTCCTGGCTCTCGTCAGCGACAAGTGGCGCCTGCAGTACATCGAGAAGGAACACGGCGACCTGACTCTCGAACCCCTGGTGGCGGCGGCAGATTGATGCGGTCACGGTTCCACCGGGTCGGGATGGCGGTCGCCGCATGCGCTCTGGTGACGGCCGGATGCGGTGGCCAGTCGAACTCGTCCGAGGACCCCGTGAGTTCATCGACGGTCGCGCCGACGCCGACGGCCCCGCAGAACGCCAGAGTCGCCGATGACCAGTGCCGATCGACCCCGCCGGCCGGCCCGATCGATCACAGTCTGCAGAGTCTCTCGTTCGCCACAGGCCAGGCCACGGTCGCGATCACGGGCGCCGAACCACAACAAGGCTGCTATCGCTTCGCGCGGTGGGGCAATGCCGATCCGGCGGTCCCGATCGACAGTCTGCTGTTCCTGTTCAAAGACGAAGGTTCCGACGGCGTCACCATCGACATGCTCGTCGGCGACCTGACCACCCGCACTGCACTCAATGCGCGGATCACGGTTGTCGTCGACGGGACCGCCTACGGGGCCGACACCTGTGCGACGACGGTGACCGCCCTGTCCAGCACCGCCGTCGCCGGTGAGTTCAACTGCCCGACCGCAACTCGCGTCTTCGGCAACCCTTTTGCTCCGCTCGACGACACCGAGCCCGAACCGAGCCAGTCGTCACCCTTGCCGACGGTCGCGGTGTCGGGTTGGTTCACCGTCGCTCCGGACGCGGGCTAGCGCGAGACGTCGAAAGCCGCCGATGTACCGGTGAAGCCGGTGATCGTGCCCGCCGGATTCTTCGAGTCGCCGAAGTAGCGGATGCGGAACCTGCCGGACGTCCCGGCAGGAATGTTCCAAAGGACGGTGATCACCGAGGTGTCGGTACTGCTGGCCGGTCGCGCCCAATGCATCTCGGTCGACCATGCGTTGTCGTCGTAGACCCGTTCCCACGTGCCGGCCGTCCACTGTTGCACTTCGACGTAGGTATCCGACGTACGCAGATTGTTGTTGGGGTGAGCACCGACGAACTCCACGGCCACCGTGCTCCCGGCTCGATGACGAGGCTCAGGACCCCTCAGTACGTCTCCGAAACGGTGCCCCGCGATCGGGACGTCCGAAGGTGGAGGCGGCACGAGATCCGGTTGAATGCCGGATTTGTTCAGAGGCGCCGGTCCCCGTCCGAGATCGGAACCCCTCGCCATGGCCCCGGCGAGGGCGTCGAAACTCTGCATGTACGCCGACAGTGTCCACCGGCCGAACTGCGTCTCCCCACCCTCGTACTGCTGTGACACATACTCTTCCGGGGTGGTGACGTACTGGCTGTACCCGTTGGCGAAGCCCTGCAGCAGTACGTTGTCCGCCGAGATCTGCAAGGCGTGTGCCACGACTTGCCGTACCCGGAGCCCTGAGACGATGGTGAACTCGGCAGGGGCAGCCGCAAGCACGAGATCGCCTATCCGGATGATCTGGACCGGCATGATCTGAGGTATCCATGGCCACGGTGGCAGCAGCCCCAAAGGAAACGCGATGAGCTTGGGAGCCTGCACGTCTCGCACCCATGGTGACACGTCGGCGTCGAGCCACCCACCGCGGCCACCAACGGATTGACCTGCCCCTCATAGAAGAACGGCAAGGGCTGTTCGAAGTTGTCCTCCGAGCTGGTTGCCACCGCGCCGGCGCCCATCATCGCCGGGCTGGTGCGCGCCGGCTTTCCATCTGGGGTGTACGTACCGTCGATGGCGACGTCGGAGAAGTCGACGTAGTGCACCACAGATTCCACCCCGGTGCGAGTCATCGGCGAGGCAGAGCGGGATGCCTCACGGCCCGCCTGATATTGCCGCTCACCGATGATGGCGCAGTTGGCCCGGTTGTCGGCCGTGGGTCCAGATGGACTGAACGGCACCAGATCGAGGTTTGGGGTCATGTCTCCGGCGTTGGTCTGCGGGAACGCCGCGATCACGCCCGGCTCATCACTCTCCCATCGGTGGCTGGCATAACCCTTGTTGTCCACCGTGATCAGGCGATTGTGGTCGGCGATCGAGGTTCCGTGCGTGGAGAACCAGGTGATCACGCCGATGTCCTTGCCTGCCTGCGCCAGCCGGAGCACGGTCACTGCTGGGTCGATGGCGGCGGGGAACGCATTCTTGTCTTGGGGCGGGTTCAGATCGAAGGCGACTCTTGAGCGCTGCGCGCTCGCATTGTGCAGCTCGGTTCGCCCCAGTTTCACCGTGCCGGGTGCAAGCGAGTCGTGTGCGCGGCAGATCGCCGCGAATATTCCGTTGACCTCGGCGTCGTAGGAGTTCTTCTTGAAGCCGAACGCGGCCAACGTATACGCGTAGTCCCAGGCGGTCCCGCCACACGAGTTGTGGTTGTGGGTGGCGTTGAGGTTGACGTTCTTCTCGGTGTACAGATCGCCGTACCGTGCCCGCAGCTTGGCCAGCACTCCGATGTGGATCGATTCGAACACGCACGAGGAGTCAGCCGTCACGAAGACCACCCGCTGACCCGAGGCGCTGTCTGCGATGATGTATGCCCTTGCGTGATAACGCATGTGCAATCCCGCGGCGACCTGCTGGGGCTGGGAGTAGCCCATCATTCCTTGGCCTGCCACCGCGCCCGTCATGTCGGCACGTCCGGCTCCCACGAGATAGCCGGTCTGCGCCGGTGCGGCCCCCGCTTGTGCGGAACCGAGCACTCGGGAGGCACCGACCGCCACGGTGGTCGCGGCGGCGCCGCCGAGAACGCGGCGTCGGGAGACTTCTGGTCCGTCGAACTTCATGGTCACCGATCCGTTGGTTCAGTCGCCGAGTACCGAGGCGAGGTAGGGGTTGACAAATACACGATCGGGATCGAAATCTTCACGCACACCGAGAAATTCACCGAACCGCGGATACACCGACCGGAGGTGCCGAGCGTCGCGGGTGTGCATCTTCCCCCAATGGGGGCGCCCACCGTGGTCGGCCATGATCCGTTCGACCTCGGCGAAGTAACCGTCCACCGGGTCTGCGTGATACCGGTGGACGGCAACGTACCCACTGTCCCGCCCACTCGCCGTCGACAGCATGAGGTCGTCTGCCGCCGCCGCACGAACCTCGATCGGGAAACTGACCCTGAACCCTCGCCGGTTGATCATGTCGCGTACCTCGTTCAGCGCCTGCGGTACCCGGTCCAGCGGGATCGCGTATTCCATCTCCCGGAATCGAACCCGACGAGGTGAGACGAAGACCTTGGTCGATGTATCCGTGTACGTCCGAGCCGACAACGCGTTCCCGGCCAGTGAATTGATCCTCGGAACCGCCGCAGGAAAGCGGGCCCCGACCTCACAGGTGGCGCGAAACAGCCCGTTGCTCACGACCTCGTCGTCGAGCAACCGTCGGACCACGCCCGGGCCGGACCTGGGTGTGTCAGGGGGAAGCCGGGTGTTGGTCTTCGTCAGCGCAAAGCCGGTGTGCGGGAACCAGTAGAACTCGTAGTGGTCGTGGAGCGCGACCTTCTCGAGGAACGAGTCGATGACGTCGTCCACCTGCTCCGGACCTTCCTGGGCGCGCAGGGTGAATGCGGGTACACACTGCAGTGTGACCTCGGTGATCACACCGAGTGCACCGAGCCCCAGCGCGACGGCCGAAAGCAGTTGAGGCTCCGAGGTATTCACTGTGCGGACGTCGCCCTCGCCCGTGACCAACTGCACTGCGGTGATCTGTGTGCTGATCCCACCGTGGCGCAGGCCGGTGCCATGGGTCCCCGTTGATGTTGCACCCGAGATCGTCTGGGCATCTACGTCGCCGAGGTTCGCCATGGCCAACCCGTACGGCGCGAGAAGACCGGGGATCTCGCGCAAGGTGGTGCCCGCTCGCAGTGTCGCCCGGCCGGTGGCCGTGTCGACGGCGACGAGTCCGCGTTGACCTGACATGTCCAGCTGAATCTCTGGAGCAATCGCGATGGCACTGAAGCTGTGCCCCGACCCCACGGCCTTGACGGTCACACCGTTGGTACGAGCTCTCGCCACCACATCGGCAACTTCATCGGTGTCTCGTGGCGTCACCACCTCGGCCGGGTTCACCGATTCCGTCCGGCCCCAATTCCGCCACACCGCCGTCACAGAAAGCACTTCCCTTCGCCGCGATAGGTCGGCAGTTCACCGACCACCTTGCCACCGTCGACCACGAGGATCGAGTTGACGTGTTCACTCAGTTCGCCGGACTTGGTGTGCCGCATCCACACCCGGTCGCCGACCCGCATCTGTTGTGCTGCCTTGCCGGTCAGTGGCGTCTGCACTTCCCCGGCCGCCTCGCGCTGCAGGTAGTCGAGTCCTGCCGGCCACACCGGCAGCGGCAACCGGTCCCGGGCCGGCGGTCCGGACGCCACCCACCCACCGCCCAGGCACGTGACGATGCCCCGTGCCGGGACGCGAACAACCGACAAGCCGAACGACATGGCCGGCGCCGGCTTGAAATAGGCATAGTTGTCGAACAGGTGGCCGCCGAAGAAACCACTACCTGCAGCGATGTCCGTGATGGACGGGTCGGTGGCGGTGACCTCGATCGAACCGGTCCCCCCGGCGTTGACGAACTCGAGGTCCGCGATCGTGCGCAGGGCATCGACCACCCGCCCCCGCCGATCGATCAACTCGGCCATCGACCGCCGCTGCATCTCGGTGATCATCTTGTTACGCAGGCGCTTGCGCGGAATTGCATCGCCCACACCGGCCACCTGGGCCTCGTAGGACATCACTCCGACCAACCTCACACCAGGCCGCGCAGCCACCTCGTGCGCGAGCCGTTTGGCTTGCGCAGCCGTGCGAATCGGCGATCGCCGAACACCGATGTGGCCGAGCAGTCGGGAGGAGTAGGACGCGTCGAGGTCGATGGCGACCCTGACGTCAGCAGCGCCCGGTGGCACCGCACGCGCGATGAAGTCGAGGTGGTCCACCGAATCGACCAGGAGGGTGACCCTCTCGGCCGCCACCGGGTCCGTCGACAGTTTCGCGATCGCATGCGCATTGGCTGTCGGATATCCCACCAGTACGTCGGTCACAGCCGCCTCGGTGGCGAGCCAATGGGCTTCGGCGACGTCGTAGGCCAGTACACCGGCGAAGCCATCGGTGGCCAGGATTTCACTGATCACCGAACGCACCCGCAACGATTTGGAGGCGATCCGAATCGGCACTCCGCCGGCTCGCGCACGCAGGTCTGCCACGTTGTGCCGTAGCGCCGTCAGTTCGAGTACTGCCACCGGCCCGTCGGGCGCGCCGTGGTCGCGCACTGCCTGATCGATGGCACGCCAGTATCTTTCAGGTTCTGCCGCCCACGGCCACTCCGGTCGCATCACGGCTCCGTCCAGTCCGAGCTCGGTCATCGCACACTCCGGACCCGGAGCACCGACAGACCGCCGAGTATCCCGAAGAACGCCGACGCGACGAACAGCCCGGTGAACCCGGACGTGAGGTGGACGATGAAGGCCCCGAGCAGTGGGCCCAGCGCTTGGGGCACGGCCATCGCGATGTTCATGATCCCCAGATCCTTTCCGTAGTGGTCGGCGTCGGGCAGCACTTGCGTGGCCAGCGCTTGGTCGACGGCGAGGAAACATCCGAATCCCGCACCCAGCAACGCGGCCGCGACGATCGTTGTGGCGAGGCCCGGAACCAGCGCGATCACGAGTGCAGCAGCGCCTTGGAGCACACCGGCAACGAGAACAAACGGCTTGCGCCTCCCGATCCGGTCACTCAGGGCGCCGGATCCGACCGCGAACGCGATGACGAACACCATGTAGACCGCGGTGAGAGCCAGCAGTGACTCTTCGGGCTCGGACACCTCGAGCCCGAACTGGAGGTAGAAGAACAACAGCGATGTCCCGAGCGCATTGCCGATGTTGACGAGCACCCGTCCCAGCAGTGTCCAGCCGAAGTCCGGTTGTTCGCGCGGCGAGATCCACAGCTCGGCGAACAGCGCGCCCACACTCAGGCGTCGTGACGCGACCGATTGCACGGGAGGGTCAGGAACCCAAAGGACAAAGGGCACAACGAGCACGACGAGCAGCAGCGCCAGCAAGGTATACCCCGCGACGTAGTGTGCGCCCACCGCGGTGAGCACAGCGATACCGGCGATGGTGCCGATCGCCTGCGGCGCCGACACCCAGCTCGACACCACCCCGCGCTGCTCGACCGGCACCTGGTCACTGATCAGTGCGGTCAGTGCCGCTGCGGCCATGCTGAAGCCGGTCAGCGCCAGGCACCAGAAGAGGGCCAGCCCCCAGTAGGTGTGCTGCGGGCCCAGCAGAACAAGCGCGGCCGCGAAGACCGCCGTGCCGGCGAGGATCCAGGGGCGCCTGCGGCCGAATCGTCCGGTGGTCCGGTCACTCAGGGCGCCGGCGAGCGGAAACGCCACCAGAGCGCACACCGCCGACATCCCGGAGATGGTTCCGAATGTGGTGACGCTTCGTTCCCAGTTGCTCTGCTGCAGTACGTCTCCCACGCCCAGCCAGTCATTGATCTGTTCGGGCAGCGCCAACTGGAACGGCGCAAGCTGCGCCATCCAGATACCCACCCAGGCCAGCGCGAACAGCGCCACCCACCGTCTCGACACCCTGGGCTGCGTCGTGATGGTCACGGCGACACCAGATGTGAACGCAACATGGTCACGGTGGCATCGATGATCCGCTCTGCGATCTCACGGTTGCCGGTGTTGAGGTACGCCAACGTCAGACCATCGGTGGCCGCGACCACCAGCGGTGCGAGATGGCTGGGCGGGGTGGCCCAT
Source organism: Williamsia sp. D3 (assembly GCF_000506245.1). Classification (NCBI taxonomy): domain Bacteria; kingdom Bacillati; phylum Actinomycetota; class Actinomycetes; order Mycobacteriales; family Nocardiaceae; genus Williamsia; species Williamsia sp. D3. The sequence continues at coordinate 251,383 of NZ_AYTE01000047.1, read as the reverse complement.
TCGACATGCATCGCTTCGGCTGCCGCTTCCAGCGTCGTCTGCGCTATTTCGTAGTACCGGTCGTAGAGGCGTTGCGCGAAGTGTTCGAGACCTTTTGTGCGCCTGGCGTATTGCGCCAGTGTGATCATCGCCGATTCACGCCCGGGGTCGGCAATGATGCTCTCGAGATACGACATCAGTCCGGCTTTGAGGAGCTCGCCGATGTCGGCCGGCAGAACCCATTCGGCTGCTTGTTCGGCCCCAGCACCCTCGGTCCTAGCACCTTCGGTGCGACGCTCGGAATCGTCCGGCCCGGAGTCGACAGGCCCAGAATCAGGCCCGGGGCGCGGCGACGGAGGACTCAGGGGCGCGATGAAGGTGGCGAGTTCGTCGGAGGTTCCACGCGCCACCAACTCGGCAAGTAGTTCGTCGCGCGATTCGAACGCGTAGTGGAAACTGGCGAGTGACATCGAGGCAGCAGCACTGATCCGCCGGGTGGTAGCGGCTTCGACCCCGTGCTCGGCGATCACCCGGAAAGCGGCCTGGACCAGCAGATCTCTGCGGGTCTCCACGGACATCCTCGCCACGGACCACCCTTTCGCCACCGAGTGAGTGGGTCAGATGACCCACTCGTGGTGTCGAGAGTATGGCACGGGATGTCACCGCGCTGTACGAATGGCCAGGTCGACCAGAATCAGCATGGTCACGCACAACTCACCGCCGCGGGGTCGGACTCGACCTCCGGTCAGGTGAGCGCTAGCCGACGATGCGGGCGACCACTGCTGGATCCACATCGGCGAGGTCGGCCGGGTCGAACCGCGGGTTTCGATCCTTGTCCACCAGCACGGCCCGGACCCCTTCGGCGAAGTCGTGAGTGCGGGTGATCTGTTCGGCGGCGTTGAGCTCTCGTTCGAGGCACTGATCAAGTGTTGAGCGGCTACCGAGGTCGATCATGGCAGCCGTCACGGCAAGGCTGGTGGGTGATGCCTTGTCGAGCAGGGCAACCATCTCGGTGGCCCATTCGTCGATCACCGCGCCGCGCAACCCGCCGACGATCGCCTCGATCGGGTCGTCGCTGAAGTACTCGGCGATCTTCGCCAGCGGCAGCTCGGTCCCGGTGACGGGCTCCGCGCGTCCCGACAACGCCTGTCCCAGCGGCACTCCCGAGCGGATGTCATCCGCCAGGCCCTCGAACAGATCGCTCGGCACGAAGTGGGTGGCCAGGCCGAGCGCCACCGCGTCCGCGCCACGCACCCGCGCGCCGGTGAGGCCCAGCCAGAGCCCGACGCCGGCAGGCAGTCGCGGCAAAAAGTAGGTGGATCCGATGTCCGGGATGAACCCGATTGCCGTCTCGGGCATTGCGATCATGGCCTTTTCACTGACCACGCGAACCTCACCGTGCACACTGATGCCGAGTCCGCCACCCATCGCAGCACCGTCGATCAGCGCGACATAAGGCTTGGGGTACTCGGCGATCAGCTGGTCCAGCTCGTATTCTGCGCTGAAATACCGTGTGACAGAAGCGTGGTCGCCGGCAACGGCGGCGTCCCGGATCGCACGGATGTCGCCACCTGCGCAGAATGCCCGGTCGCTGGCCGAGGTGACCAGCACGAGTTCGATGGCCGGATCGTCAGCCCACGCCGTGAGGACGGGAAACATGTCGTCCACCATCGTCTGGTCCAGGGCATTGAGCGCCTTGGGGCGGTCGAGGATGATCTCGCCGACCCCACCTGAGACCTGTGTACGGATGAACGACATCGATTCCTCCTTCTCAGCCGACCTGGTCGGCGAGTTCCATCCATGACTCCTCGGCCGCTTCCCGCTCTGCGACAACGTCTTTGAGCTCAGCATTGAGCTTCATCAACTGGTCTGCATCGGTTGCGGCCGCGGCCAGCAGTTCGTGCAGGTGCTTCTCGCGGTCGACCAACCGCACCACCTGCTTCTCCAGGCGTTTGAGCGACTTCTGCATGTCTCGCTCGCTGCCGGAGCCCTTTGCAGCACCGGCACCCGTTGCCGGGGTCGTGCCGGGGCGTGACGGGGCCGCCGAGGTCGGTGCCGGTCCGGCCGCGAGCTTCTTGAGGTACTGCTCGATGCCGCCCGGCAGGTTGGTCAGTCGGCCGTCACCGAACAGTGCCCAGGTGCTCTCGCAGATCCGCTCGATCAAGAACCTGTCGTGACTGATGACCACGAGCGTGCCCGCCCAGTTGTCGAGCAGATCTTCCAGTTGCTGCAACGTGTCGATGTCGAGGTCGTTGGTGGGCTCGTCGAGCAGCAGCACATTGGGCTGCGCCATCAAGACTCGGGTCAACTGCAGTCGGCGACGTTCCCCACCGGAGAGATCACCGACCGGCGTGCGCTGCTTGGCCGGGGTGAAGCCCAACCGTTCGGCCAACTGGCCGGCCGATATCTCCTTGTCACCCAGGGTGATCCGGCCCGCCACATCTTCGACCGCCTCGATCACGCGCATGTCGACGGGCAGGTCGTCGAGTTCCTGGCGCAGCCAGCCGATCGAAACGGTCTGACCTTCGATCCTCTTGCCCGCGGCAGGCGGTGTCTCACCGGCCAGTGTGCGGAGCAGGGTTGTCTTACCCGAGCCGTTGATACCGACGAGTCCGATCCGCTCCCCCGGCGCCAGGCGCCAGGTGAGGTCGTCGAGCAGGACGCGTCCGTCCGGGGTCGTCAGGCGTGCATCTTCCAGCTCGATGACAACCTTGCCGAGTCGCCGTTTGGCAAAACTGGCCAACGCCACCGAATCTCGCGGTGGCGGCACATCGGCGATCAGCTTTTCCGCGGCCTGGATCCGGTACTTCGGCTTCGACGTGCGAGCCGGGGGGCCACGCCGCAGCCAGGCGAGTTCTTTCCGGGCCAGGTTCTGCCGGCGTTCCTCGGCAGCGTCGGACAACCGCGACCGTTCCGCGCGGGCATACACCCAGTCGTTGTAACCGCCTTCGTAACTCTCGACGTTGCCGTTCTGCACCTCCCATGTCTGGGTGGCGACGCGGTCGAGGAACCACCTATCGTGCGTGACCACCACGAGTGCACTGCGCCGCGAGACCAGATGGTCTGCGAGCCAGGCAATGCCCTCGAGGTCGAGGTGGTTGGTGGGCTCGTCGAGGATCAACAGGTCGAGGTCCTGGACCAGTGCGGCCGCCAGTGCGACCCGGCGCCGCTGTCCACCCGAGAGGTCGGTCACCAGAGTGTCCAGACCCAGTGCGCCGATGCCGATTCCGGCCAGCACCGAACGGATCCGGGCGTCGCCGGCCCATTCGTGTTCGGCCACATCGAGGGGTCCGAGCACAACCTGGCCGATGGTTTCCTCCGGCGGCAGATGTCCGCGCTGGGTCACCACCGCCATCCGCAGACCGGTACCCCTTGCGACACGGCCTTCGTCGGGGGGTTCGATACCGGCCAGGATCTCCAACATCGTGGTCTTGCCACCACCGTTGAGGCCGACGACCCCGATCCGGTCGCCTTCCTGCACACCGAGGCTCACCTTCTCGAGCAGCGGCTTCACCCCGAACGACTTGCTGATGTTCTCGACGCTGATGAGGTTCGCGCCGTTCGTCTTTCGTGCTGCGGTGGTCATGCGGCCCCTTCGATCAGGCGGGCGCCGGCAACCGGTCCGGATGCGGTCCGGACTGCGCGGCACACCCCGGCTCCCGACAACTCGGCGGCGGTGGTCACGGCGGACGTCTCATCGGCACACAGGAACGCGCAGGTCGGTCCGGACCCGGACACGATTCCGGCCAGCGCCCCGGCGTCGACGCCTGCGCGCAGTGTCCTACGAAGCGCCGGTCGCATCGACAGCGCGGCCGGTTGCATGTCGTTGTGCAGCAAGGCCGCCACGCGCACGGGGTCCCCCGACGCCAGCGCCTGCAAGAGTTCGTCGGGCGATTCGGTGTAGGTGCCGGTGTCCTCTTCTGAGGAATACGACCTACGGAGTTGATCGAGTTCGCGGTACACGGCGGCGGTACTGAGTCCTTCCTTGGCCACGGCCAGCACCCAGTGGTACTCGCCGCGTGAGAGCACGGTGGTCAATTTCTCGCCACGCCCCGTGCCGAGCGCGGTACCGCCCCGCACCGCAAACGGGACGTCGCTGCCCAGTTCGGCCGCGAGGTCGCGCATCTTGTCGCGACCGATGTCCAGTCGCCACAACCGTGCCAAGGCCACCAGTGTCCCGGCAGCATCCGCGCTTCCCCCGGCCATCCCGCCGGCGACGGGAATCCCCTTGGTGATGCTGATGGCGACAGCGGGCTCGCGACCGGCCACCCGGGCCATCAGCTCCGCCGCGCGCCAGGCGAGATTGGTTGCATCGAGCGGTACCGCGCCGGCGCTGTCGCCGGTGACGGTGATCGCCAGGTCGTCGGCCGGGACCACCGAGATGGTGTCCGACAGCGAGAGCGCCTGGAAGACGGTGGTCAATTCGTGATAGCCGTCACGACGCGGCAAACCCACCCCCAGGTGCAGATTCACCTTGGCAGGCACCCGAACGGTGACGGGGCGTGGGACGACAGACAACACGGTGTTCAAGTCTATGCGGCCCTCCTAATCGAGTTGCGCGGCGAGCGCGACGTAGTCCTCGATGGCCAGCCGCTCACCGCGCAGACCTGGGTCGATCCCGGCGGCGACCAGCATGCTCTCTGCCTGTGCGGCAGAGCCGGCGAGTCCCGAGAGGGCGGCACGTAATGTCTTGCGTCGCTGGGCGAAAGCCGCATCGATCACCGAGAACACCCGACGTCGATGTACTTCGTCGATCGGCCACGGCGCCTGGGCGTATCGGCGGATCCGCACGAGTCCCGATTCCACCTTGGGTTCGGGCCAGAACACGCTGCGCCCCACGGTTCCGGCCTGCCCGACCTCTCCGAAGAAGCGCGCCTTGACGCTGGGGACCCCGTAGACGCGGCCACCTGGCCCCGCGGCGAGCCGTTGGGCCACTTCGAGTTGCACCATCACCAGGGCCGAGGTGATGCTCGGGAACTCCGACATCAGGTGCAGCAGAACCGGCACCGCGACGTTGTACGGGAGGTTGGCGACCAGCGCGGTGGGCGCCTGCGGGAGATCGGCTGCCGTGACCCGCAGTGCGTCGGCGGTGACAACGGTGAGTTCACCTGCCTGATCGGGCGCGCGGTCGGCGACAGTGCCGGGCAGACGACCGGCGAGGCGAGGGTCGATCTCGACGGCGAGCACCGATCGTGCCGCGCCGAGCAACCCCAGGGTCAGCGAGCCGAGCCCCGGGCCGACCTCCAGGGCGACGTCATCGCCTCCGACTCCTGACGCCGCGACGATCCGCCGCACGGTGTTCGCGTCGTGAACGAAGTTCTGCCCCAGCGTCTTGGTGGGCCGGATGTCGAGAGCGGCTGCGAGTTCCCGGATTTCGACGGGTCCGAGCAACGCGGGCGAGTTCGTCAGAGCGCTGCCCGATCAACGGGTGCCTGCGCGGTCAGCGCAAGCCGAGTTTCGAGGAACAAGAGGGCCACGCGCCCCATCCTTGCGCGGCCTGGGTCTTGGTGGCAATTGCGATCTGTTCTTCACGGGTCGCGAGGTCGGCACGTGGGGCGTATTCCTGCCCACCCCAGCGGTCCCAGGTGTTCTGGTCGAACTGCACGCCACCGTAAAAGCCGTTGCCGGTGTTGATCGCCCAGTTACCGGTGGCCTCGCACTGCGCCAACGCATCCCACACCGAGCCCGGCGGCACGTACGGCGCACCCGGTTTGGTGCCCACGGCAACTTCTGCGGCAACCGGTTCGACCTTGACCTCGGCATCGACCTGCTTCTTCGCGGTCTCCTTGCCGTTGACCGTCGTCACCTCGTAGGTGACCTCTTGCGAACCGGGGGTACCCGGCTTCTTGACGACCTTGCGGTCTTTGACGAGGTTCGGGTCGTCGACCTTGTTCTCGGGCGGCGCGACGGGTTCGGTGACGGTGATCGTCTCGGTGCGGATACGCGTCACCGTGATGTCCATGTTGTTGGTCACCGGGGTGTCGGGCGCCGGTGTCACCTCATCGGTGGGGGCAAGAGGCTTACCCGTGTCCGCGAGGAGTTCGGCGACGGTCTTGGCCGCGATGTCCTTGGTGACCTTCTCGGATCCGTCGGTCAGGTGCACCTTCTTGGGCAGCACCACGTTCACCAGGCCGCCGGAGACGGGGAGCTGGTCGGTGGTGGGGCCTTCGATCTCGATCGAGTCCGATACCAGGTTCACCTGCGCCAGTGCCTGCTCGACGGTGGTGGCGTTGGTCTTGATCTCCCGGGGGCTGCCGTCGACGTTCACGGTCAGGGTCTTGAGCCGGTGGAACGTGATGGTCTCACCGTCGCCGACACCCGCGTCCGGGGCCGGCTGGACCAGATCTCCACCAGACGGGTCGTAGCCCTGTTCCTGGAGGATGCCCTCGACGGAGGTGCGCATCGTGGCCACCGTCTTGAGCTCCCCGTCTACGTCGATGGTGACGTTCTTGTACATCGCGGTGCCCATGATGCCGCCGGCGATGAGCACGATGAGCAGAAGGGCGACAGCGATACGCGGGGTGCGGGAGGTCGACGAGTTGATACGAGAGAGCACAGACATGATCACGTTAAGATAACGGGATGGTGTGTTTTGTGCAAAGCGACAGGTAAAAGGCCTGCTCAGGCCGTTGTTCAGATGTTGAGACCGTAGGCCCTCGCGGCGTTGGCAGTGATAGCCCCGGCGACCTCAGCGGCGTCCTGTCCTCGCACCTCCGCCAGCGCTCGCGCGGTGTACGGGAGCACGTACGACTGGTTCGGCTGCCCGCGGTACGGGTGCGGGGTCAGGAAGGGCGCGTCCGTCTCGATCAGCAGCAGGTGGTCCGGCACCAACTTGGCAGCCGCCTGCAACGTGATGGAATTCTTGAAACTGACCGTCCCGGCGAAACTCAGCAGATAGCCCCGCTCGATGCACTCAGCCGCTATCTGCTCGTCTCCCGAGAAGCAGTGCATGATCACCGTGTCCGGCGCCCCCTCCCGAGCAAGCATGTCCAGCAGATCCCGATCGGCCTCACGATTGTGGATCATCAACGGCTTGCCGACCCTCTTTGCGAGGTCGATGTGCCAGGCGAACGCCTCGTGTTGTTGCGGCACCGTGGCGCAGTCGTCCGATCGACCCGGCCAGTAGTAGTCGAGGCCGGTCTCCCCGACCGCGACGACCCTGGGATCGGTGAGCATCTGCTCGAGCTCCGCCTTGGCGGCGTCGTCCAGCTCATGGGCGTGGGTGGGGTGCAGGGCCACCGCGGCGTACGCCCGCTGGTCCCACTGTGCTGCGGAAACTGCCCAGCGGGCGTCGACCATGTCATCGGCAACCGTGACCACCGCCCGCACGCCGACGGATTCGGCGTGGTCGAGGATGGCGGTCACCGAATCGACGTCGCGGCCGCCACAGGCAGCCAGGTGGGTGTGGGAATCGATCAACGGTGCAAGGGGCTCGGGATCCGGCGGCGGGGTCCGGCGACGCTGCTTCTTCAACTCCTTGTTGCTGACCGAGGAGTCGTTGCCGTCGGTGATGTTTCCGTCAGGGGTATTGCCGTCAGGGGTATTGCCGTCAGGGGTGGTGCTCTGGTGGTCTGCCATCGCTACAGGTCCACCTCGCCGCTGATGACGGTGGCACTGCGGCCACCGACCCAGATGTCGGTGCCGTCATCGTCGATGTAGACCCGGCCCGCCCGGCCGAGCACGGTCCCCTGCGAGGCCACGTACGACGCCGATACCTGCTGCTCACCGCGCAGCCACGTCGCGAGGCCGGCATTGAGACTCCCCGTCACCGGATCCTCGGGCGCGGCGACCCCCGGGATGAACGCCCGGACCTCAAAATCCGGCCGATCGGCGGGCATGGGCACATCTCCCCGATACGGGCCGATCACACCGACGTTGAGCGACCCGAGTGCATCAAAATCCGGGCGGACATCGAGTACTCGCTGCGCGGAGGTGAGCATCAGGCCGATCCACCGTGGCCCGTTGTCCACCCAGTTCGAGGCGACCACATCGGACGGCGCGAGCCCCAGGGCTTTGTGGATCGTGGCCAGATCCGAGTTGTCGACAGCCCCCGACCGGACCAGCGGAGGACTCGCGAAAGCCAGGCGGTCACCGTCGGACCTGATCGTGACCAGCCCGGCGCCGCACTCCTGAACGATGTTGTCGCCCTTGGGGACTCCACCCGCACGCAACCAAGCGTGAGCTGACCCGAGGGTGGGGTGACCGGCGAACGGTAGCTCTTCGGCGGTGGTGAAGATGCGCAGCTTGTCCGCCGCCGGGTCGTCAGGGGTCTGGAAGAACGTCGTCTCCGCCAGATTCGTCCAGTTCGCGAAGGCCGCCATCGACGCATCGGTCAAGCCGTCGGCGTCGAAGACGACGGCGACAGCGTTCCCCGAGAGGGATCCGGACACGAAGACGTCGACTTGCTGGAAGGGGCGCAGGGGCATGTGTGAATTGTGCCCTGGTCGTTTTACCGTTTTCCAATGGATATAGACATGGGCCGTGATGGCGGGACCCGGACGGACATCGAGACCCGGCCGGCCGACGACTCCGATGTGCAGCGCTTGGTCGCCGCTGCCGTCGCCGAGCTGAATGTCCGCTACCCCGGTGACGTGGAGCTCGAACCCCTTCCCACGACCGGCGACCACTTCGTGGCCGTTGTCGACGGAGTAGCGGTTGGTGTTGTCGTCTTGATCGGTGTGCGCCCTGGACTCGACGAGGTCAAGCGGCTGTACGTCGAGCCCGGGCAGCGCGGGCGAGGCGTGGCGCGGTCACTGATGAATGCACTCGAGCATCGGGCGAACACACGTGGGACCAACGTGGTCCGGCTCGAGACCGGCACCCGCCAACCGGAGGCGATGGCGCTGTACGAGTCGTTGGGGTACTCCCTCATCGAGAACTACTGCCATTACGCGGGCAGCCCGTTGAGCCGCTGCTACGCGAAATCCCTGCGGTCCGACGACGAGACTTCACCCTCCGCCCGCGGGGCCGGGTACTAAGGTCGTGACGATGAGTGAGATCGAGAACCGGGTAGGCACGGCGCAGGTCGGCGACATCACGATCGCTTACGAGGACATGGGTGACCCGAACGATCCGGCCGTACTGCTGATCATGGGTCTCAGCGCGCAGTTGACGTTCTGGCAGACCGCTTTCTGTGAGTCCATCGCCGCCAGGGGTTATCGGGTGATCCGCTTCGACAACCGGGACATCGGCCTCTCGACGCATCTCGACGGCGTACGCGTCGGCGGTTCGATGCTCACCAGGATGGCCCGCCACCAACTCGGTCTTCCCAGCGATGTCCCCTACACCCTCGTGGACATGGCGCAGGACGCCGTGGGCCTGCTCGACACCCTCGAGATCGAGCAGGCGCACGTGGTCGGCGGATCGATGGGCGGCATGATCGCCCAGGTCCTCGCGGGCCGACACCCCGAGCGGGTGCTCTCGCTGGCGATCTTCTTCTCCAGCACCAACGAAGCCTTCCTGCCACCTCCGGATCCGCGCAAACTGTGGGCGCTGCTGTCCGGACCCGGAAAAGGCGCCACCCGCGAGGCCTACATCGAGAACGCAGCCAAGGCGATCCGGGCCATCGGCAGCCCGAAGTACGAACTCAGCTGGGACGAGGCCCTGCGACGGTCGACCGCAGCGTACGACCGCGCGCACGACCCCGCCGGTGTGGTGCGTCAGACCTGCGCGGTGATGGGAACCGGAAGCCTGAAGAAGTACACCACCGCGATCACGGCACCGACCGTGGTGATCCACGGTAAGGCCGACGGTTTGATGCGCCCGTCAGGCGGCAAGGCCATCGCGCGGGCGATCAAGGGTTCCAAGCTCGTGTTGATCGACGGCATGGGCCATGATCTGCCCGAACCGCTCTGGCCTCAGTTCATCTCCGAGTTGGTGGCCAACTTCAGCCGGTCCACGAACTCCAACGCCGCACAGTGACGGCGATCACCGGACCGTCGAGCGAAACAGTCTGATACTGCGGGTATTTGGCACGCAGCATCCTCAATGCGTCATGCACTTCGGGGCCGCTTTCGTGAACGCGGGCACACCCGTCGGCCCGCACCCACCACAGTCGGCTCCAGTCATCCTCGTAGTGATCCACCACCAGGCTGACGTCCGGGCATTCGGCGATGTTCGCCAGGCGCCGCAAGGGTCTGCCGGACTTCGGCTTGCCGTCGACCGCGGTATAGATCACCTCGCCGGCCACGGCGAACACCACCGGGACCACATGGGGTCGGTGGTCGGCGGACACCGTGCCCAGTCGGGCGACGGGTGCACTGGCAAACAACTGTTTCGGGTCGGAGACGGCCACGACTCAGCCTAGATCGCGGAGCGGGGACGGGGACGGCGATGCGCACTGAGCTGTCGGCAGAGCCTGTACAGACCTTGTAAAGTGATCCCCCAGGAGTGCCGGGAAGTCTGGTCGGCCACGTGCAACGCGTAAGACATCTGCGTGCCGTGTCATGTCATCACCGACAGATGTGAGGTATCCCGTTGTCTGACAACCAAGCTCCTGAGCCCACCGACCCGACACCGCCAGGTTCGGCCGGGTCACCCTCGCGGGGACCCACCCTCCCCATGTTCGCCCGGGGATCGTGGTCGGAGGTATCACGGGTCTCGTCGATTCTCCGAAAAGAGACCGTCGGAGGGGCCTTGCTACTGGTCGCCACGGTGATAGCGCTGGTGTGGGCGAACTCCCCGTGGTCCGATGCCTACACGTCGCTGGGTGAGACGACCGTCGGGTCGGACGCGCTGGGGCTGCATCTCGACCTCAGTCTGGCAACCTGGGCGGCCGACGGGCTGCTCGCCATCTTCTTCTTCGTCGTGGGCCTCGAACTCAAGCGCGAGTTCGTCGCCGGCGATCTCCGCAATCCTGCGCGTGCCGCGCTCCCGATCGCCGCGGCCGTCGGCGGGATGGTGGTGCCCGCAGCGATCTTCGTGGCCATCACCCTGCCGGCCGGTGACGGCGCCGTCGAAGGGTGGGCCATCCCCACGGCCACCGACATCGCCTTCGCTGTCGCGGTGCTGGCCGTCATCTCCACCCATCTGCCTTCCGCGCTACGCACGTTCCTGTTGACCCTCGCCGTCGTCGACGACCTACTCGCGATCACCGTCATCGCGGTGTTCTACACCGAGGACGTCAACGTGGGAGCGCTTGCGCTCGCGGTGCTGCCGCTCGCCTTGTTCGCGGTCTGCGTTCAGCGACGCATCCGGTCCTGGTGGGTCCTCCTCCCACTCGCCGCGTTGACGTGGGCGTTTGTACACGAATCGGGCATCCACGCAACCGTGGCCGGCGTGCTCCTCGGGTTCACCGTTCCGGTGATCCGCAGCAAGGCAGCCGGAGGCCCCGACGCAGGCCCCGGCCTCGCCGAACACTTCGAGCACCGGATCAGGCCCATCTCCGCCGGCTTCGCGGTCCCGGTGTTCGCGTTCTTCGCCGCGGGCGTCGCCATCGGCGGTCTGTCCGGGTTCACCGACGCCCTGCGAGATCCGATCGCACTGGGCATCATCGCCGGACTTGTCCTGGGTAAGCCGCTGGGGATCTTCGGCACCACCCGACTGCTGTCGGCCTTCACCCGCGCGAGCCTCGACACGGCGATTCGCTGGATCGATGTCCTCGGCATCGCGATGCTGGCCGGTATCGGATTCACCGTGTCCCTGCTCATCGGCGACCTGGCCTACGGCATCGGCTCCGAACGCGACGAACACGTGAAGATCGGCGTGCTCACCGGGTCACTGCTGGCCGCTGTACTCGCGGCCGTCCTGCTGCGCATCCGCAATCGGCACTACCGGGCCATCTGTGCCGAAGAAAGCGTCGATGACAACCACGACGGCATCCCGGACGTCTATCAGACGCCACAGTCCCGTTGACCGAGCAGTGAGATGAGCCGGTCAGGCCCGGTGATGGCCTCGACACATCGGCGATAAGCTGTCACCCACCATGGCTTCTGCATCGAAACCGCCGTTTTACATCACCACGGCCATCGCTTACCCCAACGGGGCACCACACATCGGGCACGCGTACGAGTACATCGCCGCGGACGCCATCGCCCGATTCAAACGACTCGACGGCTACGACGTGCTGTTCGTCACCGGCACCGACGAGCACGGACAGAAGATGCAGCAGACCGCCGAGAAGGAAGGCATCGAGACCCGGGCCCTCGCCGATCGGAACTCCGCAGCGTTCCGCACCTTGCAGGAGACCCTCGGTAGCAGCTTCGACCGGTTCATCCGGACCACCGACGCCGACCACCATGTCGCGTCGCAGGCCATCTGGGAACGAATGGTCGCGGGCGGCGACATCTACCTCGACAAATACTCGGGCTGGTACTCGATCCGGGACGAGGCGTTCTACTCCGAGTCGGACACCACCGTGAACGAAGACGGTACGAGGGTCTCGACCGAAACCCAGACGCCGGTGGAGTGGACCGAAGAAGAGGCGTACTTCTTCCGGCTGTCCGCCTACCAGGACAAACTGCTGGACCTCTACGAGCAGCACCCGGAGTTCATCGGCCCGGGAACCCGCCGCAACGAGGTGTCGAGCTTTGTCCGCGGCGGACTGCGCGATCTGTCGGTGTCGCGCACCACCTTCGACTGGGGCGTGCAGGTCCCCGGCCACGACGACCACGTCATGTACGTCTGGGTCGACGCGCTGACCAACTACATCACCGCTGCGGGCTACCCCGACACCGACTCGGAGCGATGGAAGAAGTTCTGGCCCGCCGATCTGCACATCATCGGCAAGGACATCATCCGATTCCACTGTGTGTACTGGCCCGCTTTTCTGATGAGCGCAGGCATTGAGCTACCCAAACGGGTGTACGCCCATGGATTCCTGCTCAACAGCGGCGAGAAGATGAGCAAATCGATCGGAAACGTCGTCGACCCGTACGTACTGGTGAACGAGTTCGGTCTCGACCCCATCCGCTTCTTCTGCCTGCGCGAGGTGCCGTTCGGGCAGGACGGGTCCTACAGTCACGAGGCCATCGTCGCGCGGGTCAATGCGGACCTCGCCAACGAACTGGGCAATCTCGCGCAGCGGACACTGTCCATGGTCGGCAAGTACTTCGACGGTGTCCTGCCGGCACCCGCCGCCCTCACCGACGCCGACACCACGTTGCTGGACAAGGCCGACGGCCTGCTGGCTCGCGTGCGCACGGAAATGGATCAGCAAGCCATCCACACCGCACTCGAGGTGATCTGGGAGGTGCTGGGCGACACCAACAAGTACATCTCCGTCGAACAGCCGTGGAAGCTCGCGAAGACCGACCTCGAACGCACCGGCACCGTGCTGTACGTCTGCGCGGAGGTCGTTCGGATCACCACGCTGCTGGCGCAGCCGGCCATGCCGGAATCAACCGGCACGCTCCTCGATCTCCTTGCCGTGAAGCAGGATTCGCGCACTTTCGAGTCCATCGGAGAGCGGCTGACCGCCGGAACGGCGCTTCCGAAACCGACGCCCGTCTTCCCCCGGTACGAACTCCCCAAGAGCTGACGAGATCAGGGCGCGGACTGGTGTTGCGAAGCGTTGAACTCGGTCCGGGTTCGGCGTCTGATGTGGTGCGCGCCCTGGACTTTCACACCCGACGGCTCGGGATACCCGGTCCGGCGGCGCTGATCGGCGATTGGCTCGACTCCGATGCCGTCATCGCTCCGTCGATCGACCTTCGGGCCGGAGTCCCGATACCCGATGACCCGCAAGGGTTCTGGTTCGGCTACCAGGGTTTCCCTGATCGCGTCAGCGAGAACCCGTTGCCTCCCGCTGCCGGCGGTGAGACCGACAATGTGCTCGAACTCGACCGGACGGGCAGCTGGTGGTGGACGTCGCTGAACGGTCAGGAGTGTCCGGACTGGGTACGCGCCAGTCTCGGCGAGCATCACAGCCGCACATGGTCGGTCACCTGGCAGCCGCCCGCGCAGCGACCACACGTGGAGGCCATTGCGCAGTGCCTCGAGGCCATCCGTGCCGGCGAGGTCTATCAAGCCTGTATCTGCACCCGTTTCGCCGGCCGGTTCGCAGGTTCGGCGGCCAACTACTTCGCCGACGGCGTGCACTTCACCCGCCCTCGCAAAGCAGCTCTGCTGCATGGCGATTGGGGATCTGTCGTCTCGTTCTCGCCCGAGACCTTTCTTCATCGACGAGGATCGGTGGTGACCTCGAGCCCCATCAAGGGCACCCTGCCCATCGACCTCGACCCACAGCTGTTGCTCGACTCCGCCAAGGATGTCGCAGAGAACATCATGATCGTCGATCTCGTGCGCAACGACCTGGGCAGAGTGGCGCTCACCGGCACCGTCGCAGTGACCGAGTTGCTCGACGTGCATCCCGCGCCCGGCGTGTGGCATCTGGTGTCCACGGTGCAGGCAACGGTGCCGCCATCGGTGTCAAATTCGGAACTGATCGACGCCACGTTTCCACCCGCCTCGGTGACGGGTACGCCGAAAGCCCGTGCTCGCGAATTGCTTTCGGAATGGGAGCAGAACTCCCGCGGGTTGTACTGCGGGGCAGTCGGAGTGGTCTCCCCCATCTCCGGACTCGACCTGAACGTGGCGATCCGCACCGTGGAGATCGCCCCGGATGGCGCGGCGTTCCTGGGCGTCGGCGGGGGGATCACCATCGACTCCGACCCCGACGGCGAATGGCAGGAGTGCCTGGACAAAGCCGCGGCCATCCTCGGTATCCAGCCCGCCTGACGCGCCTTCCGGTGCACGGCGCACCGGTTCGTCGTTCCGTTGCGCGAGACCGCGACCCGTGCGCCAGTGCGCCAGTGCCGGAATCAGCTCTCGCGGCTCGCGAGCACCGCCTCGTACAGTTCGCGGCGCGAGGCACCTGTCTTCGCCGCGAACTGGGCACAGGCATCTTTGAGGCGCACTCCCCCGGCGACAACCTCCTCGACGCGCGCCACAAGCGCTTCGATGTCCGGTTCGCCCGCGACCGCGCCGTCGAGAACCACGGTGATCTCGCCGCGCACACCCTGGGCCGCCCACTCCGCGAGCTCGCCGAGCGACCCACGGCGCACCTCTTCGTACGTCTTGGTCAGCTCGCGGCACACCGCGGCGCGCCGGTCGGGCCCCAGCACTGCCACCGCATCGAGCAGACAGTCCGCGAGCCGGTGTGGTGCCTCGAAGAAGACAACCGTGCGCGCCTCGTCGATGTACTCGGTGAACCACGATCGACGTTGCCCTGACTTGCGGGGAGCGAAGCCGTCGAAGCAAAAGCGCTCCACCGGCAGACCCGACACGGCCAGCGCGGTGGTCACCGCGGACGGTCCTGGCAGGCACGTGACGGGTAGATCCGCCTCGATACACGCGACCACCAGCCGATAGCCCGGGTCGGAGACCGACGGCATGCCGGCATCGGTGATCACCAGGACGGTGGCGCCCGACCGAACCTCGTCCACCAGGGCCGGGGTTCGCTTCACCTCGACCTGGTCGTAATAGCTCACCACCCGGCCGCCGATGGTCACGCCCAGCCCCGCAGCCAGCGCCTTCGCGCGGCGGGTGTCTTCCGCGGCCACCACGTCGGCAGCGGCCAGTGCCTCCCGGAGTCGGGGGGACGCGTCGTCGATGCGTCCCATCGGGGTCGCGGCGAGTACGAGTTGGCCTTGTGGCTGCGGAGAGTTCATCACCGCACAGCCTACGATTGGCAAGGTGACGTTCGCCCCGCCGCTCGAGAACTCCGTTCCGGAGCCTCGGACAACGCTCGACGGTCCCTTCCCGGGTGGCAATCCTCGGACGAATTACCCGGCGTCCACGCCGAGGACCTGGGCACCAGCCCCGGCGCGGCGCGTAAGGTCCCCGCGCCTGTCTTCGGCCCCACCGATCGTCGGCGCGGCTGGATCGTCGCTCTGATGATCACCGCGATCGGCGCGATCACTCGTTTCGCGAACCTGGGCAGCCCTACCGACAAGGGCACACCCGTCTTCGACGAGAAGCACTACGTGCCGCAGGCCTGGCAGGTGCTCACCGGCGACAACTGGCTCGAGGACAACCCGGCCTACGGTCTAGTTGTCCACCCGCCCGTCGGCAAGTGGATGATCGCCATCGGCGAGTGGCTGTTCGGCTACGACGCCTGGGGATGGCGATTCATGTCGGCGGTGTGCGGCACGCTGATGATCCTCATCGTCGTGCGACTGGTCCGTCGACTGACCCGCTCCACGCTTGTCGGTGCGATCGCCGGGGTGCTGATGATCGTCGACGGGGTCACCTTCGTGGCCTCGCGGACGGGCTTGCTCGACATCTTCCAGATCTTCTTCATCCTGGCTGCGCTCGCCGCGATCGTCTGCGACCGCGACCAGATGCGGGCCCGGATGCACAAGGTCTACTCCGAGGGCCGGATCCACGACTCGCCATACGGACCGCGGCTGGGTTTCCGGTGGTGGCGTTTTGCTGCTGCCATCGCCTTGGGCCTTGCCTGCGGCACCAAGTGGTCGGGCATCTACTTCGTCATCTTCTTCATCGTGCTCTCGCTCGGTTTCGACGTGGCGGCACGCAAGGCCTATCTGGTGCAGCGGCCGTGGCGGGGTGTGCTGCTCCGCGATGTCATCCCCACCGGTTTCTCCCTCGGCGTCACCCCCGTGCTGATCTACCTGGCGACGTTCGCTCCGTGGTTCAGTTCCGAGACAGCGGTTTACCGGTACGAGGTGGGCAGGCAGATCGGCACCGGTGGGCCCTTCGCGTGGGTTCCCGATGCCTGGCGTTCACTCTGGTACTACGAGTCGGGCGTGCTCTCGTTTCACGCCAATCTCACCAACTCCGCAGGCAACCACCACCCGTGGGAATCAAAGCCGTGGACATGGCCCATGGGCCTGCGCCCGATGCTGTACTACATCGAGTACGGCCCGGAGAAGTGCGGCGAGTCCGAGTGCGTCAAGGCCATGATGTTCATCGGCACCCCGATCATGTGGTGGCTGGCGTTACCGATGCTCGCATGGGCACTGTGGCGCATGTTCATCCGGCGTGACTGGCGCTACGCGGTGGTACTGGTGGGCTACGGCGCCGCTTACCTGCCCTGGTTCACCAATCTCGACCGCCAGATGTACTTCTTCTACGCCACCGCGATGGCGCCGTTCCTCATCATGGGTCTGGCCCTCTGCGTCGGGGACGTGCTGGCCGCGAGCCGCCGCGCCAAGAAGTACGCGTACGAGAAGCGGCTGGTCGGCGCGGTCGCGGTCAGCATCTATCTGGGTCTTGCCGTGGCCAACTTCATGTGGATGTGGCCGATCCTCACCGGCGAACCCATCTCCCGCGAGATGTGGAACATGCAGATGTGGTTGCCCAGCTGGACATGATGGAACCTGCAATGGCTACGCGTTGCTACTGCCCCCGGACGCAAACGGGCCCCCTCGAGAGGGGGCCCGTTCACATCCGAATCGAGATGATCACTTCAGTTCTTCGGGAGACTTCCGCAACTGGTCAGGTGTGATCGCCGGAAACTGATCCGAAGGCAGCACGTCGTTGGCCTCGTCGTCGCCGGCCAGGATGTTCGCGTGCGTCCGCAACGTTTGGTCGACCTGGGTGTCGTAGTTGCGCTGGGCAACGATGAGCGGATCGCGGCGCAGGTCCATGTACAGAGACACGCACATGAAAATCATCACGATGACAAACGGCAGCGCGGCGATGATGGCCATCGTCTTGATGCCGTTGAGCGCGTCGTCGCCACTGGCCCACAACAGCAGTGCGGCAACAGCTCCGGTCAATACGCCCCAGAAGATGGTGACGCCCTTGCTCGGTTCGTGCGCCCCCCGTTCGGACAAGGTTCCCATCACCAACGAGGCCGCGTCCGCACCGGACACGAAGAAGATCGCGACGAGCACCATCACGAGCACCGATGCGATGCCGGTCAGTGGCAGGTTGCCGAGCATGTCGAAGAGCTGACTCTCCGCGGAACTGGCGTCGGCCAGCCCCTTGCCGTCCTGCTGTTGTCGTATCGCCGTCCCACCGAAGATGGCGAACCACAGCAGCGACACGATCGTCGGGACCAGCAGCACGCCGATCACGAACTGGCGGATGGTGCGGCCACGGCTGATCTTGGCCAGGAACATGCCGACGAAGGGCGTCCAGGACACCCACCACGCCCAGTAGAAGATGGTCCAGCCGGCGAGCCAGGTCTCACCCTCGCTGTCGACGGTGGCACCTGATCGAGCCGAGAACGAGGTGATGTCGTTGAGGTAGGTGCCGATGCTGGTGGGCAGCACGTTCAGGATGAAGACCGTGGGCCCGACGACGAAGATGAACAGCGCCAACACGATCGCCAAGACCATGTTGGTGTTGGACAGCCACTGGATGCCCTTCGCGACGCCCGACACCGCGGATGCGACGAATGCTGCGGTCAGCACCGCGATGATGGCCACCAGCAACAACTTCGACGGGTCGTTGATCCAGCCGACCTCCACAAAGCCCGAACCGATCTGCGCGGCACCGAGTCCCAGGGAGGCGACCGTACCGAACAGGGTCGCGAAGATCGCGAGGATGTCGATGACCTTGCCGCCCCAGCCGTTGGCACGGTGGCCGAGGATGGGAGCGAAGACTGCACTGACCAATTGTCCTCGGCCACACCGGTAGGTGCTGTAGGCGATGGCCAGGCCGACCACCGCGTACATCGCCCACGGGTGGAAACCCCAGTGGAACATCGTGGTTGCCATGGCGATACCCACGTCGTTCTGCGACGTTCCGGGAGGTGCGGTCACGAAGTGGGTGAGGGGCTCGTTCGCTCCGTAGAACATCAGGCCGATACCCATGCCGGCGCTGAACATCATCGCGACCCAGCTGACGGTGTTGTACTCGGGTTTCTCCCCGTCGCGGCCAAGCGGGATCTTGCCGTATTTGCTGACCGCCAGGAAGATGGCGAACAGTACGAAGAAGGTGGCCGACAGGATGAACACCCAACCGAGGTTGTCGGTGATCCAGGCCAGCAGGTCCTGCGTCCTGGTGTTCAGGCTCTCTTTGTCGACCAGACCCCAGATGACAAACGCGATCACTGCAGCAGCGGTGACCCCGAAGACAACTAGGTCGATCCGCGGTTTTGGACCCCGAACATCCGGAGTCGGAACCGCATCGGTGGTTTCAGTGGTCAATGCCATGAACCTAACTAGAACAGGATTCACCTCGATTGTTCAACTTTCACAACCGATTTGCTACCTGGTCGTAACCACCGGGTTCACCCTGCGCAACCGACCTAAATGGCCCCTAGCTGCGCAATGCCTGCTTGAGCAGCGCCTCGATCTGTGTGTCGTCGACACGTAATTGTCTCAGGGCGGCAACATGCTCCACGGTCAACTGCGCGGCCCGCTGCACCGAGGAATCGGCGTGCGCCTTCACAAAAAGACCCCTGTCGCCCTCTGGTCTCGATGACGTCCTCGGCCTCGAGTTCACGGTATGACCGGGCGACGGTGTTGGGGGCCAGATCGAGCTCTTCGGCCAATGCGCGCACGGTGGGAATCCGGCTGCCGGCGAGCAGCCTGCCCGAATTGACCAGTTCGATGATGCCCCGGCGCACCTGCTCGTAGGGTGCGACGTCGGATTCCGGATCGATGGACAGTTCGATCATCCCGGCACCGCGCCTGTGTGTCACAGCGGATCCCTCGACACCGGGCACGACATGCACCGCGGACCGCCGCGTCCCGAGCCGAGTTCACTGCCCGCGATGGTGAGTACCTCCACGCCCGAATCCTCGAGTCTGCGATTGGTCTCCACGTTCCGGTCGTACGCAACGACAACACCCGGGGCGAGGGCCAGGGTGTTGTTACCGTCGTCCCACTGTTCACGCTCGGCGGTCACCGCATCCAGACCGGTGTCGATCACCCGTAACTTCTCGATTCCCATGGCGTCGGCCGCCGCCTCGACGAACGGGTCGGGACCCGTCACCGAGACCGAGCCGCCTGTCATCGCGATCGTGAACGCCGACAGGGAATCCTGGATCACCGGGTACATCACCACCGCGTCGGTGTCGACCATGGTGCAGACCGTGTCCAGATGCATCGACGCGCGGCGCTGCTCGATCGGGACGGCAAGCACCGTGTGCGCCAGACCATCCTCGAACAGGCTGCGCGCCAACGCTTCCGCACCTGCTGGAGTGGTGCGCTCACCGACCCCGACGGCGACCACCCCGGGAGCGAGCAGCAGTACGTCACCACCTTCGACCGGCGCGGTGTGCGATTCGTAGGCACGCCGGACGCCGAGGAACCGGGGATGGTGGGCGTAGATCAGGTCGGTCAGCGACGTCTCGCGGACACGGGCCGGCAAGGCGAGTGAGGTGATGGCAAAACGGTCACCGATCCAGAACGAGCTGTCGCGGGTGAACAGCAGATTCGGCAGCGGGTCGATGGCGAACTCGGTCCCGTGGTGCATCCGCCAGACCAGCGATGACCGGGCCGAGGCCGCCGACTCGGGCATCTCGTCGAAGGTCATCCCCGCCATCAGGACGCCCGCCAGGTCGGTCGGCGACAACTTGCGCAACTCGGTGGCGAGGTCATGGGCCAGATGGTGACCCAGGCGGCGGGGGCTGACCGCAGCGGCGATCCCCTGCATCCTGGCGGCGCCGCTGTTCGCGATCGTCTCGGTGAGCAGGTCACCGAGCAGCAGTACCTCGACGCCACGCCCACGCAAGACCTCGGCGAAGGCGTCGTGTTCTTCCTGCGCGCGGTCCACCCACGGCAAGCCGTCGAACAAGAGTTGGTCACTGTTGCGCGGGGTCAGTCGCCGCAATTCGTCGCCAGGGCGATGCAGCATGACGGCGCGGAGTCGGCCCACCTCGGAATTGGCACCCAGTGCTGGTCCTTCACCCGACTCGGGGTGCTCGGGACCGGACTCCTCAGACATGCCGTCAACGTTAGTTCGGTCGCGGCTCTTTCGCCGGTATCTGTACACCGGTGCGCGCGGGCGCGGTCTCCCGGGCAAAGCCCCAGACGATCAACGCGGCGAAGGCGATCGCCCCGGTCATGGCGAACGCCGGCCCGAAACCCCAGGTTTGGGCGATGGCCCCGGCGATGACCGGCCCACTGATGGATCCCAGATCGGTGGTCATCTGGAAGGTCGCCAACGCAGGCCCGCCCTGGCCCCTGCCTGCCAGCACGTCCGCGAGCGCGGCCTGATGGGTGGGCGCGAAGAGGCCGGAGCCGACGCCCGCGACAAAAGTGAGTCCGCCCACGATCCAGATGTTCCCGCTGTAGCCGAGCACCACGGTGGCCCCGCCCATCAGAGCCAGGCCCGGCAACATGATCGGCCGGCGACCCCATGAATCCGACAGCCTCCCGGCCACCATGATCGCGAGTACGTTGCCCGCCGAGTAGATGGCCAGCACCACACCGGACATCGCCGCCGATTCACCCAGCTCGTCGACGATGAGCAGGGGCACCAACGCCACCCGCACACCCATCGACGCCCACCCCTGCGTGAAACTGGACGCGAGAATCGCCCGGTAGGCCGAGTCGCGCAACGCTTCTCGCAACGGCATCGCCGCCTGGGCGGCCGCACCCGGCTGCGGTCGGCCGCCGACGCCGCGCAGCTGGGTGGCCACCACTGCAGAGGCGACGAGCAGCGCGATGGCGTAGACGACAAACGGCATCCGCAGCCCGAAGCCGATCAGCGCGCTCCCCACGAGAGGGCCGGTGATGTTGCCGACGAGGAATCCGGCACTGAAGTAGCCGGACACACGTCCGCGGATGTCGGGTGGCGCCAGCCGGATCATCAGTGCGGTCGCCGACACCGAGAACATGGTCGAGCCGATACCGCCGAGACCGCGGAAGACGAGTAGTTGCCAGTAGGTCTGCGCGAATGCACACGCGAGGGTGGACGCTGCGACGATCAGCAGGCCCGCCAGGTAGATCCGCCGCTCCCCCAGCACCCGCACCAACCGGCCGCTCACCGGGGCGAAGGCCAGACGCATGAATGCGAACGCCGAGATGATGATCGACGCAGCGGTGATGCCAACGTTGAAGCTGCGGGCGAATGTCGGCAGCGCCGGCGCGATGAGTCCGAAACCCAGAGCGATGACGAAGTTCGAGCTGAGCAGTACCCAGATCTCGCGGGGTATCTGCTTCACACCGCCCAAGTTACCGCCGACGCCTGACCGGACCCCAACCGCGCCCCGGCGAACGAGCCGGGCCCCGTTCTGCGCCGGCAGTCGGCCGAAAGGTCTACGATCTGATCACACGCGTAACCACAATGCCACAGCCCTGGAGCCACACCACGATGCACAAGAACCCAACCCGCACGGCCGATCTCATGACCACACTCGGCTCCACCATGGGCGTGGCGAACGTCATCATGCAGCTGTCGTTGCCAGGGGTCGGCTACGGGGTGCTCGAGAGCCGGGTGGACAGCGGCAGCACCTTCAAGCACCCGTTCAAACGAGCGCGCACGACCGGGCAGTACCTCGCGGTGGCCATCCAGGGCACCGACGACGATGCCGACTACGTCCGCACGGCGATCCAGGCGATCCATTCTCAGGTCACCTCCACACCGCAGAGCCCGGTCGGCTACAGCGCGAACAACCCCAACCTGCAGCTGTGGGTGGCCGCCTGCCTCTTCCGCTACTTCGTCGACCAGTACGAGTTCATGTACGGCAGGCTCAGCGACGAATCCGCCGACGCGATCTACGCCGATGCCGCCAGGCTCGGCACCACACTCAACGTGCGACCCGACATGTGGCCCGCCGACCGAGCCGCCTTCGAGGCCTACTGGGCCGAACAGATGCAGAAGATCTCCATCGACCCGCCGGTGCGGGAGATGCTTGCGTCACTGGCCGACCTCAGCTTTCTGCCGGGGCCCCTCGGACGGGCCGGAGTGGTGATGCAGCGGGCCCTCGGTCAACGCACCTTGTTCATGACCAAGGGCGCCCTGCCGCCCGAGTTCCGCGATGCGATGGGCTTCACCTGGACAGCGGACGACGACCGCCGCTACCGCAACGCCATCGCCATGCACCGCCGCTTCGACCGGGTCAATCCCGGCATGCTCAAGGGTTACAACCAACTGATGCTGGCGGGACTGCGCACGCGCCGGAAACTGGGCATCCGTGTCTTCTGACCGGTTGTCCCGAACGGAGCCGCGAGCCGGTGGTCGGGGGCTAGGCTCGGCACGCATGCTGCCCCTCACCACGCACGGCGTGTGCAACCTCTGCGAAGCCATCTGCGGCCTGCAGGTCACCGTCGAGGACAACCGTGTCACCGACATCCGCGGCGACCGTGACGATCCACTGTCGCGCGGGCACATCTGCCCCAAGGCGACAGCACTGACCGATCTGCACGCCGATCCCGACAGGCTCCGCACCCCGGTCCGCAAGACCGCCGACGGCGGGTGGGAGCCGATCAGCTGGAAAGAAGCGACAACGCTGGTGGCCGAACGCATCTCGGCAACACAACGTGACCACGGCCGCGATGCGGTGGGCCTCTACCTCGGCAATCCGAGTGTGCACAGCCTGGGATTCGCGACCCACGGCCTGTCTTTCCTCGGTGCCTTGGGTTCGAAGAACATGTTCTCTGCGACATCGGCCGACCAGCTGCCCATCCAGCTGGTGGCGCACCTGATGTACGGACATCAGCTCCAGATCCCCATTCCCGACCTCGACAACACCGATCATTTCTTGGTCTTCGGCGCAAACCCGGTGGTGTCCAACGGCTCGATGATGACCGCGCCCGACTTCCGGAACCGCATGCGCGACCTGCGCCGTCGCGGCGGTCGGCTGGTGGTGATCGACCCTCGCCGCACCGAGACCGCCGCGATCGCCGACGAGCACCACTTCGTCCGGCCCGGCACCGATGCGGCGCTGCTGCTGGCGATCCTGCATGTGCTGGTGCATGAGCGGGGCGTGGACAACGCACGCGTCGAACATCTCCCGCTGTCGGGCATGGATGGCGTGCGCGATGCGTGCGCCACCACCACACCGGAGTGGGCCGGACCGATCACCGGGATCGATCCTGGCGAGATCCGTCGCATCGCCGGTGATTTTGCCGAGGCAGATCGTGCCGTGGCGTACGGCCGGATGGGTGTGTCGACCCAGCAGTTCGGCACCGTGTGCCAGTGGGCGATCCAGGCGATCAACGCTGTCACCGGCAACCTCGACCGCGTGGGCGGGTCTCTTTTGACCGATCCCGAGATCGACCTCGTGGCCCGGAAGCTGAGCGGTCGTGGGCATTTCGACAAGTGGCGCAGCCGCGTCCGAGACCTGCCCGAGTTCGGCGGCGAACTGCCGGTGGCCACCCTCGCCGACGAGATACTCACCCCTGGCACCGGGCAGATCAAGACGCTCATCACCCTCGCCGGCAATCCGGTGTCATCCACCCCCGGCGGAAGCCGCCTCGACCACGCCCTCGAGAACCTCGACTTCATGGTCTCGCTGGACTTCTACGTCAACGAGACCACGCGGCATGCCGACATCATCCTGCCGCCGACGATGATCCTCGAACGAGACCACTACGACCTGGTGTTCCATCAGCTCGCGGTCCGCAACACCGCCCGATTCTCACCCGCGGTGGTCAAGAAGACTGCTGGCGCCAAGCATGATTGGGAGATCTTCCGTGACCTGACCCTGGCGCTCGGGCGGGCACGCACCACCAAGCGAAGCCTGCGTGAGCGGCTTCGTGCCGTCCCCGCCTCGGCCACATCGTCGGCTCGAATCCATGCGACCCCGAAGATGTTGATCGCGTTGCTGCTGCGAACCGGGCCCGGTGATCTCACGATGCGCGATCTCCTGAAGTCGCCGTCGGGTCGTGACCTCGGGCCGTTGCGTCCCGGCCTCCGACGCAAACTGGTGGCGAAGTCCAAAACGGTGAACGTCGCTCCTTCGCTGATCGTGGACGATCTCGAGCGGGTCCACAGCCACCTCGTGGGTACACACGACGGCGAGCTCCTGTTGATCGGACGGCGGCATCTCCGATCGAACAACTCCTGGATGCACAATTCCGAGAGACTGTCCAAAGGCCAAGAGCGTCATCATCTTCTGATGCACCCCAAAGACCTGGCGCACAGCGGACTGTGTGCCGGCGACAAGGCTGTGCTGCGCTCACGCGCCGGCAGCACCACGGTCACGGTCGCCGAGACCGAGGACATCATGCCGGGTGTGGTCAGCCTGCCCCACGGCTTCGGTCAGAACCGCAGCGGCGTCCAACTGGCGGTGGCCGGTCTCATCGACGCACCGAGCGCCAACGACGTGACCGACCCGCAGTTGCTGGATGCGGTCTCGGGCAACGCCGTACTCAATGGCGTGCCCGTGACCGTATCCGCCGTCTGACGCGGCCCGGGCGTCAGCCCATGTGGACCGCGCCCTGCGCAGGCAGGTCGTGCTTCTTGACCCGGGCCAGGATCAGCACCACCGGTGTCACCAGGACCAGCAGACCCGCTGCCCACGCGAACGCGGACGTGTAACCCGACACCTCGGCGGCGAGGAACGCTGTCGCGTCGGATGTGGCCGGATTCGACGGCAGTGCATCTGTTTTGGCCGAGGTGTACACCGTGGTCAGAAGGGCGGTACCCAGTGCCGCGCCGACCTGCAGACCCGCGCTCGAGAGTGCACTGGCGGCGCCGGCGTCATGATCACGTACACCGATCAGGGCCACGTTCTGCACCGGTACCATCAGCAATCCCATACCGAATCCGAAGACGGCCAGGGCCGGAAATACACCGGTCCAGTACGAACTGTCCACGTCGACCTGGGCGAGCAACAGCAGACCCGCGGCGGCGACCACCGGGCCGATGGCCATCGGGACCTTGGGCCCCACCGCCACAGCCAGTTTCGCGGCGATGCCCGACGCGAGCACGATGAACGCCGTGATCGGCAGACAGGCGACACCGGCGATCATCGGGCTGAAACCCAGAACCGCTTGCAGGTAGATGGCCAGATACAGCGTGCTCCCGACGAGCGCGACGCCGGCGAGTGCGATACCGATGAGTGCCGAACCACGGTTGCGGTGCCACGGAACCGACAGGGGCAGCAGCGGATTGGCCGACCGGTGTTCCACCACCGCGAACAACGCGAGCACAACGAGTCCGCCGACGATGAACCCGATGGCGTCGGGTTCCAGCCAACCATGCTCGGCGCGGGTGAAACCGTAGACGAGGGAACCCAGTCCCACGGCGACCAGGATCGCCCCGGGCAGGTCATAACTGGTGTCGCCGTGCGCCTTGGTCTCCTTGACCACCGGAACGGCGGCGGCAATCGCGACCACCGCGATCGGTATGTTCACCAGCAGGCACCAGCGCCAGTCGACATACTGGGTCAGAGCGCCACCCAGGAGCAGTCCGATTGCCGCACCACCTCCGGAGATCGCACCGTAGACAGCAAATGCCTTGGCGCGCTCTTCATCCCGGGTGAATGTGGTGGTGAGGATCGCAAGCGCGGCCGGTGCGACCAGCGCCGCGAACACACCTTGACCGGCGCGGGCGATGAACAGTTCGATGCCGTTCTGTGCGATGCCACCGACGCCGGACATCACCGCGAAGCCGACCATGCCCACGACAAACGAGCGCTTGCGCCCCCAGTAGTCGGCGATGCGACCGCCGAGTAGGAGCAACGCTCCGAAAGCCAGCGCGTACGAGGTGACCACCCACGCGCGGTCGCCGTCGGTGATGCCCAGATCGGCCTGGGCGTCCGGCAAGGCGATCGAGACGATCGTGCTGTCGAGGACCACCATGAGCTGGGCCAGGGCCACGATCGCCAGCACCAGCCAGCGGCGTTGGTGATTGGGATTGGCGGGTCCGGGGTCGATCGCGGCGGAACCGGATTCGGGCACGTTTGTGCCCACAGGGGATGTGGTCATGAGAAGCGACGGTAATCCTGTTTCTCCCCAAAATCAAACGAACTAGTTCGACTGACTATGCTTGATCGATGGCCCCCACCGATGTGACGGCGACAAAGCAGCGAATTCTCGACGCCGCGCGAGACGAGTTCGCGGTCCACGGACTGGCCGGCGCCAGAATCGATCGCATCGCCTCGAATGCCAGCGCCAGCAAAGAGCGTCTCTACGCGTACTTCGGCGACAAAGTGGCCTTGTTCCACGCGATCCTCGACGCCGATTTCGATCGCTTCCTCGAAGCGGTCCCGTTCGACGCCGAGGATGTGCCCGCCTATGTGGTGGCCCTTTTCGACGACCTCGTCGCCAGACCCCAGACCCAGCGATTGCTGTTGTGGGGCCAACTAGAGGGCCGCGCTCCGCGACTGCGTGAGCTCGCGACATCCGATCCGCGATGGCGCATCCGGATCGACGCCATCCGTGCCGCGCAACAAGCGGGGCAGATCGAGCCGCACTGGGATCCGGAAGAGGTGCTGACGATCATCTTCGGCCTCGTGTCGAGCTGGGTCACCACCCCGGGGTCAGACGGCCATGCCGATGTCTCCCCCGCTGTCGTCGATCACCGCAGATCGATCGTTCGCGAGTCCGCGCGCCGGATCTTCAGTCCGGCGCCGAGCTGATCAGCAACCCTCGATCTCGATGATCGGCGATCCCTCACGCCGAGCGAAGCGAGATGTCGCCAGGTTGCACAGCCCCTGAGTCCTGCACAGCCATCGATCGCCGCCGTCCCACTGTGCGGTGAATGCGCTGCGGCCGTGGATTGCTCGACTGTTGTCGAGGATGAAGAGTTCACCCGGATGCAGCACCACCTCACTGCGGTGGGCCATCCACACGTCCCGGACGGCCGCCAGCGCATTCCGATGTTCCGCACTGGCCGTCGACATCAGGTCCTCGTCGTACGTGAGCACCGGGTCGTCCCACGAACCACTCAGCACCGGGATGGGACCACGCACCTCGTCAGGGACGCCACCATCGATGAACGAGCTGTCGACGCGCGTGAGATAGACCGGATCGCGCAGTAGTCGCGAGGTCTCCGCGGGCAGTCTGCGCTGCAACTCTCGCGCGGAGAGCAGGTACGTCGAGGCGTTGGGGTCGCCGCGCAGGCAGCCCAACGCGATGAAGTCCGGGCGGGTGCGCAGGTTGTGACACTGCTCGGTGTGGCTCTCGAGGTCCACGGCACTCCCGGTGGACGTCTGCCGGCGCAGATGGCGACGCACCGGGACAAGCGTCTGGACCAGTTCTCCGCGACATTCCGGCCGGTAACCCACGAGATGCACGATGCTCGACAGCAGCAGGGCCGACTGCCTGGCCATCAGCGTGTGGCGTGTGTTCGCACCCACCGCGTTGTCGGGAGTCGGCGGAATCGGGCCGACCTCGAGCCCGCTGAGCAACAGCCCCCCGTCGCCGTCGACGAGGAAGTCGAACAGCAACTCCCTCAGTTCGGCCGGCAGCAGCGCCGTCGCGAGACGGCTCTGGCGTGCGAACGCGTGGGGGTCCTCCAGGGAGTCGGCGGTGATGTTCTGGGCAATCAACTCGACGACCTCGCGACTTCCGGCGACCGACTTGCGCCGGACGGTCGGCCACGGGATTCGAGGTGTCCAATCGGCGTGCGTTTGTGCACTCATCATGAGTCCGCCCTCCGGTCCATGCTCGTTGCGGTAACAACAGCGTAGTGCGCAACACCGCTGCGCACACCGCAACAAGGGACTGCGAGCCGTCCGAGCCGAACGCGCCCGGCGACGCCGGGGGCCGGCAGCCGTTAGTCGGTCGCCTCGAGTTTGCGTTCGCAGGAGTCGGTGATCAGCCGGTTGTTGCCCAACCCCTGTTGCGCATAGGCGTCTCCGGGATTGAGCAACATGCACGCCTTCATCGACAAGCAGCCGCACCCCACGCACGAGTCCATCAGGTCTCTCATACGTTGCAGCAGAGCAATTCGCTCGTCGAGGTCGTCGACCCATCGTTGTGACGCGCGGTGCCACATCGACTTGGTCGGCGACTCGTGCTCCCCGAGAGCTTCGAGTACCGAGCCGATGGTGGCGAGCGGAATGCCTGCCGCCTGCGATGCGCGGATGAACGCGACCCTGCGCAACATCGCCCGGTGGTAGCGGCGCTGATTACCTGTCGTGCGCCTGCTGAATATCAATCCGCGATCCTCGTAGTATCGAACCGCCGATGGCGCGACCCCTGCTCGGATGGCCAGCTCCCCGACCGTCATCTCCAATTTCTTCGGTGGCATGACCACATCGTAGCTTGACTTCAAGTTCACTTGAACTTGAATAGTCGTTTTCCATGACGCACACACAGCCAAAGTTCGTTCTCATCATCGGATCGGTACGCACGGGCCGGATCGGCCTCAAGGTCGCGGAGTGGTTCCTACAGCACATGCGTTCTCGTGACGCCGATTTCGAGGTGGTGGACCTCGCCCACCCCAGCGACACCCGGACGAGCGCCGTCTTGGCATCCGCCGACGGCTTCGTCGTGGTCACCCCCGAGTACAACCACTCCTACCCCGGCGAGCTCAAGATCCTCATCGATGCCCACCGCGAGGAGTGGAAGAAGAAGCCCGTCACTTTCGTGTCCTACGGCGGGATGTCGGGCGGTCTTCGTGCCGTGGAACATCTTCGCGCCGTGTTCGCCGAACTCTATTCGGTCGGCACCCGCAACGGCGTGGTGATCCATGCGCCGTGGGACCACCTGGTCGACGGAACGCTCGAACTCGACGATGCCGCCGTCACCTCCGCCGGGGCGGCGATGGACGAATTGACCTGGTGGGCCGAGTTGTTGAAATCGGCACGCGTGGCGGATCAAGGGGCGGCGTGATCATGGATGCTCGAGCAAAGAAGGTGGCAGCGATTCTCGCGCTGGGCACCCTGATGGTGATGCTGGACGTCACGGTGACCGTTGTCGCGATCCCCGGGCTCGCCGAATCCTTCGACACAAATCTCGCGACCGTGCAATGGGTGACCACCGCCTACGCTCTCGCACTTGTCGCCGTTATGCCGACAGCGGCATGGATGATCGGACGATTCGGTGCCGCACGCATGTACATCTGTGCACTGACCATCTTCGTGGCAGGATCGGCCCTGGCAGGTCTGGCCTAAAATGTGGAGAGCCTCATCGCCTTTCGGGCGGTTCAGGGATTCGGCGGAGGTTTCCTGCAACCGGTCGGCATGACGATAGCTCTTCAGCTCGTCGATGAACGGCACCGAGGGAAGATGATGGGCTGGCTCGGCCTCCCGTTGCTCATCGGGCCGGTCCTCGGCCCCACTGCGGGTGGGTTCCTCGTCGACAGCGTGGGCTGGCGATCGCTGTTCCTGATCAACGTTCCGATCGGGATCGCGGCAATCATCCTGGCCATCAAGGTGTTCCC
Source organism: Williamsia sp. D3 (assembly GCF_000506245.1). Lineage (NCBI taxonomy): Bacteria > Bacillati > Actinomycetota > Actinomycetes > Mycobacteriales > Nocardiaceae > Williamsia > Williamsia sp. D3. The sequence continues at coordinate 221,266 of NZ_AYTE01000047.1, read as the reverse complement.
GCGAACAAAGGGAACAGAGATACGCCCCCTCGACTGGGCGGGCCTGCTGATGCTGGCACCCGGTGGCGCACTGCTCGTGTTCGGCCTGGCCAAGGCCGGCGACCACGGGGACCCTCTCACGCTCGCTGTCATCGCCCCTGCCGGGGCCGGGGCACTGCTGCTGGCGCTTTTCGCGCGGAGAACACTGAACACCGAACGTCCCTTGCTCGACCTCCGGTTGCTTCGCGAGCGGTCGTTGTCGACGGGCGCGCTGACCATGCTGCTGGTGGCCGGGGCGTATTTCGGTTCGATGATGATTCTGCCCATCTACGTCCAGGCAGTTCGGGGAGACACCGCGACCACTGCCGGCCTACTGATGATCGGCCAGGCACTCACCACGGGCGTGGTGGTGCAGATCGCCACCCGTCTGGTCGATCGTGTGGACCCGCGAATGGTGGTGTGGTTCGGGATCTCGGCCACGGTGGTCGCAATGTCGTTGATGACAACGATCCTCGACGACAACACCTCGTACGTCGTGGTCGCCCTGATCGGCGTAGTGATGGGTATCGGCATCGGCTCCACGTTGATGCCCGTGATGACTGCCGCCCTACGTGGCGTCTCGGCCGAGCACATGCCCTCAGGTACAACGATATTGACGACCGGCAACCATTTCGCCGCAGCGATCGGCGCGGCGGCGGCCGCGACAGTGCTCACGGCTCACCTCAACAACCGGGTGCCCCTGCTCGACGACGGCGGTATGGCCGCGGCGCTCGGGCTCTCGGGAGCCGAACGATCGGACACAGGGCCGGCACTCGCCGACGCCGTAGCCGACACCTACCTGCTGACATTGGGCCTGCTCGTCGCGGCACTTGTGACGTCGTTCCTTCTCCCGCGGACAGCAGTCCCGCTCAGAACGGCCGAGCCCGCCGAACGAACCGAACTCGCCGCGGAAACGGGCTGAACACCGCTAGGCGACGACACGCCTCACACGACCGCGCTCGGGCCACGGCCAATCGAACTGCAGTTCGCCGCCGACGCCGAGCTGCCGCCAGCGGCGGGCCAGGCCATCAGCTTCGGTGAGGCAGTCATCGATTTGGCGCGCGGTGGCGCCGGCGATTTCGATCCGATCATCCAGCCGCGGTGGCACCAGATGTCCGTCATGACGCTGGTGCCACCGCACATGAATGACAAAAGCCAGCGACTCCGAACGCTGAACACCGTGTCCTGCGGTCACGTTCCTTTTCGAACTTCGCTTCGCCCATCGTTTGTCACGCTGGGCATCGAGGGGCACGAAGGTGTGCGCGTCGCCGCCTGCTGCCAATTGTCCGAAGATGCCGTCCTGGATCCGCCAATGACGTTCCACCAGAAGGTGGATGAGGTCATGGGGCAGATGGTCGTCGTAGCCGGGGGCCGGCTTCATCACTACATCGTCGGCGTGTTGACGACGCGCTTCCACGGCGTATTGCCGCTGACCTGTTCTACGGAAGATGACCTGCACAGCTGCATACGTTAGGCCCAGATCACCACATCTGCCACGGGTTTTCGCCACCGCGCGGCAAAGGGACGATGAACCTCGGAGTCCGGCTGTCCGGGTGAGAGGACTACTTTGTTCGCGCCGGCTTGACCACGAGCACCGGGCACGTGGCCTTGTGCAACACGGCCTGACTGGTCGAACCGAGCAGCAGCCCGCGGAACCCGCCTCGGCCGCGGCTACCCACCACGAGCAACTGAGCGTCGGTGGCATGTTCGATCAGTTGGTTGGCCGGGCCGTCCGGCACCACGACGCGTTCGATCTCGACGTCCGGGTAATCGCTGCCGAATCCGGCGATGCGCTCGGCGACGACTTCGTGGGCTTCGTCCGCGAGCCGCTGCAGCTGGTCCGCATCGAGTCCGTACCCGTTCAGTGCGTCCGATGCCAGGTCTGTCCAGGTGTGCACCACCTTGAGCTTCGTCCCGAGCTGAGATGCCTGCTCGAAGGCGGACGACAGCGCGGCTTCGCTCAACTCCGAACCGTCGATTCCGACAACCACCGGGCCGGCGCCACCAGGGCCCGCGTAGACCACAACCGGGCTCGCCGCGTGAGCTGCGACGTCGACGCCGACCGATCCGAGGAACAGGCCACGAACGCCGCCGAGTCCGCGGCTGCCCACGACCACCAGAGCCGCGTCATGCGAGGCATCGATCAACACAGGGCTGGGCCGGCCTTCGACGACCTTTCCGGTCACGTCGACGGACGGCGCCGTCTCTCGCGCCTTCGCTGCTGCCGTGTGTACGTTTTCTTCGGCTTCTTTGCGAATGATGTCGATGACGTCCTGCGGGATCACCAATGCCGGCGCGTAGGCCGCGGCCTGTGTCTCGTAGGCGGCCAGGATCGTCAACGACTTTCCCTGCCGCTCGGCAGCTTGTGCCGCCCACACCGCTGCCTCGAGGGCAGACTCCGATCCATCGATTCCGACAACAACTGTCGAGCTCACCATTGAACCTCCTTTTTCGCGTTCCCCGACCATCCTTCTCTCCTTTTGTTCATCGTCAACGCGCGGCGCGCGTCTACTGCGACACATGCAGGTGAACTGCGCGGGCCGACAGGCGGGCCCCACAACCGCGATTGTGGCCGGGGTACCCGTACACTAGAGACGTCGGACACATTACGAACGCTGTTCGTGCTCGAACATCCACCGGCCGCCGTCTCTCCCACCTGGCCTGAGAAGGCATCGGAATGGGCCATGAGCCCAGGTGAGCGGCATGAAATGGCTAGCGGCTACGAAAGGCCGATCCATACCGCTGCGGTGTCGGGTAGCAGACCTGAAACCGATACACCGCTCGTTCACTCCCTAGACCGCAGCCGGATGCCCGGCTCGTCTCGCAGATCGTGTTCATGCTTCACCGCCGACGGCGACCGCTGGATCCACTCCCCTCGCCGCGGCCCCACAAAACTCGAGCGCCACACAATCGGCACTCACACCAGAAAGAAGACAAACATGCAGGATCGAGACCTTTTCTCGCACCGCGAACTGAGCCATTCTGATGAGTCGCACAAAGCAGCCCCGTCGGGTGACATCCCTCAACCGGTGTTCTCCGACCTCGTGATCGACCCGAAGGCCAAACGCCAAGAAGCGCAATCCACATTCGTATCGGACCGTGGCTGACCATGAGTAAACCGATGTCGGCGCCGATCCGCTTCACGCTCGCCCGCGAGCGCGGCGCCAACATCGATGGAGCCTGGTGGCCCGAGACCGCCCGCGTCGGCAACGAACTGCCGTTGTTGGTCAGTGCCCTCAATCCGCTGCTCGGAGTGGTTCGGGATGTGTCGGTGAACTGGTCGCGTTCCGACTCGTTCCCGGATCTCGATGCCGTCGACTACGACGGCATCAGGAACTCGCTGATCCCGGTCGCCCAACGAATCATCTGCCTGACCGGTCTCAAACGCACCGCGACGTTGTTGGTCATCCCTTACCGGACATCGTCCGCATTGGCCGTGGCAATTCTCGGCGAGTCCGCAGGCATCGCCTCTGCGGGCAACGCATCGGCCAAGGCGCGGGTTTCGGCCAGACGGATCGTCCGCGAGGCGACCAAGCAGATTCACGGCGCCCTGCCGATCGCCAAGACACCCGCGGCCAAACCGCGCGGAGGAGCGCGCTCAGAGGCCTGATCGGCTCCGACTGTGTCTCACCGCTTCCGCAGCACGAATCGCTGGACCTTTCCGCTCGGAGTCTTGGGCAGAGCATCGATGAAATGAACCTTGCGCGGATAGGCGTGGGCCGCGAACTTCCTCTTCACCAGTTGCTGCAGGTCTGCCTCGAGCTCCGGCGAGGGTTCGGCCGAATCATGCAGCACCACATACGCTTCGAGTACCTCGCCGCGCAATTCGTCGGACTTGCCGACCACTGCCGCCTCCATGACCGCGTCATGCATGACAAGCACACTCTCCACATCGAACGGCCCGATCCGGTAACCGGCCATGATGATCACGTCGTCGTCGCGCGAGGAGAAGAAGTAGAAGCCGTCACCGTCCACCGCCCCCGAGTCCCCGGTCAGGTACCACCGGCCGTCGCCGGTGTAGCGGCTCGCCGTCTTCTCCGGCGCGTTCACATAGCCGTTGAACCAGAGCAACTGACTGGATGAGGTGTCGATCGACACCCGCCCGAGCGTTCCGGCGGGGGCCACGTCATCCGAATCCTCTTGCAGCACCGCACATGACCAGCCCGGCAGTGCCCGTCCCATCGAGCCGGCCGGTACATCGGTGCGCAGCGAATCGTGCCAGGCATTGACGATGAACATGCCATGCTCGGTCTGCCCGTAGTGATCTCGCACCGCCACACCCAGAGCATCGCTGGACCAACCGACGACGTCCGGGGTCAGCGGCTCACCGGCCGACGACGCCCGGCGCAGCGTGATCTTCTCCGGCGGCGCATCCCCCGCTCGCAGTGCGCGGTAGACGGTCGGCGCCGCGGCGAAGTTGGTCACCTCGAACTCTCGGAGCACCTGCCACGTCAAGGCAGGCGAGAATCCCGCGTGCAGCAGCAGGCTTCGGGTGCCCGAGGCCATCGGCCCGAGAAGTGCGTAGTACAGCCCGTAGGCCCAGCCCGGGTCGGCGGCGTTCCAGAACACGTCCTCCGGCCGCACGTCCAGGCCGAACTCCTGGTAGGCGTGGAACGACGCCAGTGCACGCACCGGAACCGGGACGCCCTTCGGTGTGCCGGTGGTGCCGCTGGTGAACAGTTCGACCAGCAGGCCGTCGCCGCCGACCGTCACCGCGGCCGCACCCGGTTCGTCAGACGTGTGCGCGTCGATCAGTGCAGACAGTTTCAGTCGGTCGTCGGAGGTGTTACCGGCGGCGATCACCTGCCACGGCGCGTCGGCCGGTATGTCCTCGCCGGGCGCGAGCTTGGTCAGTTGGTCGAGGTCGGAGATGACGATCTTGGCACCGCTGGACTGCAGTCGGTACGCGATGGCGGGGGGAGCAAAGGCCGTGAACAGCGGGACGTACACCGCTCCGCGACGCCAGATGCCCAGTGCCGCAACGATGAGATCGGCGGATTTCCCCATGAGCGTCGCGACCCGGTCCCCCGGCTCCACCCCGAGGTCGGCAAGAGCCGCCGCGAATCTCGAGGACTGTTCCCGAAGGTGGCCATAGGTGAGGTCCACCGACGTCACGTTTCCGGCGCCTGCGGAGTCGATGACGGTGAACGCGATCGCATCACCCGGGTGCCGATCACACAGCAGGTCGGCAGCACACGCCTGCGGATTGTCGTACTGGGCCAGCAACTCGGCCACTCGGTCATCGATGGCATTCATCTGCGGAGTCCTCTTCTCGCTTGCTCGTTCCACACACGAGTAGGATCCAGGTCACACTTGTCCGCCCGCTACCCCCGAAAAGGGGTGACACATGACCCACTCGTCCCCCGTACTCCGCCCACGCGACACCGACGCTCTACGCAGCGAGATGCGTCAGGTGGCGACGCGGTCGGAGACGCCGGTGCTGTTCGGCGGTGAGGTCCACGCGGGCACCCTGATCCTCAGCGAGTTCGTCGGCACCCGAACCAACGGGCTGCGGGGTCTGGCCGTGAGTTCGCCGTCGGGGCTGGGTGGCCGTGTGGTCGACCGACTGCGTCCGGCGTCGGTCTCGGACTACCGCAACGCCTCCGCCATCACCCACCACTACGACGGGCCCGTTCTGGGCGAAGGTCTGCGATCGGTGCTGGCCGTGCCCGTGGTGGTGGACAACCGTCCACGCGCCGTCCTGTACGCAGCTCGGCGTGACGCCGCACCCATTGGGGGGCGCACCGCGGACGCGGTGGTCGAGGCCTGTCGACGACTTGCGGCAGAGATCGCAATCCGCGACGAGGTGGACCGACGTGTGGCGATGATGACCGCGGTCGCCGCCATCCCGCAACACACCGATCCTGTTGCCACAGAGGAACTCCGGAGCATCCATGCCGAGTTGCGCCAGTTGGGCGCAACGCTCGACAACCGCGCGGGCACCCGGCTGCGAGACATGTCCGAACGCCTCGCCCGAATCATCAACTCTGACATGGACACCCCGGGCGATGTGGCACTCGCCCCCCGCGAGATCGACGTCCTCACCGCGATATCGCTCGGCGGTTCCAACATCGATGTGGCCAAGCGACTCTCGATACGCCCCGAGACGGTGAAGAGCTACCTGCGTAGTGCCATGCGCAAACTGGATGCCCACACCCGGCACGAAGCGGTGGTCGCGGCGCGACGGTTGAACCTACTTCCCTGAGCATCAGCTCGGGGTCGGAGTCTGCACCTGGGGAATCTCGACACCGGTGGTGGTGACCGTGACCACCCGCGCCGTGGCGATGTCGAAGAAGAGACCCGCAACCCGCAGCCGCCCCTCGGCGACCGCGCGCCCGACGAGTAGATGACGTTGAAGCGTCTGCACCTGCAACGCCACATTGACGATGGCCAATTGGTCGACGTCTCCGAAACCCGCTGCAGCCGCGCTCAACCCGGCCGGGTGCCCTGCCCTCCAAGCAGCAAGGCTCGGCTCAGCGTTCTTCAGCCACTCACCCACCGGGCCGCCCTCGCTTGCGCCGTCTGTCGAAAGCAGCGCCTTCATCGCACCGCATGACGAGTGCCCGCACACCACCGCCGAACTGACTCGCAGCTCGTCGATGGCGAACGCTATCGCCGCTTCTGCGGACACGTCCGCCTTGGGCGGAGCGGGGATCAGGTTGCCCACGTTACGAACGGTGAACAGGTCACCGGGACCGCTGGAGGTGATGACGTTGGGAACCACGCGCGAGTCGGCGCACGTGATGAAGAGCGTGTCCGGATCCTGCACGTCGGTGAGATCGACGAGGTATTCGAGGAGTTCGTCCGCACCGGTGCGGTGATACTCGTCGACGCCCTCCTTGATCGGTTGCAGCGCCCGGGGCGAGCCGGCGTCCGTCGTGGTGGTCGACTGCCACGACTTCCAAGGCACCAGACCCAGGCCGCGCCCCGAAGCAGTCTTCCGCCGAGGCGGTGCCGTGGGGGCGTCTTCCATCGTTGCCTTCCCGGTCTGCTGGATGTGCACTGATCCACCGTTCGCCTCGTGCGCGCGTTTCCAGTCCTCGATCATCTCGGCGGCAGCATGGTCGAGATAGTCGGTGTCGAGCTCCACACTCACGTGCGCATCCGCCGGCACCGATCCCAGTGTCTTGTTCAATCGCGGGAGCGCCAGGAAGCTGAGCGAACCGCGGATACTCACCCGCCACTGCCGGGCTCCTTCGGCCCCGAACGGCTCGGCAACCATCTCGGCGCGGATCACCCGCCAGATCAGGACAGCGATCGCCACGGCCAACCCGATTCCGACGCCTTCGAGCAGATTGAGGAACACGACAGAGGACATCGTGATGAGGTACACCCACAGATCACCGGTACGCCACGCCAACTTCATGTGGGCGAGCTTCACCAATTGGATTCCGATCACCACCAACAAACCGGCAAGAGCTGCCTGCGGAATCTGCTGGACCAGCGAGGTGAGCATCACCGAGAACACGAGGAGCCAGAAGCCGTGGAGAATGGTCGATGTCCGGGTCCGGGCGCCGGTCGTCACGTTGGTGGTGCTCCGCACGATCACACCCGTGATCGGAAGTCCACCGAGCCCACCCGACACGATGTTCGCGCTGCCCTGCCCCAACAACTCTCGATTGAAGTCGGTACGTGGCCCCGTGTGCATCTTGTCCACCGCGACCGCCGACAGCAACGACTCCACACTGGCGATCAGGGCGACCGTAAGGACTCCGAGCACAACACCACTCCAGTTGCCCGACGGCAACTCGGGGAGGGATATCGCATCAAAGAAGTTGCCGCCGAGATCGATCCGGTCGACGTCGATGGGCGCCAACGCGGCGACGAGGGTTGCCGCAACGATGGCAACCAAGGGGCCGGGAATCTTTCGAAGCCTTGCCGGGAGCATCGGCCAGCTCAGCATGATCACCACAACCAAGCCACCCACCAGCACCTCGGCGTGCTGCAGATCCAGAACCTGTCCCGGTAGAGCGGTCAGGTTCTCCCAGGCGTCGCTCTTGGATGAACCACCGAGCAAGACGTGAATCTGTTGCAGCGCAATGGTGATGCCGATTCCGGCCAGCATCGCGTGCACCACCACAGGAGCAATGGCCAACGCGGATTGTGCAACACGGCTCAGGCCGAACACGATCTGCAGTACACCGGCCGCCACGGTGATCGCACAGGTGACCCGCCAGCCGAAGGTGTTGACCAGTTCCGCGACCACCACGGTGAGGCCCGCGGCAGGCCCGCTGACCTGCAGGGGTGAGCCGCCGAGGAAACCGACCACGATGCCGCCGACCACACCGGCGATCAGCCCCGCCATCACGGGAGCACCGGACGCTATGGCGATACCAAGCGAAAGCGGCAGCGCCACAAGGAAAACCACAAGGGAGGCCGGTAGATCATATCGAATGTTGGCCTTGAAGTCGGTCCCCCGGAAATACGATGTTGAGATTTCTCTGAGCATTCGCATGCCCCACAAAGTAAAGAGAAAGTATTAACGGGGCCTTAGAGCGGTGTTACCTCCGGTGGTTTTGTGACCTATCCGACCCGTCATCGCGGACTCGGATCACGTCACTGCGGGACGGATCGGTTGCACGTCGTGCCTGAGTTCGAATCCCCCGGCTCGCACCATTCGCCCATACAGATCATCGGTTTTCATCAACACGTCGTGACTGCCCACCGCGCTCACCCGCCCCTCGTCCATGACGATGATCGTGTCGGCATGTCGCACCGTCGACAAGCGATGGGCGATGGTGATCACGGCGCCCGTGTGGGCGCGTCGTCTGATCGAGTCCACGATCACCGCCTCGGTGAGCGTGTCGACCTGTGATGTCGCCTCGTCGAGCAACAAGATGGGCGAGGGACGAATCATCGCGCGCGCCATCGCTATCCGCTGGCGTTGTCCGCCCGACAGGTCCGTGTCACGGATCGGCGTGTCCACACCCGCCGGCAGAGCGGCAATGGTCGAGTCGAGTTTGAGCAAGGTGAGCACCTCTGCGAGTTCGCTGTCATCGGCTTCGGGGTGGATGAACCTCAGGTTGTCACCCACCGTGCCCGGTACGAGCGGCGATTCCTGTTCGACGTAGGCGATCTGCTCTCGCACCTCTGCCACCGTCATCTCCGGATACCCGAAGCCCCCGAGTCGCAGAACGCCGCTGTCGGGTTCGATGAAGCGGAGGATCGCCGAGAAGAGCGAGGTCTTGCCTGCACCTGACGGTCCGACGATGGCAGTGTGCCCGATGGCGGGGATCTCGACCGACACCCGGTCGAGCGCGGGCAGCAGGTCGTCGCCGTACCGGAATGTCACGTCGTCGAACACGATTCCCCCGCTGCCTGCACCACCATGCTGGGGCAGTGCGACTTTCACGCCCGGAGCCGAGACCTCCGACTCCAGGCTCTCCATCTCCCGGATGCGTATTGCTGCGGCGATCCCGGACTGCAGCGCGGTGATGTTCTGCGTCAACTCCGACACGGGCCCCATCAAGGTGAAGGCGTACAACAGAAAAGCGATCAGTGTCGACACCTCCATCGAGCCGGCTTCCACGCGCCACGCCCCCAGTGCGAGGATTGCGATGATCGCGCCCTGTACACCGGTCCACCCGGCCGTCATGGCGCCGGCAGAGACACGCACCGCGGCCACCGCATGCGCGCGGGCACGAGCGGCGTTGTCGCCGATGACCGCGCCCACCCGGTCTTCCGCTCCGGCCGCCTTCACTGTTCGCACCGAGCGCAGACTGCCTTCCAGGACACCGCCGAGATGTCCGAGTGCTTCCTGAGTGCGCGCTTCCGCCTTGGCGATTCGTGGCATCAGCACCGTGAACACCGCCGCGACACAGACGATCGCGACCATGGTGACCCCGAGCAACACCAGGTCCAGCACACCCATCAGCACAATGGTCCCGACGGCGACGCAGGTCGCGTTGATGACCCCGACCACCGCGCTCGACGCCGCCTCGCGCAGTAACACCGTGTCGGAGGTGACGCGAGTGACCAACTCGCCCACCGGCCGGGCCTGGACCGACGGAACGGTGGATCCGAGCAACCGGCGTACCAGTGACGAACGAGCGTCGTAGACGATCGACTCCGCAGCGGTTCCCAGCACGATCCACTGCGCGCAGCCGAGTACCGCCCCGACCACCAGGAAGATCACGAGCACCAGGACCGGCGTGACGATCGACGAACCGTTCCCCAGCGAATCCAAAATCCACTTGGTCACCATCGGCGTCGCGAGGACGGTGACCGAACCGCTGAGCGCCAGCACGAGGCCCAGGACGATGGATCTGAGATGAGGACGCGCGAACCCGGCGAGAACCTTGATGTTCTTCAGGTCACCGGATGCCGCCGCGGGAGGGGTGTTCTCTGCGATCGAAGTGTCCATGCCCAAGTGGAACACACATGTTCCATTTTGGAAACCCACTTGTTCGTCGCGGTACGGCGACATTCCGTCGTTGAAGACAGCGCGACTATGCTCACGTCATGGTCGCGACCTCAACCGCCGAGGAGTCCGGAGCACGTGAGCGTACTCGCCGGGCAATTCTCGACGCGGCGGTGGCCGCACTCGCCAAGTCCCCCACTGCGCCGCTCGCGGAAATCGCAGATCGCGCGAGAGTCGGCCGCACCACGTTGCACCGCTATTATCCGGAACGTTCCGATCTGCTCGGTGCGGTTGCTCGGTTCGCCGAGCAGTCCGTCGCGGACGCCGGCGAGCGCGCCGACCTCGCACGGGGCACGGGTCTGGAAGCGATCTTGCGATTATGCGAGGAGTACTTCGAACTCACCGATGTGCTCGCCGTCTTGTTCTTCGCTTCCGGGGTGAATGATCAGGACATCGCCTTCACGGACGGCACAGTCATAGAAGCCGTCGAACGCGGACGATCCGACGGCTCGATCGATGCCGAACTCGAAACGGAATGGATCGTGAACATGATGTGGGCACTGCTCTACGCCAGCGTTGACCACGTCAATCGTGCATCCGGCACCCGCATGAAGGTTCAGACGATGACACTGCGGAGCCTACGCAAAGCCATTGCCGCGACATCGGTGCCCGCGTGACATCGGTGCCCGCGTCGTAATGTGAGCTGATGAGCCGCCCCGACAACGACGACCCGTCCACCCTGTCCTTCGACAGCCGCGCGGTGCACGCGGGCAACTCGGTGGACAAGGGCTCCGGCGCCGTACGCACGCCGATCGTGATGGCGAACTCATACGCCCTGCCCGACGACCCGTCCAACGTCAGCTGGTCCGGAACCGACATCCCGCTGTACACCCGCAACTCGGGCGCCAATCAGATTGCGCTGCAGAAGAAGTTGGCGGCGCTCGAAGAGGCGGAAGACGCAGTCGCCCTGGCCTCGGGGGTTGCCGCGCTGCACGCGGTCTTCTTCACGTATCTGAACACCGGCGACCATGTGGTGGTCGCCGACGTCACCTACGAGGCCACGTGGAAACTGTTCACCGAACTGCTCCCCGTCAAATACGGCATCGAGGCGACCTTCGTCGACGCATCCGATCCGCGAGCGGTCGAAGAGGCCATGCTCCCGACCACTCGTCTGGTGCATGTCGAGGCCATCGCGAACCCGACCACCAAGGTCACCGACATCGCCGCGGTCGCCGCCATCGCGCACGACGGCGGAGCGTTGCTCGTCGTCGACTCCACATTCACCCCGCCCCCGCTGTATCGGCCCCTCGCCGACGGGGCCGACCTGGTGGTGCATTCACTGACGAAGTACTACAACGGGCACGGGGACGCGATGGGCGGTGCCGTGGTGGGCGCACGCAGTCTGATCGATCCCATCAAATCTCATGCCATGGTCGATGTCGGAGGAGTGATCTCGCCGTTCAATGCGTGGTTGATCAGCCGCGGTTCGATCACGCTGCCGCTGAGGCTGTCCCGACATCTCACCTCGGCCGAGCAGGTGGCGCAGTTCCTCGAGGCCGACGATCGGGTGGCCTACGTCGCCTATCCGGGACTGGCCTCACATCCCCAGCACGAGTTGGCCTCTCGCCAATTCGGCGGTCGAGGTCACGGAGCGATGATGGCGTTTGCCGTCCGTGGGGACTCCGACACCCAGAACCGGTTTGTTGCGAACCTGAGGATGATCACCTCGGCGGTCTCGCTCGGACACGACGAATCACTCATCGTGCACGTCGGCACCGAAGGCGCGCGAGTCGCGAACTACCCGAGCGAGTTCCGCGAGTGGGGTCACCTGCGTTTCTCCATCGGGCTCGAGGATCCCGCCGACATCATCGCCGACCTGTCCGCGGCTCTGGACGACACGTTCAGCTGACGCCCGTCAGATCGCGTCACGCGGACGCATCAGCAGGGCGATCAGTCCGCCCACAGCCATCACGGTGATGACCGAGGCGAACACCACGCCGGCGGTGGTCAGCGTCCACGCCTGCGCGGCGAAGCCATCCGCGATGATCGGTACCGAGATGGCAAGGTAGGCAACAACAAAGTAGGCGGATGTGGCATCGGCCTTGCGCTCGGGCTCCACCCGGGCGGCGATGGCGGCGATCCCCTTGCTGAACAACAGGCCTTGACTCGCCCCGGAGATCACGGCGCCGACGATCAATCCCGCCAGCGACGCAGCCTCCAGACTGACGATCAACACGGCCATACCCACGGTGAGTGAGATGTATCCGGCGACAAGTGATGGGCGAACCGGTGCATTCGACAAGACGATCTGTGTGGCAGCCGAGGACGCGAAGAGGACAAAGACCACCAGTCCGGTGATCGTGGGCGACGAGATGTCCAGGACCTTGGTCATGAAGTTGGGGGCGACCGCGGTGAACAGACCACACACCGCAAACCCGGCTACCGCTCCGATCACCGCCTGCGGGAAGATCCCGCGCACCGAGGGCGGCACACTGATCCGCTGCAATGTCGGCCGAGCCCCTTTGCGCACCTTCACCGTCTCGGGAACGGTGAGGAGGCCGGCACCAGCGATCACGAGCAGGAGGGCATGCACAACAAAAACCGTCCGCGTCGGATACGGCGCGAACTCGGTGACCACGCCGGCGACCAGAGGACCCAGGCCCAAGCCGCCGATGTTGGCGGCGGTGGCGATCGCCGGTGCCATCCGGCGTCGAGCCGCAGGCGCAGCCTCGATGACCGCGACAGTTGCCGTGCTGGTGAAGATGCCCGCGGAGAATCCCGAGACCAGGCGCCCGACGAACAAGATCTCGACACTGCCACCGATCAGGAACAAGACCGCGCTGGCCAGTGACAAGGCCACGCCTGCGAAGAGCATCGGGCGGCGGCCGATCGTGTCCGAGAACTGTCCCACCCCGATGAGCGCGGCAATGACCCCGACCGCATACGTCGCGAAGATGACGGTGGTCATCAGGCTGCCGAAGCCGAACTCCCGCTGGTATTCGGGGTAGAGCGGGGTCGGCAACGTGGTGCCCATCATCACCACCGCGAACGCGTACACCGCCGCGGGGAAGGCGATCAGCCGTAGTCCTCGGCCTGGCGCCGGATGTCCGGTGTGGGTGTCGACTCCGGCACCGGCAGCAGTCATGGCAGAGCCTTTCGGTCGGTGAGTCTCGCTGGTGCGCACGGGCACCTCAACGTCAGCGACGCTCACGATCTTCCGCCGGGGCCGGATGAGCCCGGAATGTCCGAGTCAGTGTGCGGAAACTGCCATCTGGGTTCGGGTCTCACTCACCGACACCAGCTTGCCGTCGTGGATCACCACCCGATCGGCGGGGGCGTTGGCGATGACGTCGAGAACACTCGTTCCTCGGACCGCCAGGAACTCTGCGCGTGCCCCCACGCGTGGGCCTGCCTCGGGCAGCCCCATCACTGCCCGCGCGTCTTCGGTGACCATCGCCATGGCGATGTCCGGGTGTACGTGCGCTGCCGTGATGGCCAGCATCGCGGTCTCGAGTGCGTCGCTGCGCCCAACCGGGTTGAACGCGTCCCGCACGTTGTCGGCACCGGCCGCCACCCGGATGCCCGCTTCTCGGAGCGGTTCGATGGCGGTGATTCCCCGCGGAGTCGAGACCGGGTGACCTCTGCCCTGCAGATAGAGGTTGGTGATCGGGTTGGCCACCACCCCGATGCCGCTCGAGGCGATGACCGGCAACAGTCCTGCGAGTTCTGTTCTGCTCATCGTGCCGAGCCGGGTGCAGTGTCCGGCGGTGCGGATCCAGCCTGCCGGCCATGTCGCCACGCGTTCGGCGAATGCCCCGATGGTGTGGTGATCGCCCTCCAGGAACTCGTCGGTGTGCAGGTCCACGCCCACTCCCCTGGCCTCGGCGATCGCCAGCAGGCGATCCAGGTCGCCCAGCGGGTCCGGCGCACTGTGCGGTGAGCCGCCCACGAGGTCGGCGCCTGCGTCGAGTGCCTGATGCACCAGTTCGTCGGTGGCGTACACCTTGCTCAGCGCTACGATCTCGATGTCCATCACCCCCTCGAGTTCCCTTCGAACCCGGTCGATGGCCCGGATACCCCGGAGCGGGTCGGGGCCGAGCAGGATGTCGACATGCGACCGGACGGCGGTGGTGCCGTTGCGCAGCAAGGCCAGGGCGGCCGTTCGCGCGCGTGTCCGGAATGACTCCTCGTCGAGACCGGCGCTGCCTTCCTTCCAGTTCGCGATCGCATCGTGCAGGTCGCCGAGGGGCGGCCGCAACACATCCCAAGACAGTGCCTTGTCCAGATGCGCATGAGGCTCGGCAGGTGCGGTGAGCAGAACGTACCCACGCAGGTCGAGTACGTCGGCTCGGTCCGGAGCAACCGCGCGTTCGTCTGAGGGCCGCACGGCTTTCACAGCGGCGTGACCATCGACCCTCGAGATGTCGACGTCGACCACGGTTCCGTCGGCGAGCACGGCGCCGCGTAGCTGCGAGAGCGATTGCGGCAAAGAGAGATTCATTGTTCAACCTTCTGATCTGCACATGGGGCGAGAAGTGATGCGGGGGCGCCTGTCACACCCGCTGGGTACGCACGAACACCCCGGCCACATGGACGCACGCGGCGGTGCGGGCCCCCTCGGCGTCTCCTGCTTCGATCGCGGCGACGATCCGTTCGTGCTCGATCACCGCGAGACGGCGATTGAGGTCGGCGGTCCACACGTCGGACCGAAACAGGTGCGACTGGCCATCGAGCCGCGAAAGCGCTTCGCCCAGTGGACGATTGTTCGCCGTCTCACGGATGAGGGTATGGAACTGGAGGTCGAGGGTGGCGTCCCGCCGGGAGTCGGCCGGATCCTCGAGCAATTCACGCTGCACCTCGACCATCTTGCGCAGGTGGGCCACTGTCTCATGCGTGGCGGTGAGAGTGGCGTTGTACGCCGCCAGCCCGTCCAGAACCTCCCGGACCTCGAACACGGACCTGAGCGTCTGGGCATCGAGTGAGGCCACCCGGCGCCGGCGTTGCGCGTATGGGACGCAAGACCTTCGTAGATGAGCTGCTGCACCGCTTCTCGGACCGGAGTCCGACTCACCTTCAGCCGAGCGGCCAATGCGGGCACACTCAACGGGCTCCCCGACTCCAGTTCGCCGGAGAAGATCATCTCCTGCAGCGCGTCGTGCACCGAGTCGGTGAGCAGGGCACGCTCAGATGCCGTCACCTCTGCTCCCCTCCCTACTTCTCGGCCGCGGCAACGCGCGCGGCCTCGCGAAGTTGCGTCGCAGGTGCCACACCGGTGCGCAGGCCGGCAACCTTCATGGCGATGTTCTCGGCAATCGTAATCGGAGGGTAGCCCGTCTCGCCCTCTGCCAACGTCCCGGGAAGAGCTTCGATGACCGCGTCGTGATTGCCGTCGAAGAAGAATGCCGCCGAACGACGCCGCGCGATCTGACCGTCGACCACCGGAGGGTCGACGCGATGGATGGTCGACATCCAGCGGTCGTTGGTCCAGCGCGACATCGCATCTCCCAGATTGATCAGCAGCGCACCTTCGGCCGGCTGGACATCGTGCCAGCGTCCCTCGCGGTCGAGTACCTGGAGACCGGGAACGCGGTCGGCCCACAGAATGGTCAGGATCCCGAAGTCGGTGTGGGCCCCCATCCCCGTCAGGTCACCGGTGAACTCGGTGTCCCCTTCGGGCAGGGCGTAGTTGTTCATCTTCAGCGCTTCGATCGAATGGTCGATCATGTTCTCGAAGTACCCCGGCCGAAGACCCAGCGCATCGGTGAAGGCTTGCATGAGAATGCGCGAGAGTTTTTGTGCTGCGGCGAAATATGCCTGGATGGCGGGCGCGAACCCAGGCGCCGCCTCGGGCCAGTTGTTCGGTGCGTAGCTGGTCTCGGGCAGTTCGAGCGGCGCGAAGTCCGCTGCTTCGGTGCCCACCGTGTATGCCTCGTAGAAGTCGTTCATCTGTCCTGCTGTCGGGATGCCCAGGCTCATGCTGAGCGACTCCGACTTGGGCGGAGAGTAGCCACGATTGGTCGCCGGGTCCCGTCGGTACTGCTTCTTCACCGCCAGGGGCAGGGCAAAGAACTCATCGAGCGCGTCGGCGAGTCCCGCAATGGTGTGGGTGTCGATACCGTGACCGACGATCTGGACGAAACCGACGTCGCGGCAGGCACGGTCGAGGGCGGACACGACCTCTGCCCGCGCCGACGGATCCGAGCGGCGTTTGTCGTCGCGGTACGGACTGATGTCGATGGCGGGTACCTCAAACGGTGTGCCGGGCACGGAATGCTCCCTTGTCGATGATCGATTCTCGGTGGTCTCGGGATACGGATCGTTCACGAGTCACGCCCGGACTCGTGCCAGCTGCCGACTGCGAACTTCGACACGAGCCCCATGACACCGAACACTGCGACTCCGAAGATCGACGCGAGCACGATGGCTGCGATCAGGTCATCGGACTGCAGACGGCCGCGGTAGACGTCGAGCAGTGTGCCGATTCCCGGCTGTCCCTTGGCGAAGAACATGTCCCCGATGATCGCGCCCACCACGACCAGTCCCGACGCGGTGCGCACACCGGTGAGAATGGCCGGAAGTGCGGCCCGCAGTTCGAGTTTGACCAACCGGTCCCACCGTGACGCACGAGAGAGCGCAAAGAGCTCGTGCAGTCCGCGGTCGACCGACCTTATCCCGAAGTGGGTGTTGGTGATGATCGGGAAGGCGGCGATCAGCACACAGACCAGGGTGCGCGACATCATCCCGTATCCGAACCACAAACCGATGAGCGGAACGATGGCGAGGATGGGGATCACCTGGATCACCACGGCGTAGGGGTAGATGATGCGCTCGATCCACTTGGCCTGACTCATCAGCACTCCGGTGCCGACAGCCACCACAACCGCCACCAGGAATCCGACCATCGCGACCTGCGCCGTCACCGCCAGCGCTTCGAGCATGGGCCGCAGGTGCGTCCAGTCCATCAGGCTGTTCCTCAGCACATCACCCGGTGGCGGTAACAGGAATCTCCGCTCCGGCGACAGCACCCAGTAGCTGACCATCGACCACAACACCAGAACGCCGAGCAGCGACAGCAAGGGGCCGAGCACAACGGCTGTCGCCGTGCGGATCCGCCGCTTGGACAGACGACCGGCCGGCGCGCCCGGCCGTGCCGTCGCCGTATATGTCCTCCCTGGCCGGGCGAGCGTGGCATCGAGCTGGGTCATCGGTTGCTCCTGTGCAGGGTCGCCGAGATCTCGGAGACGTGGTCGGTGAAGCGGGTGTCGAATCGCAGCTCGGGGCTGCGCGGATAAGGAAAGTCGATGTCGAACTGAGCGGCTATGCGTCCCGGTCGTGCGGTCATCACCACCACCCGATTGGCGAGGTAGACGGCCTCGGACACCGAATGTGTGATGAACATGGCGGTGAATTGCCGTTCGACGTAGAGCCTTTGGAGTTCGACCTGCATGTCCAGCCGGGTCATCTCGTCGAGTGCGCCGAACGGTTCGTCGAGCAGCATCGTGGCCGGCGACAGCGTCAGCGCCCGCGCCAACGACACACGCATCTTCATGCCACCAGAAAGTGCTTTGGGTAGTTGATCCGCGAAGTGCTCCAAGCCCACCGCGGAGATCGACTCGGCGGCACGACGTTTGACGGCGGCACGATTCTCGCGACGCAACTCGGCCGACAACTCGACATTCGCGCGAACACTTCGCCACGGCAGCAACGTGGGTTCTTGGAAGATGAAGCCGACCGAATCGTCAGCCACTGCGACCGATCCCGCGGTCGGCTCCTCGAGACCGGCTGCCATCCGCAAAAGCGTGGACTTCCCGCACCCCGACGGCCCGACAACCGCCACAAAGTCCCCGCGGCGCACCTCGAGGTCGACTCCCTCCACGGCAACCGTCCCGGTGTCGAACTGCTTGCCGACATCGGCGAAGACGATCTGCGTGTTCTTCGTGAGCCTGCGCGCGTCTGCGTCCCGCACTGTGTCCGCGAGTCTCATCTCGACCTCCATACGATCGGCTTGTACATGTAACAGTGGGCTGTTCGTTCCTCATCATGGTGGATTACATGCATGACGACCGAGTTGCACGCAGTTACGTTCTCATGACATCGGTTCCCTTGCGGGCTGTCTAACTGGCTTTTTAAAGTGCCATCGGATGCTGCCTACGGTTTTAACAGGCGGTAACAACGTCGCAACAAGCTACTGATTGCATGTAATTGTTCCGGCGCACGAGGCGACCGGGCGGCGCGAGCACATGCTCGATCGCAATCCAGGTGAGCGTCCGCGACCACCCCCAACCATCTCTCGAGGAGAAACCATGACGTTCTCGCACCGCCGGCGTTTCGGCATCACTGCCGTAGCGCTCACCACGTTGACCTTGTCCGCCTGCGCATTCGGGTCCGACGACGCGGCAGAAACGGTCTCGATCGAACCGGCGGCAGCGGAGCAAAGTCTCGCCGATGTGTGTCCGGCAAACGTCGGCGTGCAGTTGCAGTGGCAGCCACAGTCCGACATGGGCGCTCTCTTTGCCATGCTCGGCCCGGGCTACCAGGTGAACACCGACGACAAATCGGTCACCGGCCCCCTGGTGGCGGGAGGCAAGGACACGGGAGTGGACATCACACTGAAGTCCGGCGGACCGGCGATCGGGTTCCAGTCCGTCACCTCGCAGCTGTATGTGGACGACTCGGCGATGCTCGGTGTGGTGCACGGAGATCAGCTGGTGTCGGCGGCCGCCGACCAACCTGTGGTCGGGGTGACCCCACTGCTCAAATACAGCCCGGCGATTCTGATGTGGGATCCGCAGACGCATCCCGAATGGAAATCCGTCAGCGATGTGGGCACCGGCGATGCCACCGTGGTGGTTTCCAAGGACCAGATCTTCCCGCAGTGGATGGTGGCGAAAGGTCTGTTGAAGCCGTCCCAGATCGACACCAGCTACGACGGCGCACCATCGAGGTTCGTCGGTGACCCGGCGATCGCCCAGCAGGGGTTCGCGAACTCGGAGCCGTACACGTACGAGGAGGAGACGCCCGCGTGGGACAAACCGGTGTCCTACGGCCTGATCAAGGATGCCGGCTACGACATCTACGCCTCAAATGTCTCTGTGCGAGCTGACAAACTCGCCGAGTTCTCGCCGTGCCTCGAGAAGCTGGTGCCCATCATCCAGCAAGCGGGCGTCGACTACATCACCTCGCCCGAGGCGACGAACAAGGTCATCGTCGACGTGGTGTCGCAAGACCAGACCTACTCGCCCTACAGCGAGGGCGAAGCCGCTTTCAGTGCTGATCTCCTGCAGGAGAAGGGTCTGCTCGCGAACGAGGACAACGGCGCGTTCGGTGTGTACGACGACACCCGCACCAGCCGCAACGTCGCAGAACTGACACCGGTACTGGCCGCGGGGGGAAATAGTGTGCCCGCGTCGATGACCGCGAAGCAGATGTTCACCAACCAGTTCATCGACCCCGCCATCGCCATTCCCTGACCAGCAGCAGCGCGAACTCAGCGTGTTCCTTCAGACCTCAGACCTCAGAACGGAAAGTCCTCAGCTCATGACTTACGACATGACCGAATTGCAGCGCGAACGCCGAATGGGCGCAATCGGCACCGAGAGCACACGCGAGGTGCGGCGTATCTCGCTGGCCGACCTCAGCACCAGACGCACCGAGATCGCCGATGAATTGTGGTCGGCAGCAACCGACATCGGGTTCTTTCAGGTGGTCGACCACGGTATCGACCTGACCGAGGTACGCCGGGCCTTCGCGATGGCAGAAGCATTCTTCGCACTGCCGGCCGAGGTCAAGGCCCGTTATCCGAAACGATTCAACTCCGGATGGGAGAGCATGACCCAGGTTCGGCCGTCGGTGGGAACCCCGGACCAGAAGGAGTCCTACCAGGTCACCCTCTCGAACATGGATGGACTCTGGCCGTCCGACGACGAACTCGTCGGGTTCACCGACACCATCAAGGCTTTCGAAGCCAAATGCTGGCGCCTGGCGATGGATCTGCTGTCGCTGTTCGCCGAGAAAATGGGTTTCCACCGTGACTTCTTCGCGGCGGCCCACGACCCGACATCGGCCACCTACCAGAGCACCCTGCGTCTGCTGCACTACTTCGCGGTCCCACAGGACGTCGAACCGACCGGGAAGTGGCGAGCGGGAGCGCACACCGATTTCGACTGCCTCACACTGCTTTTCCAGCGAAACGGTCAGGGCGGATTGCAGGTGTGCCCGGGCAAGGAGATGGATTCACAGGAATGGACGTCGGTCGAACCCTCCGACCACGCGATCACCTGCAACATCGGGGACATGCTGATGCGGTGGAGCGACGACGTACTACCGTCCAACTTCCATCGGGTGCGCAGCCCCGGGGCCGGGGACGACCGTGGTGCACGGTATTCCATCGCCTTCTTCGCCCAGGCCAACAGCGAGGTGGTCATCGAGGGACCCAGCGGTAAGTACCCGCCGATCACCGCGAAGGACTATCTGCACCAGCGGATCAGTGCGAACTTCGCGAAATAGTTCGAGCGCGTAGTTCCAGCGCGCGGTCACAGCGCGGCTCCGGGTTCGATGCCCGGGGCCGCGTCCTCGACGAAAGGCCCGGCGGCGCAAGGCCTGCGACCCGTCAGTGGCGCGAAGAACTCAGTTCGATGACCAGGACGCCACAGGCAATCAGGACGATGCCTGCACCCATCACCCAGGTCAGCGGGTCCTTGAAGACCAACCTCGCGACGACCGCGGTCAATGCGACGCCGCACGCGGCCCAGATCCCGTAGGCCACACCGACGGGCATGCCGCCGGCCAAGGTCAGCGACAGGGCGCCGAACGCAACCAGATAGCCGACTACGGTCGGAATCAGCCAGATCATCTTGCGGAAGCCGTCCGACGCTCGCAGTGAGAGCGTGCCCGCGACCTCGAAGACGATCGCGACCATCAGGTACGTCCATGTCATTCGGGCGCCTCGGGTTCGTCCGCAGTCTCATGGCTGCCGTGCGAGCCCAATTCGACCAGGAGGACTCCACCGATCACGATCGCGATACCCACTGCGATGCCCACGGTGAACGCATCACCGAAGATGATGGCGGCCAGCACCGCGGTGAGTGCGACCCCCACGGCCGCCCAGATCCCGTAGGCAACCCCCACCGGCATCCCGGCCCGCAGGACAAGCGCGAGGAAGGCGAACCCGCCGAGGTATCCGGCGACCACCAGACCCAGCCACCGCGCGTCGTCCACCGACGCCCGCAGGGCAAGGGTCGCACTGACCTCGCTGACGATGGCGCAGCCGAGGACAAGCCACTTGTTCGTCGCGATGTTCGAGAGGGTGGTCATCGACGACAATCATCGCGCACCGGCACGCCGGCGACTCGGTCGGCCAGGTACCGCGCGATGCCGCTCGTGTCCACATTGCCGTGCCCGGCCCCGGGGCTGTAGGTGATGGTGATCGGGCCACCGAGTTCGCACGCCTTCCGGATTCCGGCGGTGATCCACTCGGGGGCATTGAACCGGTCGGCGCCGCCGTACAAGACGTACAGCGGGGCCGACAACCGTGTGCGCGGCAACGCCATCGACTGCAGCAACGTGCGCAAGCGTTCGGCGGCGGCAGGACTCGACGGCGCGAACTCGGAGGCAGAGATCTGCCGTAGCGCCCGCTCGCGCGCGTTCGACCGCCCGCAGCCACTGAGATCGGTCCACCGCTCCGCAAGGCCACCCTGGCGGTAGTTGTTCAGGTCGAAATCGGCATGCCTGCGCGCCAACGACTCCTCCAGCCATTGGAGGATGCCCTGTTGTTCGAGGGTCAAGGTGCCGGCAGCGGCCAGATCCACCATCGGGGTCTTGTCCGTCGACGGAACCTGTGCGACAGCTCCGACAAGGCGGAGTTCCGGCGCATAGTCCGCCGCGAGCTCGTCGGCCGCCCAGCTGGCTGCTCCACCCTGAGAGATGCCGTAGGTCGCCCATGTCGAGGACATGCTGGGGAAGACGTGTCGGATGGCGCGTACGGAGTCGATCACCGTTCGGGCCGCCGCATACGGGTCGAGATAGGGGTGGGGTCCGCTCGGCGTGCCGAGCCCGGAGTAGTCGGCGAAGGTGACGGCCATCCCCGCACGCAGGTAGTTGCGGACCAATCGGAGCAGGCCGTACAGGTCCGGGGTGAGTGAAGGTGCGCAGTCGACGTTGATCCCGGTGGACCCATGGCCGATCGCAAGAATCGGCCAACCGCCCTGCGGCGCCTCCCCCGCCGGCACGAACACGGTTCCCGAGACAACGATTGGCCGGTTCTCGATGTCGGTGGATCGGTACAGGATCCGCTTGCCGGACACCTGCGTTGCCTCGGCGCCAACGGACACCCAGTTCGTCACCTCGACCACGTCACCTGGGCCCGGAAACGGTAGATGCGCCGGGTTGGTCCAGCTCGTCTCCTCGCCGTTCGATGTCGAGGTGGCCTCGCCGCCGCAGCCGGCGAGCACAAGGGCCACAACCAGTGCGGCGAGTGCAACCGCTCGCCTCGTCAGACCCACGGCAGGAACTTACCAGCGACACCCATGGGCGCAGTGCACGCCGCGGGCTGTGACATTCACGATGATGTCCCGAACGCGCATGTCCTGAACGCGGTGACCCGGCCGGACGTCGACTCCACGGCAGCGATCACCCGGTCCGGTCGAACGAGAACGGCGTTGAGCTGGCCGCTGCGAAGCCACTCGGCGAGTTGGGGTGCGGCCGGGCCGAATTCGCCGACCGCCACTCGGGGTGCGCCAACGGCATCCGCGTGGTCGGCCAGTTCGTCGGTGAACCGACCGTGGTGCACCAGCACCGGGCCGAGTCCCAGCACGTCGTCGGAGCCGGCCACCATCTCACCGTCGGGGCCGGAGCGCAGGACGAATTGAGGGAACAACGCGCCGAGTCGACCACTGCGCCGTCGGATGCGCTCCCGCGCGGGCAGGCCTCCTCTGCCGACCCGCGGATAGATCAGCCGCGGCCCGATGGTCGCGGCACCTGGCGCACCGCCGAGCCCACGCAACACCGCGTCCACGGCCGCTCTGCCCGGTACGGGCTCGACGGACATGGCCCGGCCGATCGCTGTTGCCGCGACCACCGACCGCAGGACATGCGGTGCGCGTTCGGTCTGGTAGCTGTCCAACAGACGGTCATCCGCGCGGCCGTCGAGTACGGCAGCGAGCTTCCAGGTGAGGTTCATCGCATCGCGTTGTCCTGCGCCGAGTCCCTGACCGATGAAGGGCGGGGTGAGATGTGCGGCATCGCCCAGGATGAACAGTGGGCCTGCGCGCCAACGCCGTGCCACCCGCGCGGCGTGCCGGTATCGCGCCGTCCGGACCACCTCGATGTCGCAGCTGTCGGGCAGTGACCTCCGTATCTCACCGAGTGCCCAGAGCGGGTCCGGCTCGAGGTCCAGATCGGTCGGGAGCCGGAACTCCCACCGGTACCGGTCAGCTCCGATTCGCATGAACGTCGATGCTCCAGACCCGGCGCAGACCTGGTGCACGCCCGGCCACATCGTCACCTCGTGGGAGGTACGGACATCGACGACCAGCCACTCCTGGGTGAATCGCAGGTCGCGCCATGCCCCTCCGATGGCCTGCGCCACCGCACTCGAAGCGCCATCGCAACCGAGGACATAGCGTGCGTGCAGCATGGCGTGGGCACCAGAGTCCCGTCGGATTCTCACCACCGCCCCGTCGGTTCCGGGTGTGATCGCCTCTACGACGGAACCTTCCATCACCTGGGTTCCCGAGTGTTCGGCCAGGGCGCAGCGCAGGGCCCGTTCCAGGTCCGGCTGATCGAACATCGTGGTCTCACGCCAGCCGCTGTGACCCACGGTGCGATCACGTGCGAACTCCATCAACACCCGCCCCCGCGGATTCACCAAGCGCAAACCGTGTGCGGCTCGCCCGCTGGGCGCGAACTCGTTTGCGGCACCGGCACTTTGCAGTATCCGGTAGACCTCGTCGTCGAGGTGGACAGCGCGAGGCAACGGATGCACGCCGCGCCGTCGTTCGACGATCACACAATCAACGCCGTGTGCGGCCAGCAGGCAGGCCGCGGTCAGACCCGTCGGTCCGGCCCCGACCACCACCACCGGCACCGTTGTCATCCGGCCGACCGCGCTTGTCCCCGAGGCGGCCGGGTGAGCGCCCGGCTGATGTTGGCCGGCCCGTCGAGCTGCGCGATCTCATCACCCAGTTCACGAGCACGCCGACGGCACCCCGGGTCGGAGAGCACCGTCTCGACCGCGTGACGAATCGCTCGCGGTCGCGCTGATCGGAGCCGAATCCCACACCCGGACCGGGCTATTCGGGCGGCGACCTCGTTCTTGTCCTCGGTTGTCCCGGCAACCACCATCGGAACGCCGTGCCTCAAGGCGTAGTGCACCCCGCCCCAGCCGCCGTTGGTGACCAGCACGTCTGCCTTCGGCAGCATGAGATCGAACGGAACGAACTCCGTGACGATCGAATTGGCCGTTCGAACCCGCACCGAGGATTGCGGCTTGCCACCTGTTGCAGCGACCACCACGGCATCCATGTCCGCCAGACCGGCCAGGGTCGGTTCCACCAGCTTGCTCAGGTCACCATTGTCGAGGGTGCCCTGCGTCACCACCACGACTCGCCTCGAGCCGGTCACCTCGGACCACCATTCTGGCGGATCATGCTGGCTGCCAACCGGATCGAGAACCGGTCCGACGAAATCGAGTCGGCCGGCCAGGTCTCGTCGCGGGTATTCAAACGATGGCGTGGTGAGCACGAAGATGTCGTCTGCCAGCAGTGGCCAATCCAGGATGAACGCGCCGGCACCGTGCCCGACGCACTCACGCACCGCGGTCTCGGCCAGGTGTTGCACCCGGCGCAGCACGAGGTGTTCGGCGCCCACGGTCAGCATTCGGTTGCGCATCATGCCCAGGCGTGTGGTCGACGGCGGGAACCCTGGCCCGAACGGACCCGTGTCCTGGCTGTTCACCATCAACGGCGACGTACAGACCGAACCGACTCTCGGCCGCCGGCCGGCCCGCCGGAGCAGTGGGAGAACACCGAGGAACAGGTTTTCGGCCAACACCACGTCGACGTCGGTCTCGTCCACGAGCGCCGCCAGCGCTCGGTATTGGTCGGGGATCTTTGCCGCGAACAGATGCTCGAGGTCAAAACGCGACCGCAGGACGCCGGGCATCCGGTGGCGGCGGGGAAAGACCCGGTCGAGGTCGCGGTCATCGAAGTCACACGATGCAGGAAGCGGGACGAGTGCCAGTCCCGCCTCTTCGATGCGGCGACGAAACCGGCTGCCGGTGAGAACCACAACGGTCCAGCCGTCCAGCCGGAGTTGTCGGCCGATGGCGATCATCGGCGCCACATGGCCTGTCAGCGGCGCACTGCACAACAAGACACCGGGCACCTGCGAACCTCGTCCTTCCAGCCCCACCGAACTCCCGATGTTGCCACAAGAGCACCATCGTCGACGTCGCCGCGACAGATCGGCAGCCCAAGGGTCGAGCGGCTGAACGACACGCCCTGAAGATCTCCTGAAAATCACGGTCGAACCGGTGCCTCACGGTTGCGGTGGCACCCGATCGGACCTACGTTTGCGTCAGTCACGACGTTCGCACGGATGCGAGAAAACGACTGCCCCAGTTCTTTTGAGACAAGATTCGGACTTCATCTCATGGCTACTGCCTTTGTCAACCAGATCAGCACCGCTGTACCCGACCTCGATGTCCACAACATCTTCGTCGACCACGCGCCCGAACTGATCGAGGAACGGCGCAAGATGCTGTTGTTCCGGCGGATGGCAGAGCGCGCCCAGATCTCTCATCGGTGGTCCGCGGTGGAGGACCCGATCACCTTCTACGGCGGAAACCCGAGCTCGGTCGACACCGAGACACGCATGGTCGAGTACGAGGACAAGGCCCCGAAACTGGCACGCAAGGCCGTCGAAGGCCTCGATCTCGGCGACGCGGCCGACGAGATCACCCATCTGGTGATCGTCACCTGTACCGGATTCTATTCTCCGGGAATCGATTACGACATCATCAAGACCTGTGGCATCAGCCCCAACGTCGACCGCACCCAGATCGGCTTCATGGGCTGTTTCGCCGGCATCACCGGACTCAAGACCGCCGACAACATCGTCCGCGCGAACCCACAGGCGAAAGTCCTGCTCGTGAGCGTCGAACTGTGCTCGGTCCACATGCAGCAGCCCAAGAGCCTGGAATCGATGTTGTCGTTCTTGATCTTCGGGGACGGGTGTGCCGCCGCCGTCATCTCGGCCGATCGATCTGGCATCGAGCTCGACTCGTTCAAACAGGTCATGGTTCCCGATACGCGGGAGCTGATCACCTGGCGCATCGGCAATGCCGGCTACGACATGGTTCTTTCCGGCAAGGTCCCCGGACAGTTGGGCCGCGCACTGAACCAGGAGAACCTCAAACTCATCCTCGCCGGGCGCACCCCCGGCGATATCGATCTCTGGGCGATCCACCCGGGAGGCCGCACCATTCTCGACGCAGTGGAGAACGCACTCGAACTCGAGCCCTCCGCCTTGGAGGTGTCGCGGTACGTGCTCGACAACTACGGCAACATGTCGTCGGCCACAGTGCTGTTCGTGTTGGCCGAGATGATGGAACGGGCAGCCGCAGGCGGTCCGACCGGGATGGGAAGTGCGATGGCATTCGGGCCGGGCCTGACTGCGGAGACGATGCTGTTCCGCCTCTGATCGGCCCGATCAGTCCTGTTCGGCCCGGCGCCTGCGGTATGCCGCGACGTGGGCCCTGTTGCCACATCCCCCATCACTGCAGAACCGGCGAGACCGGTTGCGGGACAAGTCGACGAAGACGAGCCGGCAGCCCTCTCCTGCACATGTCTTCAGTCGGCCCAGCTGATCGGTGCGGATCAGGTCGATCAAGGCCATCGCGTTCTCTGCGGCCATGCGGTCGGCCAGCGGCGCGCCGGGTTCGGTGACGTGGATGTGCCAGTCCCAGCCATCGTGGCGGGCCAGATATGGCCGGGCCTCCGACTCGCGGAGCATCACGTTGACCTCACGTGCGGCGTCGTCGACCTCCAGTTGCCAGAGCGCGTCGAGCCGGGTGCGCAGTGCTCGCACGGCATCGAGCTCGGCGGCGTCACCGTCACGACGGCCTGTGTAGACGAACTCCTCGACAAAGCCGCGGAGCTGATCTGTGGTCGCCAAGGTGTCCGTGTCGCCCCGTCCGGTGTTGATCAGAGCAGCTGTCGCCACCAGCGCAACATCGGTGTCATGAGCAAATAGCATTTGACTCCTTACCAGCGATCCGTTTAGCTGTCATGAGTGTAAGCAGTTTTACTCCTGTCACCCTCATCGGAGGAATCTTGAAGTTCGTTGATGCGCGCACCCTGCCCGGGTTCGGCTTGGTGATGGGCGTGACGTCGGCCGTGTCGTTCGGCACCTCGGGACCGCTCGCCAAGGGTCTGATCGACAGCGGCTGGTCCTCGGCCGCGGTGACGGCCGTACGGCTGGGCGCCGGTTCGCTCCTACTCCTCGTTCCGCTGATATTGCTGCGCCGCAACCTGTTTGCCCAGTGGGCCCGATCGCCGATGCTCGTGATCGCCTACGGCATCCTCGGCGTCGCCGTCGTCCAACTCAGCTTCTTCAACGCGGTCCGATACCTCGACGTGCCGGTTGCCCTGCTCATCGAATACTCGGGGCTGATCCTGGTCGTGGCGTACGACTGGCTCATCCGAGGACGCACGCCGACGACCTTGACCGGTATCGGCTGCGTCGTCGCACTTACCGGGCTTGTGATGGTCATCGTCGGCGGGGGCGACATCGGTGACATCGACCCCGTCGGGTTCGTGTGGGCCGTCATCGCCGGCGTCGGGCTCGCGGCCTATTTCATCCTGGCCACCGAGGATTTCGGCACATCGGGTCAGAGCGTGGAGCCATTGGCCTTGACCACCGGTGGATTGCTGCTCGGTACAGCGGTGATCGGCATCGCCGGGGCGCTGGGCCTGCTGCCCATGGCCGCGGGCACCGGGTCCACCGTGCTCGCCGACACCTCGGTGCCCTGGTGGTTGGTCGCGCTGGCGATAGCCGGGATCTCCACCAGCCTCGCGTACGTCACCGGCGTACATGCCGTTCGGCTCCTCGGCGCCACTCCCGCGTCGTTCGTGGCGCTCATCGAGGTGCTGTCGTCCGCGGTGGTGTCGTGGTGGCTGCTGGGCCAGACCATGACCGTCGCCCAACTCGCGGGCGCGGCTGTACTGCTGTCGGGGCTGGTGGCGGTCAACATGGGCGGGCGGCTCAAGAGCGATTCACAACTCGCGGCGCGGGTACCCGTGGAATAACCCGCCGGGGGTCCGGACTTGCACCACAAGGCCGATGAACAGACGGCTGAACCGGACAAGAGTGCAAAGGAGCATGTTGTGGCAAAGGTGTTGTTCGTGATGACCGCCGCCGATCATTGGACCCTGAAGGACGGAAGCAAGCATCCGACCGGTTTCTGGGCCGAGGAGTTCGTGGCGCCCTACGAGGAGTTCACGAACGCCGGCCACGAGGTGGTGGTGGCAACCCCAGGCGGCAAGGTGCCTGTGGTGGACCAGGGCAGTTTGGCCGCCGACGCCAACGGTGGGCAGGACAAGGCCGACGCGATCGCCGCGAAACTCGAGTCGAATGAAGAACTGAAGCATCCGATCTCTCTCGACGAGGTTGACCTGAGCCACTACGTGGCAGTTTTCTACCCCGGCGGTCATGGCCCCATGGAAGACCTCGCGGTCGACGAGGTGTCCGGTCGACTGCTGACCGAGGCCATCGATTCCGGGCGACCACTGGGCGTGGTGTGCCACGCCCCCGCAGCGTTGCTGGCCGCCACCCGCGATGACGGGTCGTTCACCTTCGCCGGCTACCAGGCCACCGGATTCTCCAATGCCGAGGAAACCCAGGCAGGCCTGGCCGACAAGGCCCTCTGGCTGCTCCAGGACCGGCTGATCGATCTCGGCGTCGACTACCAGGAGGGCGAGCCCTGGGCACCCAAGGTTGTCGTGGATCGCAACCTCTACACGGGCCAGAACCCAGCGTCATCCGCACCGCTTGCGCAGAGGATCCTCGCCGACCTCGGCTGACCACCATTGGTGCATGGGCGCCGGCAACAACGAGCGGTCGAAGAGACCGATCAGCCCCGTTGTTGCCGGCGTCTTGTTGTCGGCGTCTTCTTGACGGGGTCACGGCGCGGAATTAAACGGACCGTGGTTTCATTTACTTTGTCATGAAGAACATCGGATTCTTGTCGTTCGGGCACTGGTCGGATTCACCCGGTTCGCAGACCCGGTCAGCCGCGGACACTTTGCTGCAGTCGATCGATCTCGCGGTCGCGGCCGAGGAACTCGGCGCTGATGGCGCCTATTTCCGTGTGCATCACTTCGCTCGGCAGCTGGCGTCGCCATTTCCACTCCTAGCCGCAGTCGGGGCGCGGACCAGCCGCATCGAGATCGGGACCGGCGTCATCGACATGCGCTACGAGAACCCGATGTACATGGCCGAGGACGCCGGCTCTGCGGATCTCATCTCGGGCGGCCGACTGCAGCTCGGGATCAGCCGTGGTTCGCCCGAGCAGGTGATCGATGGCTACCGGTACTTCGGCTATGCGCCGAACGAGGACGCCTCGGACGCGGACATGGCCCGCCAGCACACCGATGTCTTCCTCAAGGTCATCGACAACGCCAAGTTCGCCCAACCGAACCCGTCGCCGATGTTCCCCAATCCTCCTGGCCTGCTGGGCATCGAGCCCCAATCGCCAGGCTTGCGAGACCGCATCTGGTGGGGCGCCGGCACACGGGCCACCGCGGAGTGGACAGCCGAGCAAGGGATGAACCTGATGAGTTCAACCCTGCTGACCGAAGACACCGGAGTGCCCTTTCATCAACTGCAGGCCGAACAGATCGAGCGTTTCCGCGAGACCTGGGAGTCGGCCGGACACGAGCGCGAGCCGCGAGTGTCCGTCAGCCGCAGCATCTTTGCCCTTGTCGACGATCGGGACCGCGCCTATTTCGGGCGTGGCGGACAAGATGCCGATCAGGTGGGCATCATCGACGGGACCACGGCGCGATTCGGCCGGAGCTATGCCGACGAACCAGACCGGTTGATCGAACAGCTCCGCGAGGACGAGGCTATCGCTGCAGCGGACACCCTTCTTCTCACCGTGCCGAACCAGCTCGGTGCCGACTACAACGCACACGTCATCGAATCGATCCTGACGCACGTCGCCCCCGCCCTCGGTTGGCGCTGACATCGTCCGCGCCTGCGTGCGACCATGTCTCGATGAGCGAACGCGAAGTACTCACCTGGGATCTGTTCGGGGCGGCGAGTCGTGACCTCGCTCAGACGGTCGCCGATTCCGGGTTCGCGCCCGACGTGGTGCTCGGTATCGCGCGCGGGGGCCTGGTACCTGCCGGGGCGCTGGCGTACGCGCTCGACTGCAAATCACTGTTCACGATGAACGTCGAGTTCTACACCGGTGTGGGCACCACGCTCGACGAGCCGGTGATACTCCCACCCATCCTCGACGCCACCGAACTGGACGGCTTGACCGTACTCGTCGTCGACGATGTCGCGGACAGTGGAAAGACACTGGAACTCGTACACACCTTCTGTCGCAACCACGCCTCCGAGGTACGGACGGCGGTGTTGTACGAGAAGCCCGCGTCGGTGATCAAGGCCGACTACACCTGGCGGTACACCGACCGCTGGATCAACTTCCCCTGGTCCACCGAGCCGCCCATCACGCCTCGCTGACCAGGGTGGATGTGCAGCCCTTCAGTCGAGCCGCGCAGTGGGCGCCGTGATCGATCTGCGCACACTGACCGGCGAGACCGCCGTTGTCCTCCGCGGAGCGAGACGACGTCTGGCCGGCGGCGACATCGCCGGTGCTGCTGCCACGCTGACCTACTTCGCAGCGATCGCGATCGTCCCCTGGTTCCTGCTCGCGGTGTGGAGCACCACGTGGTTCGAACCCGACCTGCAGGCCCGGCAGGAGCTGCTGGCGCTGCGGGTTCTCATCCCGCCTGACATGGGGGCACGACCGGCGTACGACGCACTGGTCGAGGCCGCGGTACAGATGGACCCACTCAAAGCACTTGTCCTGTTGTTCCCGGCATCGTTCTACGGCGAAGGTCTGCGGCGTGCGTGTCTCGCGATCTCGCCCGAACCCGACCGGTTCACCGGATGGAGAGCCCGGGCCCGCGTTTTGGCCTTGCTCATCGCGATACCGGTCTTCGGACTGGTGTTCCGGACCGTGGGCGAGCAGCTCGTCACCTTCGCACCCGAGGGCGGTGGCACAGGCAGCGCGGGCGACCTGATTTTCCGCACCTGGATCGGCTTCCTCGCCACGTGGCTGGTGCTCTCGGTGGCACTCGTCTGGGTATATCGCGCTGTGACACCGGGCAACCCGAGATGGTGGGTGGCAGCGGTGGGCGCAGTCACCACCGCGTCGTTCATGGCCGGATTCCTCCAGGGCTTCGCATTGTTCCTGTCGCTGCCCATCGACGTCGGGATCCCATACGCGGGTCTCGATGTCATCGGTGGTGTGGTCGCGGTCGGTTTGTGGCTCTGGATCCTGCATATGGTGGTGATCATGGGGTGGGCGGTGACACGATCCCTCGACACCGTGGTGGACGGCCGGCGTGGGGCCGAACCCGACCACACCAGCAATGACCCGGAGGAGAAGGCTTGAGCCACATCGTTGTTGTCGGAGCGGGTGTGGGCGGATTGGCCGCGGCAACACGTCTGGCGGCACAGGGGCACGCTGTCACCCTCGTCGAACAAGCCGCCACGGTCGGCGGCAAGCTCGGTGTGGAGAAGATCGACGACTTCGTGTTCGACACGGGCCCATCCCTGCTGACTCTCCCCCAGGTCCTCGACGATCTGTTCGCCGCGACCGGCGGCGGCTCGGCATCCGACGAACTCGGACTGCAACGCCTCGACATCGCCTGCCGGTACACCTTCCCCGACGGCGCCGTCCTCGATCTCCCCCGGCGACATGCGCGACATCCCCGCCGCGCTCGACGCGGCACTGGGCGATGGCCGAGGCGCACAGTGGAGTGCATTCTCCGAGCGTGCCCAACGGATCTGGGACGTCACCCGCATCCCGTTCCTGGAATCACCGATCGACGTCCGCACGATGCTCGGACTCTCCCGCCACCTCGATGAGCTCGCGGCGGTGGCACCGTGGCGCTCATTGCGCGGGATCGGCAAGTCGTACCTGTCCGATCCCCGCCTACGGATGTTGCTCGACCGATACGCGACGTACACCGGGTCTGATCCCCGCCGTGCCCCGGCCGCGCTGGCGAGCGTGCCGTACGCGGAGCAGGCTTTCGGTTCCTGGTACGTGGCCGGAGGTCTGGGGCGTATCGCTGCCGCGCTACTCGATCGCGCGCTGACCCTGGGCGTCGACGTGCGTCTTGGTACGAAGGTCACCGAGATCGTCTCGGACGCAACAGGTGTCACCGGTGTTCGGGTCGACGACGGCGGGGGCATCTCCGCGGAGGCGGTGGTGGCCAACGCCGATGCACACCAGGTCTACAACACGTTGCTCACGGCCCGCCGTTGGCCGATCCGGCAGGCGCGATGGCGCCTGCGTCGCACCACCCGTTCGCTGTCCGGCTTCGTGATCCTGCTGGCGTTGCAGAACGCCCCTGCCCGTCAGCCACACCACCATGTGATGTTTGCCGAAGACTACGACGACGAGTTCGACGCGGTCTTCGGCCGTCGTGGTCGGGCCCGTCCGGTTCCTCGTCCGACGATTTATGTCAGCGCTCCCCCCGACCCGGCGATCGTTCCGCACGAGGGCGCGGGTGCGTGGTTCGTTCTTGTCAACGCGCCTCCGCACGACCCCGAATCGGGTACCGATTGGGACGCCCCCGGGCTGGGCGACCGGTACGCCGACCAGATCTTGGACCTGATGGCCGACCGCGGGCTGGATGTGCGTGGCGAGGTCACGAACCGGGTGATCATCAGCCCGGCCGATCTGCAGCGACGGACGATGACACCGGGCGGCTCCATCTACGGCACTTCGTCCAACGGTGCGACGGCGGCTTTCTTGCGGCCGGCCAACAGATCGCCCGTTCCTGGCCTGTTCCTCGTCGGCGGCTCGGCCCATCCGGGCGGCGGCCTGCCTTTGGTGATGATGTCGGCCAAGATCGTCGCCGACATGATCGGGGACGCCGAGGGCAGTCAGTCCTCGAGTTCCGAGTGAACAGCGACCAGTAACTGGGCCAGGCCCGCAACGGCCAACACGGTTGCGATGATGGCGTAGATGGTCACGAGGGTGACGCCGTCGAGGGCGGGCAACACGTCGATCCCGGAGCGCCTGGCACCCCACTCGATGGCGCTGGTCGCGGTGGCGAAGGATGCGACGATCACCCGCGATGGACGCTCCCACCACGTCAGCACTCCGGGCCCCTCCATCCCTGTGGCCTGCGCGTGCGCACGTACGGACTCGAGCAGCAACGTGAGCAGGGCGAGCGAAATCCCGAGCCACGCAGGTGCACCGAGGACAACCAACGTGAGGATCAGCAACAGGTCTGAACAGCGGTCGGCGAACGGGTCGAGTACCCGGCCCCACCGCGACGCCTTGCCTGCGCGTACCGCGATCGCGCCGTCAACACCGTCGAGCACAGCGCCGACGAGGATCACGAGCATGGCCACCATGGGCCACGCGGCACCGGCCGAGGCGATCAGCGGAACGGCCGCCATGACCGCGACTCCCGCGACCGTGACCGTGCTGGGGCTGACACCTGCGCGCACCAACGGGGTCGCGCAAGTGTGAGCGATACGAACCCAGCCGCTGATCCACATCGAACTCCGGGGATCGATACCGCCATGCAGACGCGACCAACCGGCATACGCTTCTTCACGGGAAAACACGGGCCGCATGAGTACTGATACCTCCGATCTGCGACTCGCAAACCCGACCGCACCGTGGCGTACGCCGTGAACCGGCGACGTGGGTGCAGGGCCGGGACGTACTTCGATAGAGCAGAGGTTCGATCGAGCAGAGGAAGGAAGCCGTGGCCACCTTTGCGTTCATCTACGGGGCCGGGGATGTCGGCTGGT
Source organism: Williamsia sp. D3 (assembly GCF_000506245.1). Taxonomy (NCBI): domain Bacteria; kingdom Bacillati; phylum Actinomycetota; class Actinomycetes; order Mycobacteriales; family Nocardiaceae; genus Williamsia; species Williamsia sp. D3. Next base: position 186,822 of record NZ_AYTE01000047.1, on the reverse strand, counting down.
ATTGGCACCTCGTGGAATCCGATCTACGCACACGGGGACACGACACCGTGGCACCTGATCTGCCCTGCGGAGACGACTTCGCCGGCGTCGCCGAGTATGCCGACACGATTGCCGCTGCGGTGAACGATCGGTCCGACATCGTTGTCGTCGCGCATTCGGCGGGCGGACTCACCGCTCCCCTCGTCTGTGAGCGGGTCGCCGTCGAGTTGCTCGTTCTGGTCGCGCCGATGATCCCGAGCGCCGGTGAGGCACCCGGCGATTACTTCACCAACACCCGCCTCGGCGACGAAAAACGCACGCACCACGACGATGTTGTCGCGCTGTTCTATCACGACGTGCCGCCGGAGTTGGCCGCGCAGGCCGTGGCAAAAGGTCGCGATGAGTCCGAGGCGCGGGCCGAGGAACCGACACCTCTGCGCGCCTGGCCTGATGTGCCCACCCGAGTGCTGATCTGCCGGGAGGACCGGGTGTTCCCTGCTGCCTACCTACGCCGGGTGGTCTCCGAGCGACTCGGCATCACCCCGGACGAGATGGACGGCGGACACACCCCCGCGCTCAGTCGACCACTCGACTTGGCAGACCGCCTCCACACCTACGCGGTGGAGCAGGGCCTGGCGCCTGCGAGCGTCGGGCAGGAGACCTACGGCCAGGTGCTGCCATGACAGACATCTACGACGGTTACGACGCTGAATTGTCGCGCTACGATGCACCACTGCATCGGGCCTGCGCGGTCAGAGCCGGCGAGCGCGTGCTCGACATCGGGTGTGGAACCGGACACTCCACGCGCCAGGCTGCGCGAACAGCAAACGCCGGCAATGCCTTCGGGATCGACATCTCCGAATCCGCCATCGAGCGAGCCCGCGAAATCGCTGATGCCGAGCAACTTTCAACCGTGACGTTCGAGGTCGCGGACGCGCAGACCCATCCGTTCACACCGGGCGGCTTCGATGTGGCGATCAGCCGCTTCGGAACCATGTTCTTCGGCGACCCGGTCGCAGCGTTCACCAACATCGGACGCGCGATACGGCCGGGCGGGCGACTGGCCATGCTCGTGTGGCAGGCACGCGAGCACAACGAATGGAGCTCGGCCATCGCCCGTGCCCTCGCCGCGACCGGCCCCTCGGGCCCCGGCCAGGTACCCGATGCGTTCTCACTCGCCGATCCATCAACCGTCACGGCGATCATGAGCGACGCCGGGTTTGTCGACGTCGTCGTCGACGGCGTCCATGAGCCGGTCTTCTACGGCCGAGATGTCCACGCCGCCCTCGACTGGGTCGGTGGCTTCGCGAACGTTGCCGGCACGATGGCACGGCTGAGTCCGCCCGAGGCGGAACAGGCGACGGGGCGTTTGCGCGACATGCTGGCGAGCCACCAACGTGCAGACGGTGTCTGGTTCGACGCGCGGGCCTGGCTCGTCACGGCCCGCGTGCCCGAAGCTCAGTGACCTGGTCGCCTGCGGGAGCGGTGCCCGTGCAGACCGGCCATCAGTCGATGCGCCGACCACCCATCCGATTCGTGTTCTGTTCCGAAGAAACCAATGCAACGACTCAACAGTTTGATCGCCGCTCGGGGACGGAGAACGCCACATGACGTCAGTAGATCACCACACCGAGGCGCCGATCTCGAACGATCTGCTCCAGGACCGAAGCCACGAGATCGTCACTGCTGTCAACGCCGTGCTCACCGCCCATGTCTCCGACCACTCGGCCGCGATGAGTGATCTGAGCGCGGAGGTCACGCCCCTGGCCACGGCGGTCACCGACAGCCTGGACCGCGGGAAACGGTTGCGCGCTCAGTTCTGCATGTGGGGTTCATACGGTGTGACCGGAGGCGAACTGGCTGCCGGCGTCGCCGAGATGGCAGCGGCGATCGAGCTCTTCCACTTCGCCGCACTTGTGCACGACGACCTGATGGACAACAGCGACACCAGGCGCGGCCTGCCCACGATGCACCGCCACTTCACGGCCGAACACGCGCGACAGCAACGACTCGGCGACGGTGACGAACACGGCTCGGCGGCTGCCATCCTGGTCGGCGACATGTGCCTGTCGTGGTCCGACGACTTGTCCGCGATGGCCACCGACGCTCTAGATCCGAGGTCACGCCGCGCGGTTCGGGCCATCTGGTCGCAGATGCGCGACGAGGCCTATGCGGGCCAATACCTCGACATGCTCAGCCAGACCGAGGCCGCCACCTCCCGCCGCCGCGCCGACCTCATCCTGCGATTGAAGAGCGCCAAGTACACGATCAGCCATCCGCTCCGACTCGGTGGCGCGATCGCCGGTGCCGATGACACGCTCCTGCACTTCTACGACCAGATCGGGCTGACCGCCGGCGAAGCCTTCCAGCTGCGTGACGATCTCCTGGGCGTGTTCGGCGACCCTCAGATCACCGGTAAACCAGCGATCGACGATGTCCGTGAAGGCAAGCGCACCCTGCTGATGGCGGTCGCCGAGTCGCGTGCCGACAACGCGCAGAAAGACATCCTCAGGCGCTCGCTGGGCAATCCCGAACTGACCGACGCCGACCTCGAGGCCGTGCGTTCGGTGCTCACCGAGACCCGCGCCGATCAGGCCATCGAAGCGCGGATCGGTGAACTCACCAGCGACGCAATGGAAATCGTCGACGCACTGCCGGTGGACACCGTCACCCGGCAGGCTTTGACCACCCTCATCGAGAAGTGTGTCTGGCGCCAAGCCTGAGCGCTCTTCGGCAAGGCGCGTCAGTGTGACGGACCGACCGTCCGGTCTCCTTTGAGGCGTTTGCGGATGAGCTCGGCGCTGATCAAACACATCGGCAGACCGATGCCGGGGCGGGTACTCGACCCGGCATAGAACAGGCCCTCCACCTTGCGGGAGCGGTTGGTGGCGCGCAGAAACGCACTCTGCCGCAATGTATGCGCCGGACCGAGTGCACCACCCGACCACGAGTTGACGTTGTCGACGAAGTCGGCCGGCCCCACCGACCGCCGGACGACGATCCGCTCGGCGAGGTCCGGGATGTTCGCCCACGAGGCGATCGTCGCAACAGCCTGGTCGACGACCTTCTCGATGTCGGGTGCGCCGGCACCGTCGATGCCCCCATGTCCCAGACCGGGATCCGGAGGCGAGGGCACCAAGATGAAGATGTTCTCGTGATCTACGGGCGCCACCGAGTCGTCCGTCGCGGACGGGCGGCACACGTACAGCGATGCGGGATCCGGCATGTGCGTCGGGGACTCGAAGATCGCGTCGAAGTTGGTTGTCCAGTCGTCGGTGAAGAACAGCGAATGATGAGCCAGTTCAGGAATACTCCCCTGTACACCCAGATACGCCAGGACAGCGCCGGGCCCCGAAGTCGCCTTGTCCCACCACCGTTGCGGGAACGTCTGCAGACGCTCCGGCAGCAGCCGGGTCTCCACGTGGTGCAGGTCCGCGGCGCCCACGACGATGTCGGCCGCGATATCCCGTTGGGTGCCATGGCCGTCGGCGACCCGCACCCCGACAACCTCGTCGCGACGTCGACCGATTACCCGGCGACCCCGCCTGCCGTCGGCCCGCGGCCGGGTGAGAATGGCGGTCGCTGCCGTACCGGTGTGCAATCGCACCCCGTTGTCGGCGGCCAGCCTGGACAGCGCCTCGACAAACGTGGTGAAACCCCCGTCGGGGTAACGGACCCCGTCAGCGAGATCGAGCCAGCTCATCAGGTGGTAGATGGCCGGGGTGCGTTCCGGAGAAGAACCGAGGAACACCGCCGGGTAGCCGAGAACCTGCTGCAGTCGTCGATCCGAGAATCGTTGCGAGACAAACGATTGCAAGGACCTGGTGAGCAGCTCGGCCAGCTTCGGCGCGTTGCGCAACACGTCTCGGCCGAGGAAGGCTCGCGGAGAATCGAAACTCGTGTAGAGGAAACGCTTGACGGCGATGTCGTAGGCATGCCGGGCGGAGTCGAGGTAATCGCCCAAGCCCGCTCCGGCACCTGGCTCGATGCTCTCGAACAGTGCCCGGTTACGTTCCTCGTCACCTTCGACATCGATCTTCTCGTCGGCGCCCTCGAAGAACACCCGATAGCCCGGTTCGAGACGAACCAGGTTGACCTGCTCTTCGGTGGACGTCCCGAGCAGATCGAAGAAGTGGTCGAACACCTCGGGCATCAGCCACCACGACGGTCCGGTGTCGAAACGGAATCCTTCGTGCTCCCAGGAGCCGGCACGGCCACCGAGATCATCGTTCTTCTCGACCAAGTCGACGTCGTGGCCGTCATGGGCCAACAGGGCAGCGGTGGCCAGCCCCGCAACACCGCCGCCGATGATGACTACTTTTTTCGATGGTGCGGTCACTTGAAGCTGTTCTCCGTATCGATGTCGTGAGGTCGCCCACGGTGCAGGGCTGCTCTGGCCGCGATGCGCGCCTTCTCCGGCGTGGGCACGCGCACCCTGGTCAGCCGAGCTTGCGCCGCCGTCGTCGCCCGCAGGCGCCGGGTCAGTTCGGCGAACAGGTCGTGTGCGGTACACACTGCCACGCGAGAGCCTCGCGGTAGCCGTGGAATGACCTCCGCGGCCGCAGCCAGGTCCATCTCGATGTCGTCCAGCCAGCTGCTCCAGATCTCTTCGTCGAGGTCGTCGGGTTGGAGGCCGACAAGATATTGCCGTCCGAGTCCGTCGCTGTCGTCGCCGAAGTCCCGGAGGAAGTTGATCTTCTGGAATGCGGCACCGAGGCGCTGGGCACCGGGCGCCAGCTCCGCGTAGCGACCGGAGGGGTTGGGTTCTCCGGCCACGAATGCGCACAGGCACATCAGGCCGATCACTTCAGCTGAGCCGTAGATGTAGCTTCCGAGGCTCGCGAAGTCGTGCTTTGTGCGCTGCAAGTCTGTGCGCATCGAATGGAAGAACGGGGCGACGAGTTCCTTGTCGATCCCGACTCGACGAGCGGTCCTCGCGAACGCATGAACAACAAGATTGGCACTCGATCCCGTTTCGATCGCCGCGAAAGTGTCCTGTTCGAGCTTGTCGAGCTCCACCAGCCGGTCGACGCCGTCCTGACCGGGCCGAGGGGCGTCCACCACTTCGTCTGCTATCCGTACCAATGCGTAGATGTTGCGGACGTCTTGCCGCACCTGCCCACCGAGCATTCGGGTCGCGAGCCCGAAAGACGAAGAGTAGCAACGGATCACCAACGCTGCACTGGCGTCGGCTGCCGCGTCGTACCGGAGATACGGCGCCATCGCATCCATGCGCCCACGTGTTTGCACCATTCGACTCGCCCTCGCTTTCGGTCCACCGGCTCGCAGGGTCATCGGTTGACCTCCATCTGCGCCCGCAGCCAGTTGGGATGTGCGTCGAGACCGTAGGGGTCGGGTGCGGGCATCGACCGGATCTGTTCGACGAGCCAGGGGCTCAGGGCCCACGGGGCACGTTCGACAACTGCCCACACATCGGAGATGTCGGACCACGCGTATTCGGCTACTTCGTCTGGATCCGGCCGCAGCGTCCCCACCGGGCTCGCGACGAACACCGGACAGATCTCGTTCTCCACCACGCCGCTGGAATCGACGGCCCGGTAGCGAAAGTCGGGTAGCACGCAACGCAGATCCTCGACATCGATGCCCAGCTCGCGTTGCGCGTAACGGTAGATCGCGTCCTCGACGGATTCACCGGGCCGCGGATGCCCACAGAAAGAATTGGTCCACACGCCGGGCCATGTTCGCTTGCTCAGTGCACGCCGGGTCATCAGCAGGCGGCCCTCGTCGACCACGTGGCACGAGAATGCAAAATGCAGGGGGGTGTGTGAGGTGTGCACGGTCGCACGGTCAGCCGTCCCACACGGACGTCCGTCAGCGCTTGCCAAAACCACCAAGTCGTCGGTCATGCATACCTCGTCTTTTCGGGTGTGTATGTTCCTCTCCTGGTATTCGGAACCGCTCACAGAGCGGACGACTTCGACCAGAAGAAGTTTTGGTCCCCTTCGCCACATGCGCACAACCGAGAAAACGCTGTCTGGACCGGCGCTGCTTGTCTTCGGATACCCCGAAAGAGCCCAGGTCACTCCTGCCAGCGGCTGATCCGCGTCAAACGCTCCACATACGCAGAAACGCTCCACCTGTAGGTGGAGCGTTTCGAGGTAACTGGCGCGTATTCGGCTCGGTGTTTCTGTGGAGCTAAGGGGAATCGAACCCCTGACCTTCTCGATGCGAACGAGACGCGCTACCAACTGCGCTATAGCCCCTTTGTCGCGCGAGCGACTCGACAAGATTAACAGGGCGGGACTACTGCCCCACCACCCGCCGGTACGAGGGTTCACGGACAACCTCTTCGCGGTGCTCGAACCGCGGCAGGTGGTCGAAGATCGGGTCCTCGTCGTCGATCTCCAGCACGATCGCGCCTGGTCGGCGCAGCCTGCGGGGCACCTCGGCCCGCGGATCGACCTCGGGATGTGCGCGGCGTTCTTCCTCTTGGCGCTTGGCCCGGGCGAGCCGCTGCATCCGCTGACGACGGATGCGCTGTTCGTTTCGCACCGCGCGGCGCAGGAAGGCAAGGTAACCGACCAGCGCGACAACCGTGACCGCGGCGATGATCCAGCCGGCCGAACCCAGGAAGAAGCCGGCCGCGATGCCGAGCAGCGCCAGCACCCCGAGCACGGCCATCACACGCTGGCGGAACCGGTAGCGCTTGCCGCTGCGCTCGCGATCGGCCTCGGGGTCGAAGCCTCCGCGACGTGCACGTCGGGCGACCTCGTCCTGCTCCGCCTGATCCGCAGCCTCGTCGGCGCTGATGTCTTCGTCGGTGAGGTCGTCGTCGTACTCGTCGTCGGCGTGGTCCGTGTCTTCGTAGTCGCCGTCGTCGTAGTCCGCGTCCTCGTGGTCGGCGTCCTCGTAATCTGCGTCGTTCTCCGCGTCATCATGGTCCGCGTCATCATGGTCCGCGTCGTCATGGTCCGCGTCATCGAGCTCTACATCAACGAGCTCAGCGTCCTCGACGCCCCGATCATCGCGATCTGCGTCTGCATCTTCGTCATCGCGCTCAGCAACGGCGTCGCGGTGGTCGGATGACTTGAGGTCGGCAGCTTCAGCCACAACCGTCTTGTCGACCGTGGTCGCGTCGGCATCACTGTCACTGGTGTCGACAGTCTTTGTCTGAGCCGCAGCTGCAACGGTTTTCACCGAGACCGATGCCGGCTTGGACTTGCCGGCCGCAACCTTGGTCGTCGTGGCGTCCTCGACGTCAACTGCATCTGTTGTCGCCGTTGCTTTTGTGGTCTTGCGGTACTCACGCACCGGGGGTTCCCAATCGGGATCGTGCGGATGACGGCCTGCAGCCATGCGACGGCGGGTCTTGGCGATGGCCCGGCCACCTCGATAGAGCACCCGTGTCGACATCGCGGCGTCGGTGGTCTTGCGCACGGTGGGACGCGACTTCACCACCATCGGCACCAGAACAAAGAGCCAGATCGCCACCAGACACACCCACAGCAACGAGTTCGGCATGGGCAGCTCCTTCCTGTCGGCAATCTCGCCCCGACCGGCCGGCCGAGTACGCGTCAGTCACACCTGTAACAGACGATAGGAATCAGGCTATGGCTCACCGCTGCCCAACCAGCGCCGACGCGCCGATGTCCCGGCCGATTCGTTCCATCTGTGGGTGATCACGCGGCGATCGGAGAGGAGCGGCCTCCCAGCGGGAGCCGAGAGGCATGTGGGCGCAGGGGTTCAGGCCGTGGCGTGGCCGCTGCGGATCAAGGTGTCCACGGCACTGCTGGTGAGATCTTCGGTGGTCAACGCGAGCAACAGGTGGTCCCGCCACGCGCTGTTGACGTCCATGTAGCGCTTGAGCAGGCCTTCGTCACGGAATCCCACCTTGTGCAGTACCGCCAGCGACGCCGCGTTGGCAGGCTGCACTGTGGCCTCGAGCCGGTGCAGACCCGCCGGTCCGAAACAGTGGTCGACGCCGAGTGCCAGTGCGCCCGTTGCCACTCCACGTCCGGCGACCGCGGCATCCACCCAATATCCGATCCATGCGTTGCGCAGCGCGCCACGCTGAATGTTGCCCACCGTCAGTTGCCCGCAGTATTCGCCGTCCAACTCGATGACAAACGGCAGCATGTTCCCCGCCTTTGCCTCGGCCCTCAGGACCGAATGCAAACCCGGCCAGGCCGCCGGGTTGTGCCGGGCCGACCACAAGCCGACGCCCGTCGGCTCCCACGGCAACAGCGAATTCTGGTTCTCGATGCGAAGCCTGCTCCACACCCTGGCGTCACGCAGCCGGACCGGCCGTACCGTAACCGCGCCTCCCGCAACGGATATCGGCCCGAGCTTGGCTGGCCATCCACGGCGACCGGTGTCACCCCTGCTCCAGGCGCGCACGGTGCACTCTCACCCCCGCTGAGCCAGGAATGCGACGTCCACCTCATCGCCGGCGCGCAATTCAACGTCTTCCGGCTCGATGATGACCAAGCAGTTCGCCTCGGCCAGCCCCGCCAGCAGATGTGATCCGCCGTCTGCGGCCGCTATCACCTGGGTGAGGTATTCGCCCGTCTGCTCATCGCGCATCAGCTGCCCACGCAGATATCCGCGCCTGCCCTCCACCGAGGTGATGGGGCTGACCGTGCGGGCACGTACCACTCGCCGCATCGGTTGGCGTTTGCCGAGCGCGATCCGGATCAGCGGTCGCACCATCACTTCAAAAGCCACCAACGCCGAGACCGGATTCGCCGGAAGAAGGAAGGTGGGCACCTCGTCGCGGCCCAGCTGGCCGAAACCCTGGACCGACGCCGGGTACATCGCGATGCGTTCGATCTCCAATTCGCCCAGCTCCGAGAGGGCTTCGCGAATCGACTCCGAGGCCGCCCCACCGACCGGGCCGGTGATCACGACGATCTCGGAACGAATCAGCTGTCCCTCGACCAGTTCACGGAGTTGCGACGGCTCGCTGTCTGCGATGCCGACCCTGTTGACGTCTGCGCCGGCATCACGAGCAGCCGCGGCGAGCGCGTAACTGTTGACGTCATACACCTGACCGCCACCGGCCGTCCGGTCGATGTCGACCAGTTCGCCGCCGATGGAGATGACGGAAAGTCGTGGCCGCGGATGCACCAGCACGCGGTCGCGACCGACTGCGGCGAGCAGACCGACCTGCGCGGGACCGATGATCGTTCCGGTTCGGACCGCGACGTCACCGGGCTGGACGTCATCGCCGACGTGCCGGACGTATTGCCCGCTGCGTACCGCATGACCGATTCGGACCTTGGGCAGTCCGCCGTCGGTCCACCGCTTGGGCACCACGGCGTCGGCAAGTGTCGGCAAGGGAGCTCCGGTCTCCACCCTGACCGCCTGCCTTGGCTGGAGCCGCGTGGGCGTCCGCGAACCCGCCTTCAACTCCCCCACCACCGGCAGGACGACGATCACCTGGTCTCCCGGCGACTCCGATTCCTCATCGGCGATGGTGCCCGCTTCGGCGACATCCACACTGCGAACGGCATATCCGTCGATGGCAGCCTGATCGAACCCGGGCAACGGCTTGTCGGCAACAACCTCTTCGGCACAGAGCAGGCCCTGTGACTCCGAGATCGCGACGCGCACCGGCCTGGGAGCCACTGCCGCGGCGGTCACTCGGCTCAGGTGATCTTCCACCGAACGCACCGATCGCCTCCTTCAATCGCCGTGGCGGCCCGATAGTGCTCGTTCGCCATGCCAACGGGTCGCCGTGTCGTAGTTCTGACGACTGACGTTAGCTGGTTTGCCGGCGATTTCCGTTCTCTCGCGTCCAGGGATCACCGCGCGCCATCGCATCAGCGCGTTGAATCGGGTGCTGTTGTGGGTCGGAGGTCAGTTGCACCCGAGGCGTTCGACCAGCCACTCGCGCAATTCGGGACCGTAATCCTCACGGTTGAGGGCGATGTCGACCGACGCCTTCAGGTACCCGCCCGGGTTCCCGAGGTCGTGGCGAGTTCCGCGGTGAACCACGACGTGAACCGGATGACCTTCGTCAATCAACAAAGCGATGGCATCGGTGAGCTGCAATTCGCCGCCTGCGCCGGGTTCAATTCGTCGCAATGCATCAAATATTGCGCGGTCGAGGATGTAACGTCCGGCCGCCGCATAATTCGAGGGTGCGTCTTTTGCCTCGGGCTTTTCGACCATTCCCTTGAGCTTCATCACATTGGGATTTGCAGCATCGGGAAGTTCTTCGACGTCGAATACGCCATACGCGCTGATCTTCTCGGTCGGGACCTCGATGGCGCAGAGCACCGTGCCGCCGCGCTTGGCGCGTGTTCGGGCCATCACCTCCAGGACGCCGTTGGGAAGCACCAGGTCGTCGGGCAACAGCACCGCGACAGCATCCTCGTCGTCGTCGAGTTTGGCCTCGACGCATCCGACCGCGTGGCCGAGGCCGAGGGGCTTCTCCTGGATGACCGACGCGACCTCGAGCAAAGATGGCGCGTTCCGCACCTTGGCCAACATGGTGTCTTTGCCGCGGGACTCGAGGGTGTGTTCAAGCACCAGGTCTTCGACGAAGTGCGCGACAACACCGTCTTTACCCGGCGACGTGATGATCAGCAGTCGCTCCGCGCCGGCCGACTTGGCCTCTTCGGCCACCAATTCGATACCGGGTGTATCCACCACGGGAAGAAGTTCTTTCGGCACGGTCTTGGTCGCCGGAAGAAAACGGGTGCCCAAGCCGGCGGCCGGCACAATTGCGGTTCGCGGAATGGGCGGTGTGCCCGGAACGGACTCGTATTCGACCTCGTTGGCCGGGCTGGTCTGCGCTTCAGTCATTTTCCCACCCTAGGTTGATCACACTGGTGTGTGAGTAAACCTATCGGCTGATCGCCAAACATGAGAGGGGCGTACCGATTTTCATCGACAAAGCAACCTGGAGAAAGCTCGCTCTCGAGCGTCGCGGCAGCCTGTCTCCCCAGGTTAAGGCGAGCTGGATGCCTCGATTGTGACGTGGATCGCGAACCTCCCCGAGGGCGGTCCGCGGGTGGAGTCGGGCGCCGTCATTGCGGCCTACGTCCCGATCGGGAGCGAACCGGGCACCACCGCGATGTTGGAGGTGTTGCGCGAGGGAGGCTTCCGGGTCTTGCTGCCGAAGGTGGCGGCGGGCCCGCCTGCCCCGCTGCGTTGGGCCTGGTACGACGGACCGGCGTCATTGCATGAAGGACGATTTGGACTGTTGGAGCCCAGTGGGGACGGCGCCTCACCTGACGCGCTCGGCGACGCTGCTCTGATGCTGGTCCCGGCGCTGTCGGTCGACCGCCACGGTATTCGACTCGGTCGCGGAGCCGGTTACTACGACCGGTCGATATCAGAGGTGGACACAGACAAACTGGTAGCCGTGGTGTTCGACGACGAGCTGGTGGACGAGCTGCCATCGGACCACTTCGACGTGCCGATGGGCTGGAGCCTGACACCGGGCGAGGGGTTCAGACGACTGGGAACAAGCTGACCTTGGCACTCGTTAACGAAGAGTGCCAGTTCGACGGTAGAATCCACAACGTTCTCGGCTTAACACCTTCGGAGGTCTTCGGTGCCCACATATTCGTACGCTTGCACACAGTGCGACAACCGCTTCGACATCGTGCAGTCTTTCAGCGACGACTCGCTCACCGAATGCCCGAAATGCGCCGGTAAGCTGCGCAAACTGTTCAACAGCGTGGGCATCGTGTTCAAGGGCAGTGGCTTCTACCGCAACGACAGCCGCTCCACCACCACGAGCAGCGAGTCGAGTTCGAGCGACTCGTCGAAGTCCGACTCCGGCAGCAAGGAATCCGCGCCTGCAGCGAAGTCGACGGATTCGGGCAGCAGCACGTCCAGCAGTTCGACCACTGCCAAGGCTGCTTCCTGACAACTGTCCACACACAGTGGACTGTGCACAGGCAACCTCGTATCGGTGCCTGACCAAGCGGACGATGGATGGCAATCGCCATAACCTTCGCCCATGGCCGCGCGCAATGCTCTGAACCCGACACTCTCCGACCGTGTCCGTCATGCCGTCAGGCCCGGATGGACACGGTCGCTGCTCCTCCGCCGCGCCTGTGCCATCGTGCTGCTGGCGGTCGCGCTCGTGGCCGCACTGACGGCGGGCCGCACCGAGGAACTGCGACCGGCGGTGATCGCGGCCCATGACATCAGCCCTGGGCAACCCCTCACGATCGGCGACCTGACCACGCGCGAGTTCCGTCCGGGCGACCTCCCGGCAGGCACAGTCGACGACGCAACCGACGTCCTGGACAAGACGGTGACCGGCCCGGTACGGGCGGGCGAGATCTTGACCGATTCCCGTGTGCTCACCAGTCGCCTGCCGGCTCAGATCATGCAGCGACCCGATGCGCGCCTGGTTCCGGTGAAGGTGGCCGACACAGCGGTGATCGATCTCCTCCGCGAAGGAGACGTGGTCGATGTGCTGAGCATCGACGATTCCGGTACCACTGAAGAGTCATCGGCGACAAAGGTTCTGGCCAAGGGAGCAGTGGTCGCACTCGTGTCGCAGGAGTCAGGTTCGCGGACGGGGTCAGATGCCCGACTTGCCGTTCTCGCCTTGCCGGAGCGCGACGCGCACGTGGTCGCGGCGGCTACCCTCACTGCTCCGATCACACTGGTTTTCCACTGACTGCATGTTGTGAACGGCAAATTCCGCGACCGCTGGTTAGGATCAGCGGACTGCAATTAGAGCTCGTTTCCCTCGTGGGAAGGGTCACTACATGTTCAAGGGCTTCAAAGATTTCCTCATGCGGGGAAACGTCATCGACCTCGCTGTCGCCGTGGTCGTCGGTGCCGCCTTCACCGCGATCGTCACAGCGTTCACCACCAACATCATCCAACCGTTGGTGAACTCGATCGGCGGCACCGATTCCGCGCAGGGTTTGGGATTCACCATCAGGTCCGGCAATCCGGAAACGTTTGTGGACATCGGTGCCCTCATCGCCGCCGCCATCAACTTTCTGATCGTTGCCGCGGTTGTCTACTTCCTGATCGTGATGCCGTACGAGAAGTTGAAGACGCTCGCAGCGCGCGACGGCGACGACGCCGCGGCCCAGACGGAGTCGGAGTTGCTCGCAGAGATCCGCGACATTCTCCAAGGCAAGGATCCCGCCGAGGAGAAGGCCAAGATCGCCGGCGCGACGAGCGAGAAGGATCAGGCTCTCATCGACCGGCGTGGCGACGACGGCCCGCAGTCCGGTCCGCTTTACTCGGGTCCGGCCGCCGCCGGCGCAGGCGCGTCTTCTGCCGGTACGCAGCAGTTCTCTTCGCAGCAGTCGGACCGGATCGGTGGCGCCAACGTCTATCCGACGCAGGGTCCGCCTACCGGTGGCTCAGGACCGGTCGGCCAGCCGCCGCAGGGACAGCCGCCCCAGGGCGGTCTGCCGCCGCGTAGCCAGCCGCCGCTGGGTGGACCGCCTCCCGGCTATCAGCAGCCGCCGGGCCCGCCGCCCGGGTACAACCCGACGCCGCCGCCCCGCCCGAACCCGTCGCAGCATGAGGGGCCAGATCAGGGTCAGGGTTACCGCCCCGATCCCTTGACCGGCCCGCCACCCGGTTACGACCCGCTCACCGGTCCACCACCGAACTACGGGCCCCCACCCGGACGCGCGACGACCACAACGGCGGCGGCAGGCACAGCAGCCCGTAAACATTTCGAGATCGACTTATCGCCCCGGCTCAGGCCGGGGCGATACTTTTTGTCGAGGGCCCAGCGATCTCGGATCGCTAGACGGCGTCCTTGCTGTTTTGCTGGCCCTCAAATTTCAGAGGAGATCCACGTTCTGCGAGGCACCTGGAGGGAGCCGGGCTTCAGGCGGAGGGTTGTTCTCCGACGGTCTGGTGGGTCGTGAATCTGGTGGTTGAGGACTGAGTTCTCGATTGCGTTGTTCGAGTTCGGCTTTGCGGCGGGCGAGCATGCTCTGACGGGCCTCGATGATGGCTTCGTCCGGGTGGTGGGCACGGTTGACCCGGGATTGTCGCTCCGGATCCAGCAGTGCCGGTGGGATCCAGGCACACCGCCCTGCGTCGGGCCCGTCGGTGATCATCACCGTCTGCCACTGATGCTCCCCCGGTCCGACGAGTTGGTGGTGCTGTGGGCATGCCGGAGCCAGATGAGTGATGTCGGTGAACCCGCCCTGCGCCCATTCGCGAACATGGTGCGCCTCGGCCCACAACGCCGGATTCGAACAACCCGGATGCGAACACCCCCTGTGCGCGGCAAACATCGCCAGACGTTGCGCCTCACTGGCCAACCGGCGTGCTCGGCCCAGAAACAACGGCTCATTCGAATGGTTCGCAAAAATGGCCAACGTCTTGTCGGAACGCACTGCAAGCCTCAACGCATCAGCGATCGGCAACACCGCACCGGTCGCCGTGTAGACCAGCCCCGACCCGTACGGTCGCGTCGGCCCACCAGTGACCGAAGGCAACCAGCTCGGATCCTCCCAGTGGGTCTCCCGGTACGGATGAACGACCTCCGATTCACGGTCTGGATCCCGCTCTGATGCCGGCTCTGGCGTGCCCTCCACCTCGCGGCTAGCTCCACCTCGTGGTCTGGCTCCGGCGTGCAGCCTGGCTCCGGTTCACGGCCTGGTTCTGCTGCTAACGCCGGCGCTCGACCGGGTTCGAACTCAGATCCCGAAACGTCCTCTCCGTCAACGCCTTCTGGCGGCACCTGCTCGAGCATGTACTGATCGAGCTGGTCTTTGGTCATGTTGATGATGACCTGCACGGGCAATCCGTGATGCGTCTTGCCCAGTTGCCCCGATTCAAGCAGGTACATCAGCATCGACTTCACCGCATCGTGATTGCGCTGCGCCGCACTACGGGTGTCGTTGTCTGCCGCAGCTTGCAAGAGGTCCTTGTCCACCGTCGGATCATCGGCCGCACCTGAGGGCGACAGCGGATCATCAGGATTGTTCATCCCCGGAGCGGCCCACACCGCGAGCATCACATCCAGCAAGGCCCGGGTCACCGGGTCCAGATGCCCAGCTACCGTCGACATGAGATCCGTGGCCGGTTTCCCCACGCTGAATCCACGCTTCCGGGCCCTGTCGGCGTCATCGGCCAACGTCCCGTCGGGATCCAAGTATTCGACGATGCGCTCACCGATCGCCTCGACCTGGCCAGGAGTGTGCTTGCGGCACAGATCAGCCAGCGCCATCTCTGTGTTTGCCCGCTTCTCCGCATCGACCTTGTGCGGAATCTTTGCCATCACCCTCGCCACCACCCCGGCGTGATCAAGTCCGATCACACCCTCGCGCAACGCTTCTGCGGTGTTCGGGAATCGAGCATCTACAACTTCACCGCTGGGAGTCATCGACGGCGTCAACGCGTCCATCGCTTCCACCCGAGCTCGGGCAGCACCTGGGCGTAGCCGTGCCAGCGAGGTCAACATCGCAGCTGGCGAGGAGCACCCAAGTTTCGAATACGCGCGACGCACAACCACTTCCCGCAACACCGGCAACCCCGCGGACTGCAACCGCCGCGACGCGACCTCCAACCGGTCGACCAGACGTACACAATCCTCGTCGGAAAGCGCCGTCAGATTCACCTCGGCGAGCTGATCGATCGCCGACTCCAGACCCGACACCGCGCCCACCACAGGCGAATCGATGACAGCACCGTCGGACATGATGACCCCCCAGTCAACCGAAAAGCGAACGCTGACAACAGATGCGGAGCCTCTGTTGTCAGGACGATTCCCTTGCTTCGATTGTAGACCAACTACCTCAATTTGTCGAACACATGTTCGAAGTTCGATTCACGGCCTCGGTGGCTCTGATGTACATGAACCCAGCTCGATAACAGCAGCAACCTCGGGGTCCGAGATGTCGCGGCCGTTCTCGGGCCGCCTTCTGACCGGCGGCAGAGGTTAAGGTCGAATTCCTCGCGCGTTAGTCAGCGCCAACAAGGCAGTGCCAGAATCTGACTCGACGCAAGGCCCGGATCCGACTGTTATGTCAGCGGGACCGAAATTGCAATCTGCGGCGACGCCGTTCCACAACCGGTGCTGCCGCTACAGGCAAGCAGGTAGACACCGGCAGACCGTTCGCCTTCATCGGTTCGATCGCCCGGCCTTACGGACGAATCTCCGATGCAACGATCCTGGTATGGCCCGAACCGATCTGCAATTCGTTCTTGAACCCGATGAGTCCGATCCGGTACCCCACCTCGACTCGATTCCAGCCGACGGCACGGCAGACCGAGATCGTTGACATTACAAGCGATTCGACCTGACGCTCGATTGAACTTGCATGCCGCGCAGGTGGCAGAACTGTGCGTCTCGGATCGCTCTCCCAGGACGACTCCGCGAGATTCTTGAGTCGAAGCCTGAAAGCGTCACATCAAAGCCGCGCGCGTGAGACGAAAAGTCTGAGCGCCGGGGCCATGCCGGCCGTCGTCTCAGTGTCCTGAGTTCTGGCGCGTGCACGTACAGCCTGCCGAACAGCGAGTCGATCCGGTTGATACGCAAGACGGTCACCATCGTCATGAACATTCCGTTTGCGAGCCGATGCCCCTGCGTTGCCATGATCCCTACTAGTCTCAGCGAACTCTATAAAAACTGCGGCCGCACGTGCAACGTGACCGTGAAACGCCGAAAGCCGGAACACCCTGCGGTGGTCCGGCTTTCGGTTGTTCAGTTGTCAAGCAGCAGGTGTGTTTCTATCAGCCGAGGCTGAACTTGGAGCCCCACAGGGTGACGATGCCGGTGACCGACGGGGTGTCGACGGTGACCTTGACGTACGCCTGCCCTTCGGCGTATCCGGCGCAGCCGTCGACCTTGACGGTTTCCTGGCTGTAAGCGATGCCGCCTGCGTTGCCCTCGAAGCTGAAGTCGGTGGCGTCGTCGGACGACAGGATCGGCACGTAGGTGGCCTCACCGGGTCCGAGGGTCAGACCGCCGCTGAGGCCGGCTTCGGGGGTGGTGAACGGGGTGCCGGGAGCCGAGAGATCCAGCGAGGTTCCGATACCGGCCTTGCCGCCGGCACCGAAGGTGAGCTGGCAGCCGACAACGTAACCGGCTTCGACGGTGGCGCCTTCGGCTTCGCCGTCGACGGTGACGAGCACCTTGCCCGACAGCCACACGTTGCGGCTGGTCGGAACCGCCACGGTCGACGGCTGGATGTTGACGAACTCGTCCTTGAGCGTGACGGTGACGTTGGAGCCGTCGATCAGCTTCTGGGTGGCGACGCCACCGGGCAGAGCGCCGGCAGCTGCGCCGCCGGCACCCATGGAGGACAGTGCGATGGCCGAGACACCGGCGATGCCGGCCACCGCGGCGAGACGACGCGAGAGTTTGTTGCGCATGATTCCCCTTCAGGAATATGAATCTGCTTGCGGCAGATGAGATTTCAGACTAGTTGATTTATCTGCCGACGATCAGTTCAGGCTGAACGGGGCGCCGTAGAGGGTCGACTTGATGACGTAGTTGCCCTCGGTCTGCACGGTGGTGAAGGCGCGAGCCTGGGCGTATCCGCCGCACTGCTGCACCTCGATGCCCTGACGCTTGTACTGGACGCTTGCAACGCCGCCCTCAAAGGTCTTGGTGCCGAGCGGGACGAAAACCGCTTCACCGGGTGCCAGCGGGAACGAGAGCGAGCCGTCGAGGCCCAGGCTCAAAGAAGAATCGATGGAGGCGTTCAGGCCACCTTCGAGACCGGTGATGTCGACCTGGCAGCCGACGATGTAGCCGGTGGTCAGGGTACCGCTGGCGCCACCGGCAGTGACCGTGACAAGGCCGGAAACCTCTGCGGCGCGGCCTGCGCCGTTGTTCGCCAAAGACGGTACCGGGTAAGCGGCTTCGCCGGTGCGGCTGATCTTGACGACGGTGCCGTCGACACCCTGGGTCACCTTGCTGCCGCTGGGCAGGGGTCCTGCGGCGGCGTTTCCTGCGCCCATGCTGGCCAGGCCAATGGCGGCAACCGCGGTAATCGCACCAACGCCGACAACGCGGCGCAGACCGAACATGTTGATCTTGCTCATTCGTTCCCTCTCACAGGATTGCTGTGTAATCCAAGCTCAACCAAATCGTGAGCTCGAAGTGACCAAAGGTTCCGCGGAATCTTCTACCGGGGCAGTTGACGGGCTTGCATGCCCGTAGTTTCCGGTAGCTAAATCTCAGCCGAACACCTTGCCCACACCGCGGTCGCCATTGGGGACGTCGCACGGGATACGCCCAACCCCCGCACTGGTACTGGCCGTATCGAGCGGAACGTTAGCCCCAGGAACAGGGGCGGGCAACACTTCGCAGCAGTCGTGTCTGGAAAAGGAACTTCACTCAAGCGAATGAATAATTATTGATATTGCAGCAAATTCAGTGAGTTATCAGGAAAAGTCCAGGAACCGGGCCGTGACCGAATCGCGATTCAGCCGTGATGTGGCGGGCGATTCTCGATAAACCATTCGTCCCCACGCATATCGGCGTTACTGTGACCTTCATCACTTCGACCGATCGGTCGCTCATCACTGCTGGTCAGAGGCAAATCCTCGCCAAAAACCTTCTCTAACTCGGCCCGAGTCTTGGTTCGCTTACCGTCTTTCGAGTCGCTCATCGGACCCGATCAGAAGTTGCTGATCGACGAGATCAGGTGTTTCGCCATCGGGGTGATGGTGGCCATGCCGTCACGAACAGCGGCCCGCGAATTGGCCAAGTTGACGACGATCGTCTGCCCCGAGACACCCGCAAGCCCGCGTGACAGCCCGGCATCCATCGCGCCGGCAGCCAATCCGGAACTGCGCAAGGCCTCTTCGATACCCGGCAGTTTGCGATCGAGTAGATCCGCGGTCGCCTCGGGAGTCACATCACGACCACCGACCCCCACGCCGCCGACCGAGATCACCAAGTCCACCCCGCCGATGACCGCGGTGTTGAGGGCGTTGCGGATCTCCACCTCGTCGGACTCCACCGCCACCACCGCGTCGACGTGAAAACCGGCTTCTTCGAGCAACTCCCCCACCAGAGGACCGATCAAGGCCTGGTCCTCACCATGGGCGGCCCGGTCATCGACGATCACCACCAGGGCCCGACCCAGATCCTCTTCGGCCAAGTTCAGTGACCTCATGCGCTGTCCTTCCGCTTTGATCTCCCCTGTGCGGACGGCGAGCTGTTCCGCCGCGGCGTCCGCGGCGACGACATCTGCCTCGCCGATACCCAGGACTGAGATAGCACCATCTCCGTCAGGAACTCTATCGGTCGGGATGGGGATGACTGCCCGCAGTCGGGTACCAATGTGATCGTCGATGTGTTTCACGTTCTAGCGTCCTCCGGTGTCCAGGGTGTCGAGGGTGACCTGCGCGGTCTTTGTCTGTCCGTTGGTGACGTACGTGATGGTCACATGGTCGCCCGGAGCGTGCGACCGCACCGCCGCGATCAGCGCGTCTCCGGAGGCGATCACACGATCGTCGACCTTGGTGACCAGCGCACCACTCGGGATGCCTGCCTTCGCGGCGGCTCCACCCGACGTCACCTCGTTGATCAGCGCGCCGGGGCTGTCAGCTGACGGCGCCCCCGACCGCACTGTGACGCCCAGCCCCGCCTGTGTCGCCTTACCGGTCTTCTCGAGCTCGTCCGCGATGCGCATCGCCTGGTCCACCGGGATGGCGAACCCGAGGCCGATGCTTCCGCCGGTCTCGCCCTGCGAGAGGCTGGCGATCGCGGTGTTGACGCCGATGAGGGCGCCGTTGGCGTTGACCAGCGCACCACCGGAGTTGCCCGGATTGATCGCCGCGTCGGTCTGGATGGCATCCATCACCGACGCCTGGCCACCCTGCTCACCCTGTGTGGACACCGGACGGTTGAGTGCGCTGATGATTCCCGTGGTGACCGTGCCGTTCAGCCCCAGCGGCGACCCGATCGCGATGACCCCCTGACCGACCACAAGATTGTCGGAGCGACCGACGGCGATCGGGGTGAGGCCGGACTTGTCGACCTTGATCACGGCGATGTCAGAGATCGGGTCGGCACCCACGATCTGCGCGGCTGCCGTGCTGCCGTCACTGAACGTGACGGTGAGGTCCGGATTGTTGCCCGCACCGGCGACCACGTGATTGTTGGTCATGATGGTGCCGTCCGCGGTGAGCACGATGCCGGAGCCGGACCCGGACGCCTGGCTGCCCTCCACCTCGATCGACACGACCGACGGCGTGACCTTCTCCGCGACTTCCTGCGTCGAGCCGGCGGGGGCCTGGACCGGTTGGCTGTTGTCGCGGTCGCCACCGAGCACACTCTCGCTGGTGGTTGATCTCGATCCCGATGAATCGTCGGCCACATTGGCTCCGACCACACCTCCGATGCCACCGCCGACGAGCACCAAAGCGATTGCCGCAGCCGCCAATCCGGCTTTGGCTCCGCCCGAACGTCCGGTACGTGCGGGCGGCGGGGAGCCGAACTGCTGTGGCGAGCTCCCGTACGGGTTCTGGCCGGCCCCAGGAGCCGGGATCTGACTGGTGGGGTTGGTACCCGTCCCCCCGCCGTGGGAGTAGGCCCCATACGGGTTCGGCTGCGCGAATCGCCCGGACTGAGCATACGGATCAGGTTGAGCGCCATAGCCGTAACCACCCGGACCGCGACTTGCGGATGCACCCTCCGACGACTGCCCGAAGGGGCCGGAAGGTCCGGAAGGTCCGTTCATGCCGGAGGTACCGAACTGTGCCGTCTGCTCACCCGAGGAATCCTGCTGCCGGGGCTCGAACGCCGAGGTTCGCCCATAGGGGTTGTCCTGCGGTCCGGCGTTGCTCGGCCCGTCCGGCCGATCAGCGGACCCGCTGGGATGCGATTGTCCCGGTGATTGCGAGATGCCCTCTCCCGGAAAGGAACTGGTGTCGCGGTTTGTCCCGCGCTCGTCATCGTTGCTGCCGACCATGTCGATTTTTGCTTTCTGCCAGGCGCACCCTGCGCTCCCCGATGCCGCAACATTTACCGGCACTGAGGAATACCTTGCTGTGTCGGCCTGAGACGGGGCTGAGACAGTGCTGTTTGTTTCCCCTTCATTGTTCCCCGCAGGGACTTCGCCAAACAAAGCCGCCGATCGACGGACAGAGGAGTCAGACCCTTCGAACGACCGCCGAACGCTCGACACCGCTCGATCAGAACCTATTGCTGGACCACCTGGGGCGCGATCTCGGCCGGTACCGGCGACCCGGGAAGGCTGATCGTCACCAGGGCGCCTCCGAGTTCGGACTGACCGGCGGTCACCGTGCCGCCATGGCGGTCCACCACCTGACGGACTATCGCCAGCCCCAGCCCCGAGCCGGGCATGGATCGGGACGCGGTGGACCGGTAGAACCTCTCGAAGACCAGTTGCCGGTCTTCGGGAGGGATACCGGGGCCGGCGTCAGCAACGGTCAGAATCGCGCGATCAGGCTCGATCTGAGCCAGCCGGACCTCCACGGGCCGGCCGGGCGGACTCCACTTCGCTGCGTTGTCGAGCACGTTGAGCACGGCCCGCGACAACCCGGCACTCTCACCGAAGACAAACCAGGGCGTGACGTGCACTTCGAAGTCGACGTCGCTGCGCCGGCGGCGGACACGCTCGAGAGAGCGGTCCACCACCTCGGAGAGGTCGACCTCTTCGTGCACCACCTCGGGCGCATCCTCGCGCGCGAGATCGACGAGATCGCCCACGAGCGTGGAGAGTTCTTCGATCTGGGCCATCACGTCCGTTCGCAGCTCGGCCATGTCCGATTCAGGCACCGCCCGCGCACCCGGCTGGCTCGACGCGATCATCAACTCCAGATTCGTGCGCAATGACGTCAGCGGCGTGCGCAATTCGTGGCCGGCGTCCGCGACGAGCCGGCTCTGCCGGTCTCGCGACTCGGCAAGCGCCCGCAGCATCAGGTTGAAACTCTCGGTGAGCCTGGCCAATTCGTCGTTGCCGATGACCGGGATGGGCGTGAGGTCGTCGGTGCGCGCCACTCGCTCGGCGGCCCGGGTCAACCGCGCGACCGGCCGCAGGCCGGCACGCGCCACGGTCGTTCCGGCGACCGCGGCCAGGATGATCCCGCAGCCACCGATCACCCCCAGCACCCAGGCCAATCGGTGCAGCACGTCGTCGGTGTCGCGAAGGCTCTGCGAGATGATCAGGGTGTTGCCGTCGTTGAGCTTGCGGGCCAGTACCCGCTGGTTCTTCGCGGTCCGTAGCGACGATTCCGCTTTCCCGTCCACCACATCGCGTTCGGACTCGCCGTAGGGAACGCCGCCGATCTGGAATCCGCGGCCCCCGGGCATCACCAGTGCCACCGACATGTCTGTGGAGAACACCGTGCCGGCCACCAGCGATTCGGGCGAGTCGTCGAGGACCCCGATCCGGGCCAGTTCGGTCATCCCGTTGGCCCGGTTGGTGAGCTGCGAATCGACGTCGGCGTACATGGCCCGGTAGACGACCGCAAAAGCCGCGGCAGCCATCACGGCAACCGCGATGCCCACCACCGTGGCGGAGAGGATCGTGATGCGCCAACGCAGCGAGATGGTCCGGGTCAGCGGCGTCGGCTTACGCATCTGCCGGGGCAGATCCGGGGCCGAAGCCATCTGTGTGGGCCGCTGTGCGGTCACCACGCCTACCGGCGGGGCTTCGCCGGGAACCGGCGGGTGACGGTGATAGAAGCTCACGATTTACGGAGGGGTCTCCCGCAGGACGTATCCCACGCCCCGCACGGTGTGGATGAGGCGCGACTCGCCTTCGGCCTCGGTCTTGCGCCTGAGGTATCCCACGTACACCTCGAGTGCGTTGCCCGACGTCGGGAAGTCGTATCCCCAGACCTCCTCGAGGATGCGACTGCGGGTGAGCACACGGCGCGGATTGGCCATCAGCATCTCCAGCAGGGCGAACTCGGTGCGGGTCAGGCTGATCGGGCGCTCGCCTCTGGTGACGTCGCGCGTGACCGGATCCATCGTCAGGTCCTCGAAGGTCATCGCCTCCGAGTCCGGTAGCGGTTCGGCTGTCGCGCGGCGCATCAGGGCCCGCAGACGTGCGAGCAGCTCTTCGAGCGCAAAGGGTTTGGGCAGGTAGTCATCGGCCCCCGCATCGAGTCCGGCGACCCGCTCGGACACCGAGTCGCGAGCGGTGAGGACAAGGATGGGGAGATCGTCGCCGGTGCTGCGGAGGCGACGGCACACCTCGAGCCCGTCGAGGCGCGGCATCATGACGTCCAGCACCACCGCCTCGGGACGGTCGGAATTGATCTTTTCGAGGGCTTCGACGCCATCCCCCGCCGTGAGCACCGTGTACCCGTTGAACGTCAGGGACCGGCGCAGAGACTCGCGAACGGCACGATCGTCGTCCACAACCAGTATGCGCATGACAACAGTCTTACTTCCACGACTGAGAGCGCGCTAAGTAATCCCCTGCGACGCGCCAGTTTTCTTGTTCTGAAGCCGTCGCACGCGGACTTCGTACCCGTCGCGGACTCATCCCCCGACCCGTCGCGTCGGGGCCATCGGCAGCCGCCATCGGAATCGCAGGCTTCCCACACGCAACAGAAAGGCCAGGGTCGCCCCCGCCACCAGACCGGTCCAAATCGGCAGACCTGTGCCGTCGGCGATCACCACGGCCAGAGCTCCGCACATCGCGGGGACGGCGTAGAGGTCGGCGGGTCGGAGCAACAGGGGGACCTCACCGGCGAGCACGTCGCGGATCACGCCACCACCCACCGCGGTGGTGATCCCGATGAGCACCGCAGCCATCGAACTCGAGTCTCGTTCGAGTGCCAACAACGCACCCGACACCGCGAACACACCCATCCCGACCGCGTCAAGCATCAGGACTGCCGGTAACAACGCCCGGAACGCCGGATGGAAGAAGAAAGTGATCAGACCGGCGACCAGGGCGATGGTGAGGTTGGGCCAGTGTTGTACCGAGGTCGGCGGGGTGATCCCGAGGAGGAGATCGCGCACGATCCCGCCGCCGACACCCGTGGCCGCACCCATCGACAGAATGCCCCACAGATCAAAGTCCTTGCGGACGCCGACCAGTGCGCCTGAGCAGGCGAACACCGCAACGCCGGCGTAGTTCAGGACGTCCTGCAGCATCGCGGACTCCCAGTTCTCGATTTGTGCGGCCCCGACGAGTCACCACGCTCTCCGGGGCACCTTCCGGACACAACAAAGGACTGACCGTCGATCGACGGCCAGTCCCTGTTGTCGGCTGTGTGGCTGTTAGCGCTTGTCGAGGTCGACGATGCCCAGCTTGACCGCCTTGACAAGGCGACGGGGCACGCGATGAGCGACGCCACCGACCTTCACCTCTTGCAAGGCGGGGTTGTCCGCTTTCCACTGCGAACGGCGGCTACGAGTATTCGACCGCGACATCCGGCGCTTCGGTACAGCCATGATTCAGCCCTTCATTTCTTCGTTTAAGTTCCCTGGTTCGCGCGAGTCCGGCGACCGTATCGGCGTTCGAACTTCTGCACACGTCCTGCGGTGTCCATCACGCGCTGCGCACCAGTCCAGAACGGGTGCGAGTCGGACGTGACATCGACAACCACTAGAGGATACCGGTTACCGTCCTCCCATTCCAAAGTGACGTCGGACGTCAGTGTGGAACGGGTCAGGAACGCCTTGCCTGTCGACGAGTCCTTGAAGATCACCGGATGGTAGTCGGGGTGGATGTTCGCCTTCATGATTTGTCCTTCCGTTCCGGGTTCGTCTGCTGTCCAGCCGAGCCCTCTGCCTGCTTGAACCATTCGATGGGTGGGTCTGTTCCCGCCAGCAGAGCGCGCTCGTCGAGCACGTCCTGGCAAGGGTCGGCGTGGGCTACACCAAACGGATCGGTGAACCGATCCCAGCCCTGCTGACCCTCCGACAGCTCGTCGTCGGTCAGCAGTGCGCTGCTCAGCGCCCAGCGGATTCGCGCGGGTTCGGCGCGGTACGAGATCGCGACGATCGAGCTGCTGCGGTCGCCGTAGAGGGGATGCCAGCGTAGTGACGCCATCGCTACGCGCTCTGGGTCGGCGACAGCGGCCTCGTCGTCGGACATCGCCGCGAGCCATGTGCCACCGGTCGCGATGCGCAGGCCGCCGCCCGCACTCTCGAGCCACAGCGCCTCATCGGGCTGGGTGGCCAGCCACAGCCGGCCACGGGAGGCGACAACACCGTCGAGCAGTATGTCGATCGCGTCGTGCAGGCGTTCCGGATGGAACGGCCGATCGGCATGGAACTCGACCACGGCGACTCCGCAGTCGGAATCGAGGGGCGGCTGCCCGCGCAGCAGCGGGTCGTGCGGCCCGGTGATCCGGCCGCGGCGCGCGCCGGGCGGGATGGCCGAGATCAGGTTGCGCATGATCGAGGCGGTCAGTGGACGCCTCGGCAGTTCCATGATGATGGGCGCTGTCGGGTTGAGCCGCTTGAGAACGGCGAAGAGCTGCGCCCCGGCCCATCCGTTGTCAGCCTGTCCGTGGACCACCAGGCGTCGGCGAAGTGACGTGCCCGACCGCGAGCTGGGCGATGGTCCGCTCGTCGTCGGCGGTCTGGAACCGATCGTCCTCGTCGAGGGTCTCGTCGCCGGTTGCGTCGCGCAGCCACTCACCTTCGTTGACGCACCCGATGACCGCCTCGATCTCCACGTCGAGACCGGCCGGACCGTCGACCTGACCGGGGACGCCGGACACCACCGTGCCGGCAATTGCAAAAGCCATGGGTTCGGGTTCGATGGCCGGGTCGAGGGCCAGAACGATCCGGTCGACGTTGGAGCGGCGGTGCAGGGCCCGCAGCAAGGGCAGCACGTCTTTGCGGAGGGCGCACGACAGACATCCGTGATCGAGTGCAATTTGCGTTGTGCGCGAGGTCTTCTCACCGTTGAAGTCGATCGAGGTGACCGTTCTGACGATGGTTCCGGCGTCCACCAGGCCCAGATCGTGGTGCACCACAGTCGTCCCCGGCAGGCCGAGCGCCTCCGCACTGCGCACCGTCGCCTCGCGGTCGAAGCCGGTCACGATCACCAGCGGGGTCTTGTTGACCAGGCGGGTCACAGGCAGCTCCTATCGGGAATGGTTTTCATTTGGTCGAGGTTGAATGTACAGTCCGATTCGCACGTTGTCGACAATCATTCCCATTAGAGACAGGAGGCGCGCCCATGTCCATGCACTGCCAGGTCACCGGCCGCAAACCAGGTTTCGGCAAACAGGTGTCGCATTCACATGTGCGCACCAATCGCCGCTGGAATCCGAACATCCAGCGTCGGCGCTACTTCCTGCCGAGCGAACACCGCACCGTCACGCTGACCGTGTCCGCCAAAGGCATCAAGACCATCGATCGAATCGGAATCGAGGCGACAGTCGCCCAGATCCGAGCACGAGGACAACGAATCTGAATGGCACGCAATGAGATACGGCCCATCATCAAACTGAAGTCGACGGCCGGGACCGGATACACCTACGTCACGCGCAAGAATCGCCGCAACGACCCCGACCGCATGGTGATGCGCAAATACGACCCACGGGTCCGGCGTCACGTCGACTTCCGAGAGGAACGCTGATGGCAAAGAAATCGAAGATCGAGCGCAACGAACAGCGCAAGGTGATCGTCGCCCGCTACGCCGAACGCCGTGCGGCGCTCAAGGACATCATCCGGCGTCCGTCGTCCACCGACCAGGAACGAGCGGACGCACAACTGGCCCTGCAGCGCCTTCCCCGCGACTCCAGCGCCACCCGGGTCCGCAATCGCGACGCCGTCGACGGCCGTCCCCGCGGCTACATCGGCAAAGTCGGCCTCTCGCGCATCCGGCTGCGTCAGATGGCGCACAACGGGGAACTGCCCGGTATCACCAAATCCAGCTGGTGACAATCACTCTCACGACAAGGACCTGCTCGATGGCACGACGCCCCGCAAAAACCGACCTCCCGGCCAAACGCAAACGCAACATGTTGCTGGCCGCTGGTGTGACCACGGTCGATTACAAAGACACCGCATTGCTGCGCCAGTTCCTGTCCGACCGGGGCAAGATCCGGAGCCGGTCCATCACCGGACTCGACCCCCAGCAGCAACGTCAGGTGGCCACCGCCATCCGCAACGCACGCGAGATGGCGCTGCTCCCCTATCCCGGTTCGTCCCGATAGTCCGACGGATCGCTTTCCACTTGCACAAGTGGAAAGCGATTCATAAACTTTCCATCATGGAAAGTGAAGAGGCACGCGAGCTGCTGCGGGTGGCCGAGCGAGCAGAGGCCGCCCCTTATCTCGACTATCCCCCGACGCCCTGGTGGTACTACCCGGCGATCGGCGCCTGGGCGGCGGGAATGATCGGTGCCTTCGCCTGGTGGCGCGAGAGCATTCCGCTCTTCGTCGGGACACTGGCAATCCTGATCGTCCTCGAAATCGTATTCATCAACTGGATGCAACGCCGTCACGGGTCTCTGCCGCAGCCCGGCCGCGGACGACCGCCTGCGGAGATCGGCGTCGTCTGGCGCGGGTACTTCATGGCGCTGCCTGCGGTTGCGGCGCTGGTCGCGGCGTCGTGGTGGCTTGGTGGTGTCGCGACGGCTGCCGCAGTGGCTTTTGTGCTGGTGACCGGCGGATTGGTGATGTACGAAAAACGATACGAGCTCGCCGCGGAGGCGACCCGAGCCCGGCTCTCATGATGGCCCGGCACTCATGATCGAAGGTCTCGATCCGGTCATCCACGCCCCGAAACGACTGGCGGCCATGGCGATTCTCGTCAACAGCTCGTCGACATCGTTCCGATTCCTCAAGGAACATCTGGGCCTCTCTGATTCTGATCTCTCGAAACAGATGTCGGCACTGGAGTCGGCCGGGTACGTCCGCGCGTCGAAAGAAGGCCTCGGACGAGGCAGCAGCACCACCTACCAGGTCAGCACCACGGGACGGCGGGCGTACGAGGCACACTCGAAAGCCCTCCGCACCCTGCTCGATCCCCGATAGTGTGCCCTTCTGGCGACACTAAACCCTGGTGACCCCCACCAAAAGGGCACATCTTCGGGGTCCATAGACTGCCCGGATGTCCGGCGTCATCCAAGGGTTCACGGTGATCTTCATCGTGGTCGCCGTCGGATATGTCCTCGGCCGTACCGAGGCGCTCGGCCCTGGCGCGGTAATGGTGTTGTCGCGCTTGGTGTTCTTCGTCTGCACGCCGGCACTGCTGTTCTCGTCGCTCGCGAAGGCCGACCTCGCCGACGTGTTCTCCACCACCCTTGTGGTCGCCGGTGGCAGCGCATTTGTGGTGGGCGCCATCTACTTCGCCCTGGCGCGACTGCTTCTGCGTCGCGCGATACCCGAAGCCGTGATCGGCGCGTTGTCTGCTTCCTACGTCAACAGCGCGAATCTCGGGATACCGATCGCCATCTTTGTGCTGGACGACGCATCGTTTGTGGCGCCGCTGCTGCTCTTTCAGATCATGGTGTACTCACCGCTGGCCTTGACCACACTCGACCTGACCGCGTTGCGCGACTCCGACGAATCAGGTCAGTCACGACGAATCTCACTGCGCGACACCGTGGTCACGCCTTTCACGAACCCCATCGTGCTCGGCGGTGCGGCCGGTCTCGTCGTGTCACTGATCGGTGTGACACTGCCCGAGGCGGTGATGGAACCGTTCGACATGCTCGGGGACGCGTCGGTTCCTGGCGCACTCCTGGTGTTCGGTCTCTCACTGACCGGGGTCTCGGTGTTGCAGAAGGGCGAGAGCCCACGCCGCGACGTCGCGCTGGCATCGGTGCTCAAGATGGTGGTGCAACCGGTGCTGGTGTACCTGGTCGCCCGCTACACCTTCCACGCCACCGGGCACGAGCTCTTCGCGCTGGTGGTGATCGCCGCACTGCCCACCGCACAAAACGTTCTGGTGTACGCCAACCGCTACCAACGGGGCGTGGTGCTCGCACGCGATTCCGCCCTGGTGACCACCCTCCTCTCGATTCCGGCGATCATGCTCATCGCGCTTCTGCTCGCCTGAACCGGTCCATGGTCACGGGCGCCGGACCAGCCCTTCGCACGACGAACCATCCTGTGGCGGTTGGCCACAGCCACCGGTGGGACTAACCTCGTAGCGGTGAGTGATCTGGTACCGAATGATGATGAGCGCGAAGGCCGCAGTCGCCTCCGGGCCAGCGACGCCGACCGAAACTTCGTTCATGACATCTTGTCATCTGCAATGAGTTCCGGTCATCTCAGTCCCGTCGAGTACGAGGAGCGGGCCGCCAAGGCGGTTGCCGCCAAGACATTCGGAGAGCTCGACGAGCTCACCGACGATCTGCCGGTCAACCAGCTGACCACCGCTGGGGTCGCGACCAGCCGGCGAGTCGCTACCCCGTCGGCAGGTGTGGAGGTGATCACCAGCCGCATCGCCATCATGAGCGGTTCAGAACTCAAGGGTCCGGTTGCGGTCGGGGAACACCTCAACGCGTTCGCCCTGATGGGCGGTGTCGAGATCGACCTGCGCGACGCGGAGTTCACGGCCGACCACCTGACCATCCGCGCCAACACCATCATGGGCGGGATCGAGATCGTGGTTCCGCACGACGCGACCGTCCGGATCACCGGGATGGGCATCATGGGCGGGTTCGGAGGCAGTCGCAACGCCGAGGGCAAAGGCATTCCGGGCGGCCCGATCATCACCGTCAGCGGCCTGGCCATCATGGGTGGGGTGGAAGTGGTGCGGCGCCGTCCACACGACGCGACCTGACTTCGACCTGCATGATCCAAAAATGAGGACGCCCCGGCCACAGCCAGGGCGTCCTCATCTCATCGGTATCTCATCGGTGCGACAGAATCAGCGACGCCCGCGACGCCGTTTGGTGCCCAGGTAGTCGCCGACCACGGCGGCGCCGAGACCATCGAGATCCGGGGCCACCACCCGACCCGATGCCCGTCGTGCCATCTGGTCCACAAAATGCACCAGTCCGGGGTCGTCACCGAGCCGGAAGAAGCTCACCTGGGCACCCATCCTCGCGACGTTGTCCAACTCTCGCACCGTCGCCGACAACGTCGCCGGGTGCGGCGGGTAGTAGAAGAACGGTTCGCCACCGGGCAGCAGATGTGCTGTCGGCTCGCCGTCGGTGACGATCAAAACCACCGGCTGCGCGTTGGGGTGGCGACGAAAGTGCCGCTGTGCCAGGAGCAATGCGTGGTGCAGGTTGGTCCCCTGCTGCCGCATCCCGTCGAGCCCGATCAATTCGGACATCTCCAGCGTCTTGGCGTAGTGACCGAAGGAGATCAGCTGCAGTTCATCACTGCGAAAGCGTGTGGAGATCAAGTGGTTGAGCGCCATCGCTGTGCGCTTCATCGGCGTCCACCGGTTCTCTAACCACATCGAGAACGATGTGTCGACCAACAGGGCGACTGCGGCCTGACTGCGGGCCTCGGTCTCACCGACCTCCACGTCGCGGACGTCGATGCGGACGCGTCCCGGAGCATCGCGTTGCCTGCGTGCAGCTTGTCGCGATCTTCGGACATGGTGCGCAACACCGCGTTCGACACCGTGCGGGTGACGTCCCAGGGTTCGGTGTCACCGAACTCCCATTCCCGGCTGGAGCCGGTGGGTTCGCCCGCCAATCCCGAACGCCGGGTCTGGCGGTCGCCACCTCGACCCGACAGCTGTTCGGCGACATCCCGGAAGATCGACTGGCCCAGCTGACGCATGGCCTTGGGAGACAGCCGGAGTTGACCGTCGTTGCCGCGTTCGAGCAGACCCTGTTCTTTGAGTGCCTTCTCGAGTTCGGCAAGTGTCCGGGCGTCGACAGCGGCATCGTCGCCGAGCTGACGGGCCAGTGCGTCGAGGTCCACATCGTCGAGGTGGGCGCCCGAATACTGTTGCGCCAGTTGCTCCGACAGTGACTCGAGCTCGGCGAGGTCTTGAAGCGCGCCGGCACCCTCGCCCATCCCCATGCCCTGCTGACCCTCGAAGCTCTGACCTTCGTCCCAGCCCATCCCGGGCCGGGCGGCTCGCAATTGCGAATCCATCTGCGAGAGCTGGTCCATCAGGTCGGGCGAACCGAATGCCTGCTGCGCCAGCTGATCGAGTTCGGCGCGCTGTTCCTCCGACAGCGAGTTGTAGAACTGCTGGGCTGCAGCACTGCGAGCGGCCAGCGAGTCGATCAACTCGTCTGTGTTGCGGGGGTTCTCGGGAAAGAACTCGCCGTGCTTGTCCATGAACTCACCGAACTGCTCGGTGGTGTCCTCGCCGTTGTTGTGCGCAGCGAGGAGCTTGTTCAGGTCCTTGAGCATGTCAGCGATACGTTGCCGGTCCTCTTCGGTGGCGCCCTCGAGCGCCTCTTTCATGCCCGAGAATCGCTGATCGAGGAGTTCACGACCGAGCAGGTCTTTGATCTTCTCGTAGTTCTCTTTGGCCGCCGGACTGCGCCAGTCGTAATTGGCCAGGTCCTGCACCGCCTGTGCGGTGGACGGAGGCAGGTTCTCGATCTGCATCTCGGCGAACCGGGCGTCGTCGTCGAGGTCGCGGGCGAGCTGCTTGCGCTCCTCGAGAACTGCGGAGTCGAGCAGCTCACGGATTTCTTCGAAGGTGCCGTTGAGGTTGCGCGATTTGAGCAGTTCTTCACGACGCTTGTTCACCATCTCGCGGAGTTCGTCGAGGCCGCGCATGTTGTCGTTGCCGCGCCGCAGGAACTCGCGCATCGCCGACTGAGGTGACCCACCGGCCATCACGTCGTCGCCGATGGCATCGAGTGCCTCACGCAGGTCCACCGGCGGCGCCAGGGGGTCCGGCCCTCCGGAGTAGCGGAGATACCGAGCGCGATGGAAATTATTGCGGGCCATGCTTTTTCCCGTCCAATATGTCTGAATAACCGACCGACACCGGTTCCGCGGAACGGCCGCGGAACCCGATGTCGGCCTAGCCGTATACGGTCCGGCCTGCCTCGTCGGCTTCTTTGCCGATCCGGCGGGCCAAGAACAATCCCTCCAGGGCGAGCTCCAGCGCGCTGGCCCGTTCACCGTCGTCCGTCGCCTCGAGGCGCTCGGCGATCTTTGTCACGACGGGGTCGGTGCCCTCGGGCATCGAGGTCAGCAGTTCCTTCGCCGACACCCGGTCACCGGTGATGATCGGGTCACTGGCTTCCAGCGCGGTGACGAGCGTGGCCAGGTCGACACCACCGAGATGCGCACGCACGGTGTCGGCCGTCGACTTGCGCAGCAGGTGTTCGAGGATCTCGATCTCGCGGCCCTCTTCACCCGACTCGAACTCGACCTTGCCGCGGAGCACCTCGATCACCGAGGACAGGTCCACGACGCGCGCGACCGCGAGGTCCTCGCCCAGGATGGTGGCGCGGTGCAGAGCGGCGGCGGCGACCGTTTCGGCACCCGCGATGGCGAACCGCGCGGAGACGCCGGAGCGCTGATCGATGGACGGGTGGTCGCGCACGTACCGCGTGAAGCGGGCGATGATCTCGACGATGAAAGTGGGTACCGACGCGGTGAGATCGGCTTCCTGCTCGATCACCGCGATCTCGTCGACCAACTCGATCGGGTAGTGGGTGCGGATCTCGGCGCCGAAACGGTCCTTGAGAGGCGTGATGATGCGGCCGCGGTTGGTGTAGTCCTCGGGGTTGGCACTGGCCATCAGCACCACATCGAGCGGCAGCCGGAGGCTGTACCCGCGGACCTGGATGTCGCGTTCTTCCATCACGTTGAGCATGGCGACCTGAATGCGCTCGGCGAGGTCGGGCAGCTCGTTGATCGCCACGATGCCGCGGTGTGCGCGCGGGATCAATCCGAAGTGGATGGTCTCGGGATCACCGAGACTGCGGCCCTCGGCGACCTTCATAGGATCGACGTCGCCGACGAGGTCGCCCACCGAGGTATCAGGGGTGGCGAGCTTCTCGCTGTAGCGCTCGCTGCGGTGGAGCCACCCGATGGGCAGGTCTTCCTGCAGGTTCGCGGCCTTGCGGATGGAACCGGGAGTGATGGGCTCGTACGGATGCTCGGCGAGCTCAGAGCCTTCGATGACCGGCGTCCACTCGTCGAGCAGGCCCACGATCGTGCGCAGCAGACGCGTCTTGCCCTGGCCGCGTTCACCGAGCATCACCACGTCGTGGCCGGCGATCAGCGCACGCTCGAGCTGGGGCAGGACGGTGGTCTCGAACCCGAGGATCCCGGGCCATGGATCGGTGCCCGACCGGAGTGCGGACAGCAGGTTGTTGCGTATCTCGTCTTTGACGCTGCGCTGTACGTGGCCGGAGGCACGCAACTCCCCCAGGGTCCGTGGAGAGGGGTGGGCAGAGCGGGTGTTCGTGGTGTGGGGTGTGCTCACCATGTCCACGCTACGAGCCTCGTCGCCGGAGTGCACTTGTTTACGCCCGCAGAGGAACACGGGGCGGCCTCGGCGCACCCCATTGGGTGTGGGTTCGTGGCCATTGGCGACACTTGACCGATGACGCCACCCACACCGTCGGAACCGGCCGAAGAGTCGAGCACATCCCCCAGCGGTGGTACCCCGCCCGCCGGCGCTCTCGACGGTATCCGGGTGCTCGAACTCGGTTCCCTCATCGCGGGGCCGTTCGGCGCCCGCCTGATGGGTGACCTCGGCGCCGACGTCATCAAGATCGAGGCGCCTGGCTTGCCCGATCCGCTGCGCGGATGGGGTCAGGCTGAACGCGATGGTCACCGATTTCTGTGGACGGTGTACGCGCGCAACAAACGTGCGATCACCCTCGACCTCCGCAGCGAACGCGGACGTGAACTGTTCCTCGAACTGGTCGACCAGTCCGACATCATCGTGGAGAACTTTCGTCCGGGCACCCTGGAGAAGCTCGACCTCGGCTACGACGTCCTCCGCGAGCGCAATCGGGGGATCATCCTCGTGCGGGTGTCGGGCTACGGCCAGACCGGACCGGACGCAGGACGGGCCGGGTACGCGTCCGTGGCCGAAGCGGTGAGCGGCCTCCGCCATCTCAACGGATATCCCGATCAGCCTCCGCCACGGATCGCGCTGTCACTGGGCGACACCCTGGCAGGGATGTTCGCCGTGCACGGGGCTCTCGCAGCGCTGTACCGCCGCACCGTCACAGGGGAGGGCCAGATCGTCGACACGGCTCTGAACGAGGCATGCCTGGCGATCCAGGAATCGACGATCCCCGATTACGACCAGGGTGGCGTGGTCCGTGGGCCCTCGGGCACCCGGCTGGCCGGCATCGCGCCGTCGAACATCTATCCCACCGGAGACGGCTCGCTTGTTGTCATCGGCGCGAATCAGGACACCGTGTTCGCCCGGCTGTGCACGGCGATGGGCCGGCCAGAACTCAGCACCGACCCCCGTTTCGCCACACACGGTGCGCGTGGCGAGAACCAGGACGAGCTCGACGAGCTGATCGCCCAGTGGACTGCCGAGCAGCCGCGCGACGCGCTGATCCAACTCCTCACCGCCGCGGGAGTGGTTGTGGGGCCGATCAATACGGTCGCCGAGGTGATCCGTGATCCGCAACTCATCGCCAGGGGCATGATCGCAGAGCACTTCGACGAGCGCATCAACGACACCGTGCTGGGTCCCGGTATCGTGCCGCACCTGACGGGCACCCCCGGCAGCATCCGTAACGCCGGCGCTCCCGTTCCCGGCTACCACAACAGCGAAGTCCTCGGCGCCCTACTGGGTTTGAGCCCGGACGCGGTGGCGGCCTTGCATGACGAGGGCGTTGTCTGAGTCGCCACTCACCCGCCGAGTTCGGCGCTCGTCAACGTAGTCCGAGCCAGGCAGCCAGTCCGAAACCCGCCAGCGCGATGGCAACCCGGAGCACCGCGACGGGCAGCCGGTTCACGACGGGTGGGCCGACCCAACCGCCGGCAAGACAACCGAGCCCCATCGCCGCTGCCGACGACCAGTCCACGTCGCCGAAGATGGCAAAGCCCAATGCGGCAACAGCATTCGATGCACACAACAACACCGACTTGATCAATGTCGCCTGGCCGAGGGGCTGCGCGGTGAGGATGAGGGCGAGTGCGGTGAAGATGATGCCAGCGCCGGCCCCGAAGTAGCCGCCGTAGACGCCGATCACCACGATGCCCGCCATGAAAACCCGGGGCGCGTCGCGATGGCCGGCGATCCGCCGGATCAGCGGCTGGCCGAGTACTGCCAGGGCCGCGGTGGCCACCAGGTACGGGACGATCGCCTCGAACGCCCCCGCCGGGGTCAACAGGAGCAGAACCGATCCCAGCACTCCCCCGAGCGCGGCGGCAACACACCAGAGGCCTAGACGCCTGTCGAAGGTCAACGAGTTCCGCGCCTGAGCAGTGCTCCCGACCCCGACGGGGATCAACGCGACCGTGTTGGTCATGTTCGCGGTCAGCGGGGGCAGTCCGGCAATCAGCAATGCGGGATAGCTGACGAGTGAGGCGATCCCCGTCACGTAACCCACCACACCGGACAGGAAACCGGCGGCGATCAGGAATGCCAGTTCTGCCACAGCGGCAATCTACTCCGCCTTGCCCTTGCGGGTACCGGCCAGCACCCGGCACATCGGACTGTCCGTAGTCCACTTGGAGTCACGATGATCGCAAAGCTGTGCCAAACACGCACCCTTGCGCACCATTTCCGTCATACCCGACGTCCCCGGCGCATCCAGTGTGCCGGGGACGCCCGTCCCTGTCTCCTGGAAAGAACCACCTCGTGATCGAAGTAGAAAAGCTCGGGAAGATCTACGGCACCGGGCCGACGGCCGCGACTGTGCTGGACGACGTCAGTTTCACCGTCGACCCCGGCGAGATCTTTGCCATCGTCGGACCGAGCGGCGCCGGCAAGAGCACCCTCGCCCACTGCCTCAACCTGCTCGAACGGCCCACGTCGGGCAAGGTCGTCGTGAACAACCAGAACCTGACCGAGTTGAGCACCCGGGCCCTGCGCGATGCCCGCCGGCGCATCGGCACCGTCTTCCAGTCGTCCAGCCTGCTCTCACGGCGAACGGCAGCCGAAAACGTGGCGCTGCCATTGGAATTCCTCGGCGTCACCAAGGGACAGACGCGCGACCGCGTGGCCGAGCTCCTCGACCGGGTCGGCCTCACCGACGCGCGGACCTGTATCCCCACCAGTTGTCCGGAGGGCAACGACAGCGTGTGGGCATCGCCCGTGCCCTGGCCCTGCGACCCTCGGTGCTGCTGTCCGACGAGGCGACGTCGGGCCTTGATCCGCAGACAACCGACTCCTTCCTCGAACTGCTGCGCGAGGTGCGCGAAGAACTCAACCTGGCGGTGGTGTTCATCACCCACGAGATGGACACCATCGTGAAGGTCGCCGACAGCGTCGGCCGCCTGGATGCGGGCCGGATCGTCGAAAAGGGTTCGCTGGTGGACCTTCTCACCGACTCCACCTCCGTCCTCGGGCGATCGCTGCGTCCTCGGGGGACCTCTGCCGATCCCGAGCCGGGCCAACGCTCGTTCGAACTCACCTACAACTCGGCATCGGTGCCTGCCGACTGGATCAGCCGCATCGGATCCGAGCTGTCCGTGCCGATCTCGGTCCTCGGGGCCGCCGTACAGGTGGTCGACGGTGTGTCCGTCGGCGAGATCACGGTGTCGGTGCCGGACGAACTCGCCGGAGCATTCCTGGAAAGCGCAGCCCGCCATGGGCTCTCGACGAGCCTGCCCGCCAAGCCCGCGGTCGAGGTAGCGGCATGAGCGACATCACGCACCTCGCGGCGATCACCGTTCCCACCGACGAGATCCCGGATCTGCTGATCCCGGCGTTCGTCGACACCCTCACGATGGTGTCGATCGTGATGGTGATCGTGCTGCTTGTGGGTGTGCCACTGGGCGCGACGATCCACAACCTGGCGCCTGGCGGCCTGTTCGAGAACAAGGTCTTCCACTCACCGCTGTCGTGGGTGATCAGTATCGGCCGCTCGTTGCCGTTTCTCGTCCTGATGACGTCGATCATCCCGCTCACCCGCTTGATCACCGGCACCAACATCGGCATACCCGCAGCCGTTGTCCCGATGTCATTGGCGGGCATCGCCTTCTTCACCCGAATTGTGGAGAACTCGCTGCGGTCGGTGCCACCGGCGGTGATCGATGTGGCCCGCGCGTCGGGCGCATCCAACGGTCAGGTGATCTGGAAGACGCAAGTACCCGAAGCACTTCCGAACATCGTCGGCGGCCTCACCATCAACACCATCGCGATGATCGAATACTCGGCCATCGCGGGAACGATCGGCGCCGGCGGTCTCGGCTACATCGCCGTCACCTATGGCTATCAGCGATTCGATCACGGCGTGATGATCGCGACCATCGTGACCTTGGTGATCACGGTGGCACTCATCCAGATCGTCGGCGATGCGCTGGTCCGTCACCTCACGCCGGGACAGACCATCCGCGCCCGGTCACACGCCTGACCCCGTACCCGCTCGACCACCGCGACCACCGCGACGCGGGAAACAACACCACTGCACGCACCGCCGTGCCGTTTTCATCTGCACACCCACTGATTTCGCCCACCCCTGATTTTGCACCGATGAGGAGATGACCATGACGTCCACAACTGAGCGCCCCACCGGAAGCGGTGATCCCGGCGGCTTCGACATCAAGTCCCGCAGGCGACTTCCGCTGTACATCGCGATCGGCGTTGTCGTCGCGGTGGTACTCGCGTTCGTCGGATGGCGATTCTGGGGTGGGTCGGATTCGAAGTCGCCCAACGAAACCGCCGGTGCGACACTCGAGATCGCCACAGCCGAAGGCAATGCCGCCGAAGAGGCGCTCGTCGACTTCATCGCCGAGGAGGTCGCCCCGAAGTACGACCTGAAGATCAAGTTCAAGGGGCTGGCCGACAGCACCACCATCAACCGAGCGGTGAGCGACGGCGAGGTCGCCGGAACCATCTACCAGCACAAGCTGTGGCTGGGTCAGGTACTGGAAGCCAACCCCGACTTCAAGGAAGAAGCCGCAACCCCGGTCTTCCGTTGGGGATTCGGCATCTGGTCGGACAAGTACACCGACCCCGCGCAGCTGCCCGATGGCGCCACCGTGTCGTTGTACTCCGATCCTGCCAATGAGGCGCAGGGCCTGTGGCTGCTCGAGCGTGCCGGTCTGATCGAGCTGAACCCGGCGGCAGACAAGTGGAAGGCCACCCAGAAGGACATCGTCTCCAACCCGAAGAACCTGCAGTTCACACTGCTCGACTTCGCGGCGCAGTCGCGCGCACTGCCCGACATCGATGCCGCCGTCGGCTACACCGAGTACTACCTCGCCGCCGACATCGACATCAAGAAGCAGATCTTCGCGCCGCCGGCACCCGACGAGTTCGCCGGCCAGCTGACCATCGGCACCAAGTGGAAGGACACCGAGAACATCAAGAAGCTGGTGCAGGTGTTCAAAGACCCTGCGGTACAGGAGTACCTGGCCACCGACCCTCAGGTGAAGAACATCCTGCTGCCCATCTGATCACGCCGATGCGGCGTCCTCGTGGCGGTCCCGATCTGGGAGCACCGCCACGAGGGCGCCGCGTCGTTCGTCAGTGGGCGAAGTGCCGCGCACCTGTCAGGTACAGCGTGATGCCGGCATCGTGTGCGGCACTGATGACCTCGTTGTCGCGGATCGAACCACCGGGCTGCACAACGGCTTTCACTCCTCCGTCGATCAGCACCTGAAGACCGTCCGGGAAGGGGAAGAAGGCGTCGGACGCGCCTACGCTGTTCATCGCTCGTTCGCCGGCTCGCTTGACCGCCAAGTGTGCCGAATCCACCCGGTTCACCTGGCCCATCCCGACACCGACCGACGCCTGGTCACTGGCCAGCAGGATTGCATTCGACTTGACGGCGCGGCATGCGCGCCAGGCGAACACCAGATCGGCGAGGGTCGCGTCATCGGCCGGGTCACCGGCAACCAGCTGCCAGTTCTCGGGCGAATCGCCACTCGCGTCGAGGATGTCGCGCTGTTGCACGAGCAACCCGCCCGACACGGGGCGCAGTTCCAGGCCCGCGCGTTGCGGGGGCTGCGCGAGAAGTACACGTACGTTCTTCTTGCGGGTCAGCACCGAGAGTGCGCCGTCCTCGAAACCGGGCGCCACCACCACCTCGGTGAAGATCTCGGCGACCTGCTCGGCCATCTCCATGCTCACCGGGCGGTTGGCGGCGATCACGCCGCCGTATGCACTCACCGGGTCACAGGCATGGGCCTTGCGGTGCGCCGCCGCGATGTCGTCGTCGACCGCGATGCCACAAGGGTTGGCGTGCTTGATGATCGCGACCGCAGGTTCACCGAAGTCGTACGCGGCCCGCCACGCAGCGTCGGCGTCGGTGTAGTTGTTGTAACTCATCTCTTTGCCGTGCAACTGTTCGGCCTGCGCCAGCCCGGGGGCTTCGGAGCCACCGACGAACAACGCCGCGGACTGGTGCGGATTCTCGCCGTACCGCAACACCGACGACCGTTCCCAGCTCTTGCCGATCCACGTCGGCAACGAGCCCTCGGGTTCGGGCGCGACAACCGAACTCATCCACGAGGCCACGGCCACGTCGTAGTCGGCGGTGTGCCGAAATGCCTTCGCCGCGAGCGCTTGCCGATCGGTCAACGTGAAGCCGCCGTCAGCGACCGCGGTCAGGACGGTCGCGTAGTCCCCTGGATCCACCACCACGGCCACCGATGGGTGATTCTTTGCGGCACCGCGCACCATCGACGGACCGCCGATGTCGATCTGCTCGACGCATTCATCCGGACTAGCGCCCGATGCCACCGTCTCGGTGAACGGGTACAGGTTCACCACCACGAGCTCGAAGGCCTCGATGCCGAGTTCCTCGAGCTGGTCGAGGTGGTCGGGTTTGCGGGTGTCGGCGAGGACGCCCGCGTGCACCCGGGGATGCAACGTCTTGACCCGGCCCTCGAGGCATTCCGGGAAGCCCGTCAGTTCGGAGACCTCGAGCACCGGTACACCGGACTCGGCGATCTTCTTCGCGGTCGAACCGGTCGACACGATCTCTACGCCGGCGGCGTGCAGCCCCTCGGCAAGCTCCGCGAGCCCGGTCTTGTCGTACACGCTGACCAGTGCACGTCGAAACGGTTTGCGCTGCAAGTCACTACTCACGGAATGTGGGCCTTTCGTCCTTCGATGACAACACCTTTGGTGGCAATCGAACGCACAACCGCTACCAGCAGCACTCGCTCGACCATCTTGATTCGTTCGTGCAACGTGATCTCGTCGTCGCCTGGGCTGATCGCGACGGGCGCCTGGGCGAGAATCGGGCCGGTGTCCACCCCGCCGTCCACAAGGTGGATCGTGGAACCGGTGACCTTGACGCCGTGCTCCAACGCGGCGGCCACAGCATGCGCGCCCGGGAACGAGGGCAGCAGTGCCGGATGCGCGTTGATCGTCCGGCCGCCGAAACGTTCGAGGAAGTGCGTGCCCAGGATCTTCATGAACCCGGCGGACACCACCAGATCGGGAGCGTAGCCCGCGACCGTGTCGGTGAGTCGACGGTCCCATTCGGTGCGGTCGCCCTCCAGGGGCACCACTGCGGTGGGGGTACCTCGCCGACGCGCGGATTGCTCAGCAGGACAGTCACGGTCGCAGATGACAGCCGCGACGTTCGCTGGGTACTCGTCGTCCTCTGCGGCGTCGAGCAGGGCCGATGCCAGGCTGCCGGCGCCCGACGCGAGGATCACGACGGTCACCGGTGTGGCTGACGGCATGGCGTCCAGGGTGACTCTCCTCGAACTCGGTGGGGCGTAGCCGGGTCCGCCATCTGAAAACAGGACCTCGGGCGGGCGGCTGCGTCGCTCGGACCGAGCCTAATGGCCGCCGATTCAGCGGGTGCGCCGGGTACCGAAGTCGTCGGTCGACACCAGTTCTTCGCCTTCGGCGGCATCGATCGGCTCGTCGACCACCACACTGCCGGTGTCGTCCCACACCTCGTCCAGGGCCCAGTCCTCCGGGTCCCAGCCGTCCACGATCACCTCGGGCCGGCCCGGCTCCGGCGACAACTCGTGGTCGTCGTCGAGCGAGGTCTGCTCGTCGACGGGGACGAATTCGATAGCTGCTTCGTCGACCACCGGAATCGACTCGACGCCCTCGTCGTCGGTGTCCGAACGACTTTCTTCGCCACGGCCGTCGTCGTAGTAGTCATCGTCGATGATGTTCGACCGGGCACGGCGTCTGCTCGGCAACGCGCTGTACACCAGGGCCGTCACCGATCCGATCACGGCGATCCACCCGAACATGAACACCCCGGCCACCGGCAGGTTGGCGCCGACCTTGCCCAGAACGCCCAACTCGCCACCAGCCAGCACGCTGGCGATCACCAGGAAGAGCGATGAGGTCGCGGCCGCGACCACTACCATCCGGATGTTGCGCAGCAGCGATTCGTCCAGACAGAGCCGGCCCACGAAGAGCGCTGTGCCCGCGATCCCGATCAGCAGCAGCGCTGTCCAATGCCCGGCTCCACCATCGGGAAGCGCGGCGAGTACCGGCAGCGGCGGAACCTGACCGCCCTGTGATCCGAACAGGTCGACGGTTGCCCCGCCGACGGCCACCGGCGCCCCGACCAAGGCGCCCGCCGCACCGATCACCATGTTCGGCAGGTACAGGATGGAGAGCAACGTCAGTCCGAGACCACCGACCCAGCCGTTCCCGGACGCGAGCAGGTCGCCGGCGACCGACCAGTTGATCACCAGCCGAACTGCCACCACCATCGCGCCGAGCGTCATGAGTGCGGTCACCGCAACGACTCCACAGCGAAGTCCTTTGAGGACCCAGTCGGCAACTCCTGCGCGCACGACCAGGGTGGACCACCATTTGAGGCCCACGCCGATTCCGGCGCCGACTGCGTGCACTGCGAACGTGCAGGCGAAGGCCAGCAACGCATCCGGGCTCTGGATGGTCATCACGGTGGATGCGTCCATCACCACCGCCAGGGACAGGATGGTGGCGAGAAGGGGCCCGCCGATGGCCGAGAGGATCACGGCCGTCACCTCGCTGTGAGGGCGGTCGACATCTGTCACCCGCGTCGTGGCCCGCGCCACCGCAGCCACCATCAGCAGGGTCGGGGCCAACGGCAGGACCCCGATGGTGACCTCGCCGATGGTGAGTGGGATCTGATGTATGCCCAGCCACATGGAGGCAACGGTGGCAGGCAGACTGCCGAGCCCGTCACCGACCGCAACTAAGGTCAGCGCGGCGATGACAACCAGGATCGCGAGGGTGATCGCAGTGGTCCCGAACGCCAGGCGAACCAGTGCCCGTGCCGAGTCCGCGGCGCCCACCTCGTCGGCGCGGCGGGTCCGGCGCATCTCACGCAGACGCGCGGCGAGATTTTCCGCTGTAGAGCTGGCCACCCTTGTCAGGGTGTCATTTGCCCGGCGAACAGATGGTCAGGCGCGCCGAGCGGTCGGCAAGACGAGCGCCCTCCCCTACAACCGTGCGGTGGCAGACGTCACGGACACACGAAAAAGCCGGCCACCACACATCGTGTGATGGCCGGCTCCTTCTGACCTGGACCGAAGTGCTTGCTCAGCGCTCCGGCGACTTGAACTGCGTGGTCTGGTCGCCGTAGGGGTTCTGCTGCTCACCCGACGGCGTCGATGGGGCCTCGTACGGCGCGGAAGCACCGGGCTGAGCGCCGAAGCTGCTCGTTCCCGGAGCCGACGACGGCGTGCTCGGCTGACCTGGAGCCGTGGACGGCGACGACGGGCTCGACGGGACCACCGTGGTGGCGTCCGACGATCCGGCAGGCCCGGAATCGGACTTGCCCAGTCCGGTCGAACCCGAGTCGGTGCCCTGCTGCCCGTAACCCGACTGTGCGTAGGGATTGCTCTGACCGGGCGCGGCCTGGTGACCACCGGAATGCTGGTCACCTGAGCCGGCAGCCGTGGCTCCGCTGCTCTGGCCGTAGGAGGAGGCCGCGCCGTATCCGCCTGCCTGGCCGTATCCGGTGCTCTGGTCGCCTGCCTGGCCGTAGCTGGTGCCCTGGTCGCCGGTCAGGCTGCTGTTCGAATGCTGGCCCGTGCTGGTCGACGCGGTGTCCGCGCTGGCGTTCGAGGCGCCAGAACCAGCGGTCTTGATGATCCCGGCCTCCGTGAGGAGCCACGCGATGGCGACGGCAGCCTGGAGGACTGCGAAGACGATCGCGAGGATGAAGCCGATCCCGGCGTCGATGTCACCCTTGGTGAAGAACTGGAACAGCAACACCAGTGCGCCGATGACCGACAGCGCCGCAACAATTCCGCTGAGCTTGGCGTTCTGCCGGAGGAGCGCCGTGGTGAGCGCGATGAGACCGGCTGCCCCGAGGAGCGCGATGGCCGTGGGGAGTCTGAGGAACAGATTGTTCTGGTCGACGTCGAAGCCTTCGGCGTCGAACGCGGGCGCGAAGCCGAGGAAGAAGTTGATCAGGCCCAATGCGCCGACGGCATAGGCAAGGTACTTCGCCAGATCGGCGGGCAGACCCTTGGGCCCCTGCGACTGGCCGTAACCCTGTTGTCCGTAACCCTGCTGTCCATAGCCCTGCTGGGCGTATCCCTGGGCCGGCTGCTGGCCGTAACCCTGCTGACCGTATGGCTGCGACGGTTGTCCGTAGCCCTGCTGACCGGAGGGCTGCTGACCGGAGGGCTGCTGGCCGTAACCCTGTGCGGGCTGACCGTAGCCCTGGCCGTAACCGGGATTCTGCGCCTGCTCGCCACCGGGCTGCTGGCCATAGCCGGGGTTGTACGACGGCTGTCCTGATTCGTGCTGCCCCGCGCCGGGGTACTGCGAGCCCTGGTACGGCTGCTGCGAACCGTAGCCGGACCCACCGGGTTGATAGCTCATGTTCACTCCTGCTGTTGAGGGTGTTCGTCCCGCGTGCTGCTCGGCGGATTTATATGTCGCGCCTTACGCTAGTACATCCACTGGCGACGACAACCGTTGATTTCGACTGCGACAACAAACGGACTACGTCACTTCCAGCTGTGTTCGCGGCCCTGCTGTCGATACCAATCGAGCAATTCCGGTGCGTCCACCGACCGCGGGTCCACCGCGACATCGGCGCGACCAGCCAAGATCGCGGTCACCGGTACCTCCAGCTTCTTGCCGGTCCGGGTGTGTGGGATGCCCGGTGCCACGATCACCTCGTCGGGGACGTGCCGCGGCGACAGCCTGCGCCGGATGTCCGAACGCACCTGCGCGACGAGCGATTCGTCAAGGGATGCGCCCGGGGTGAGGGTGACGAACAACGGCATCCAGTACGCGCCGCCGGGGCCGTCGACCCCCACCACGAATCCCTCGGCGATCTGGTCGATGCCCTCTACCACCTCGTAGATCTCGGCCGAGCCCAT
Organism: Williamsia sp. D3; assembly: GCF_000506245.1. Classification (NCBI taxonomy): domain Bacteria; kingdom Bacillati; phylum Actinomycetota; class Actinomycetes; order Mycobacteriales; family Nocardiaceae; genus Williamsia; species Williamsia sp. D3. The sequence continues at coordinate 142,686 of NZ_AYTE01000047.1, read as the reverse complement.
CCTGATCCCGTTGCGGTTCAACGTCGCGTCACTACGACCGTGGATGATGATCGATCCGCGTTCGGTGACGGTGACCCAATCGCCGTGTCGCCACACATGTGGACGGGGGCCGGCGGCCCACTGGTGGTCGAAATACGCCTTCCGATAACGCTCCCCATCAGGGTCATTCCAGAACCCCACGGGCATGGACGGCATGGCGGTGGTGATCACCATCTCTCCGACCTCGCCGATCAGCGGTTCGCAGTGCGCACTCCAACTGGCCAGTTGGACACCGAGATACCGCACCGACAGCTCGCCCGGCACTACCGGGACGCCTGGCGAGCCGCCTGCGAAGGCGGTCACCACATCGGTCCCCCCGCTGATCGAGGACACCGGAATACCCTCTCTCACATGCTGATCCACCCAGATGAACAGATCTGCCGCGAGCGTGGAACCGGTGCTCCCGATGGTGCGTAACGCGCTGAGGTCGTGATCCGTGCCGGGATGGAGCCCGGCCTTGCGTGAGGCCAGCAGCTGCCCGGGACTGGTACCGAAGTAGGTGACCCTCTCCGATTCGACCAAGCCCCACAGCCTGTCGGCATCCGGATTGAGCGGGTGGCCGCTGTAGCAGATGATCCTGGCCCCCACCAGCAGACCGGCGACCTGGTAGTTCCACATCATCCAGCTCAGTGCCGTCTGCCAGAAGAACACGTCGTCGCGGTTCATTGCACCATGCAGGCCAACGGCTTTGAGGTGTTCGAGCACCACACCACCGTGGCCGTGCATGATGCCTTTGGGCTTTCCGGTGGTGCCGGAGCTGAACAGCACCCAGAGCGGATGGTCGAAGGGTACCGGTTCAGGCTTCAGGTCTGCCGAACGGCGTGCGGCGACGGAGAACTCGACAGCTCCGTCGGCCGAATCCGCATCTTCCGGGTCGGATTCGGCGGTACGCACGACCAGCTGCCCAGTCAGCGTTGGGAGCATTCCAGCCAGCTCCGCACTGTCGCCGCGTTTGTCGATCCACTTGCCGCCGTAGTGATAGCCGTCGGCCCAGATCATCACCAGCGGGTCCAGTTGGGCAAAGCGGCCGGCAGCACCGGCCGGCGCGTAGTCCTGGCCACAGCCCGAGAACACCGCTCCAAGCGAAGCGGTGGCCAGGAACGCGATCACAGCCTCGGGCACGTGCGGCAGGTAGGCCACCACCCTGTCGCCTCGCCCGACGCCCATCTCACGCAATGTCGCTGCAACACCGGCGATCTGCTTTGGCAGTTCACCCCACGTGATCTCGGTACGGCGACCGTTCTCGCTCAGCCCTACGACGGCGACACCGTCCTGGTCGGTGTGCGACAGGATCTGGTCGACATAGTTGAGCGAGACGTCCGGGAACCACCGTGCACCCGGCATCTCGGGATCGCGCAGTACATCGGAGTCGGCGTCGCCGAGCGTGCTACCGCCGGTCGCTCGCACGCCGAAGTGGTCCCACACCTCGCGCCAGAACTGTTCGGGCCGGTCCACCGACCACTGCCACAGATCGTCGTACCCGTCGAACGTCAGTCCGCGGGCAGCACCGACCGCCTCGGCGAACTCGTCCATTCGACTCATCGGCCGATTCCGAGGATGTCCAGCGCACTCTCCCGCATCTGGACCTTGCGGATCTTGCCCGTGACCGTCATCGGGAACGCTTCGACCACGTGGACATATCTGGGAATCTTGTGTCGGGCAATCTTTCCGTCGGCGAACGCGCGGAGATCGTCGACGGTGAAATCGCTGACGCCGTCACGCAATTGCACCCATGCCATCAACTCCTCGCCGTATTTCTCATCCGGCACCCCGATGACCTGGGCGTCGAGGATGTCGGGATGGGTGTAGAGGAACTCCTCGATCTCGCGGGGGTAGATGTTCTCACCGCCGCGGATCACCATGTCTTTGATGCGGCCGGTGATCTGGACATAACCGTCCTCATCCATGACGGCCAGATCGCCGGTGTGCATCCAGCCGTCGCCGTCGATGGCCTCGGCCGTCTTGTCGGGCTGGTTCCAGTATCCGATCATGACGCTGTAACCACGGGTGCAGAACTCGCCGACGTCGCCGCGGGGCACGGTGTCCCCCGAGACCGGGTCGACGACCTTGATCTCCAGGTGTGGTGCAACCCGGCCGACGGTGCCCACACGCCGGTCGAACGTATCGTCGGAGCGCGTTTGCGTCGACACGGGCGACGTCTCGGTCATGCCGTAACAGATGGACACCTCCGACATGTGCATCTTGTCGATCACCTGCCGCATCACCTCCGCCGGGCACGGCGATCCGGCCATGATCCCCGTGCGCAGGGAGCTCAGGTCATAGGTGTCGAAATCGGCCAGCGCGAGCTCGGCGATGAACATCGTCGGAACGCCGTACAAGCTCGTGCAGCGTTCGCCCGCAACAGCATCGAGCGTCTTGGCGGCGTCGAACCCTGGTGCCGGAATCACCATCGCCGAGCCGTGGGTGGTGGCCGCCAGGTTTCCCATCACCATGCCGAAACAGTGGTAGAACGGCACAGGGATGCAGATCCGGTCCTGGTCGGTGTAATTGCACAGCTCCCCCACCAGATAGCCGTTGTTGAGGATGTTCCGGTGGGACAGGGTGGCACCCTTGGGATTACCTGTTGTGCCGGAGGTGTACTGGATGTTGATCGGGTCGTCGGGTGTCAGCGTCGACGCGATGTCGTCGAGTGCGGACAACTCTGATTGTGTTGCGGTCGAGAGCAGTTCGGACCATTCATCGGAACCGAGTAGCACCACCGATGCGAGGTCGGGACAGTTGTCGATGGCGGTGGTGAGCATCCCGGCGTAGTCGGCGTCGCGGAACTGCCGTGCAGCGATCACGGTGCGCGTTCCCGACTGTTGCAACGCGAACTCGATCTCGGTCTGGCGGTAGGCCGGATTCAGGTTGACGAGGATCAGACCCGACTCCGCCGCCGCGTACTGAGTCAGCACCCATTCCGCACAGTTGGGGGCCCACAACCCGATTCGGTCGCCAGGCACCAGGCCACTGCGTGCCAGGCCGGCAGCCAACGCACGCACCTGGTCACGGAACTCGCGATAGGTCCATCGACGACCGGTCGGAACGTCGACCAGGGCCTCGTTGTCACCGAATCTCTCGGCGGTCTGTCGCAACGACTCCCCGATCGTGACGGTGAGCAGCGGCGGTTGCGGCAGCCCCTCTGCGTGCGAGGGCTCAGGTGTTGCCATGAAAGCGCTCCTAGTGTGATTCGGCGCGGCGCATGATCGCCTCCGCCTGTCCCAACAGGGGTGAGTCGATCATCTGGCCGCCGACCTGGAAGACCCCGCCGGTGTTGTCTTTGTCGGCACCCAGAATTTGTTCCGCCCAACGGATCTCGTCGTCAGTGGGCCGGTAGGCCGCTCGAACGATATCCACCTGCGAAGGGTGGATACACGCGGTGGCCTCGTAGCCCAGGTTCACCGCGTCGAGCGCCTCTGCGTGCAGACCGTCGGTGTCGGCGATGTCGATGTGTACCGAGTCGACGGCGAAGCGCCCGTGGGCTGCGCAGGCCAACCGAACCATTCCGCGAACCTGCCTGACCACGTCTCGATAACGTCCGGCGTTGGCTTCGCCGGTGCTGAACCGGCTCGACCGCCCGCCCATGGCGGCGACGAGGTCTTCGGCGCCCCACATCAGCCCGATGCAGTTCGGCGACGAGGCGATCTGCTCCACGGCCAGGGCACCGGCGGGGGTCTCGATCAAGGCGATCACCTGGTACCCGACCTGTGACAGATCCTCGGCGGTCTCACTCTTGGACAGCATGACAACGCGGTACGCCGTCTGCGCGAGGGCTTTGAGGTCGCGGTAGTGGTCACCGGTGCCGGCGGCGTTGATCCGCACGATGGTGATGTTCGGGTCGATCGGGTTGTTGATCAGTGCTTCGCGAGCGGCCTCGCGCGCCTCCGGGCGCACCGCATCCTCGAGGTCGATGATGACCGCGTCGGCGCGCTCTGCAGCTTTGGCATACCGCTCGGGACGATCTGCGGGGCAGAACAGAATGGCCGGGCCGGGCGGACTCCAGTTGGTCACCGGTGCTCCTCCTATGTCTCGGTGCGCCACCTGTCTGGACCTCACGTGACGCGCTTGCGCACGAGCGTGGACCGCTGAGCTACAGCAACCACGTCGCCGTGCTGGTTTCTTCCGATGTGACGCAATGACACCACGCCCTCGCCGGGTCTGGATTTGCTTTCCCGTTTTCCCGTGCATTCGGTCTCGGCATACAGCGTGTCACCGTGGAAGAGCGGTGCGGGGAACGCGATCTCCGAGAAACCGAGATTGGCCACCAGGGTTCCCTGCGTCAATTGACTCACCGACAATCCGACGATCGTCGAGAGGGTGAACATCGAGTTCACCAGGCGCTCCCCACCGAAACCCGGTTGTTCGGCGGCGTACGCCGCGTCGAGATGCAGTGCCTGGGTGTTCATGGTCAGGGTGGTGAACAAGACGTTGTCGGCCTCGGTGACCGTCCGCCCTGGCCGGTGCTCGTACACCGTGTCCACCTCGAACTCGTCAAACCACAAGCCGCGCTGGGTGACCCGACGTGGTTGCGGCGAGCCCTCGCTCTGGCGGTCCGTCTCGTTCTCGCCGGTCATGCGAAGCCCAGCTCGCGCGCGATCAGCATCAACTGCACCTCGGTGGTGCCCTCGCCGATCTCCAGGATCTTCGAATCCCGGTAATGGCGTGCCACCGGATATTCGTTCATGAAGCCGTAGCCGCCGTGGATCTGCGTGGCCATGCGTGCGTTGTCCATGGCGGCCTCGCTCGAGACCAGCTTGGCGATCGCCGCCTCCTTCTTGAACGGTTTGCCGGCGAGCATCTTCGATGCCGCGTGGTAGTACGCGGTGCGCGCGGTGTGTGCGCGAGCCTCCATCCGGGCGATGGCAAACGACACCGATTGGTATTCGCCGATGGCCTTGCCGAATGAGTGACGTTCCTTGGCGTACTTCACACTCTCGTCCACGCAGCCCTGCGCCACCCCGGTCGCCAACGCCGCGATCGCGATTCGTCCCTCGTCGAGGATGGACAGGAAGTTGGCGTAGCCGCGGCCGCGTTCACCGAGCAGATTCTCCGCGGGCACCCGCGCGTCACTGAAACTGAGCGGGTGGGTGTCCGACGCGTTCCACCCCACCTTGTTGTATGCGGGCTCGGCGGTGAAACCCTCTGTGTCGCTGGGCACGATGATCGTCGAGATCTCCTTGCGGGCCGACCCGTCCGGCCCCGGTGACCGCGCTCCGGTGACGGCCGTGACGGTGACCAGCGAGGTGATGTCGGTGCCGGAGTTGGTGATGAATTGTTTGGCCCCGTTGATGATCCACTCGTCGCCGTCCTGCTTGGCCGTGGTGGCGGTGGCACCCGCATCCGAGCCCGCGCCCGGCTCGGTGAGCCCGAACCCTGCCAACGCGCGGCCGGCGATCAGGTCCGGCAGCCACTTCTGCTTCTGCTCTTCGGTACCGAACCGGTAGATCGGCATGGCGCCGAGGCCCACACCGGCTTCGAGGGTGATGGCCACCGACTGGTCCACCTTGCCCAGTTCCTCGAGCGCCAGCGACAGCGCGAAGTAGTCCCCTCCCATCCCGCCGTATTCCTCACCGAACGGCAGACCGAACAGGCCCATCTCCCCCATCTGGCGCACCACCTCGTACGGGAAGGTGTGTTCGGCATCGTGTTTGGCCGATACCGGGGCAACCACCGACTGTGCGAAGTCGGCCACTGTCCTGCGCAGTTCGTCGTACTCGACCGTCAGGTCGTCGGTGATGGTCATGTGGGATTTCCTTCCGAGTGGTCGATGATTGTTGCCAGCCGCTGGCCGCTGGTGACCTTGTCGCCGACAGCGACCACCACCGACAGGTCACCGGCACGTGGAGCGGTCAGCGTGTGTTCCATCTTCATCGCCTCGACCACCAGTACGGGCGTACCGGCCTCCACCGACTCGCCTCCTGGATGCAGCACGGCGACAACGGTTCCCGGCATGGGACTGGTGATCTCCCCGAGTTCCTCGGCATCGGTGGACGACCGCAGGATCTTCGACTCGGCAATTTCCCAGGTACCGGCCGGGCCGCTGACCCAGTAATGCCCCGGACTGTCGGTCCGATGGCCTGCGGCCGGCTTCGGTGGTGCCTGCACGATCAGCCATCTCGACGTCATGCCGTCGAGGGTGAGTCGCTCGCCGGACACCGACGCTGTGGCTGTACGGTCACCGATGGTGACGCGGGCGTCGGTCTCCGGTCCGGTCACCGCGACCGTCACCACATCGTCCCCGACCTGCAGTCGTGTCCTTGTAGGTGCTGGTCCACCGACGCGCCAGCCAACCTGCGAGGTCCACGGTGTCTCACCGCTGCGACCGGTTCGCACCCGGTGAAGCCCGACCAATGCCAGCGCCTCGAAAGGGGGCGGGGGTTCGCGGTAGTCGACGACGAGGCGGTCGAGCAGCTCGGTGTCGAGCTCTGCGGCCCGAACGTCGGGCTGGTCGAGTACGTGGCGGCAGAACCCGATGTTGGTGCGAACGCCGAGCACGTGGGTGCGCGCCAACGCCGCATCCAGACGGGCGATGGCATCGGCACGATCATCGCCGTGGACGATGACCTTCGCGAGCATGGGGTCGTAGTCGCTGCCCACCACGTCTCCGGTGACGATGCCCGAGTCGACCCGGACACCAGGGCCTGCGGGTTCGTTCACGAGGAGCAGGGACCCACCGGTGGGAAGGAATCCGGCAGCAGGGTCTTCGGCGTACACCCGGGCTTCGATTGCGTGGCCGGTCATCGTCACGTCGTCCTGGGCGAAATCCAGTTTGTCCCCCCGGGCCACCCGCAGCTGCCAGTCGACGAGGTCGACGCCGGTGACCATCTCGGTGACCGGGTGTTCCACCTGCAGACGGGTGTTCATCTCCATGAAGAAGAACTCGTCGGGTTTGTGTGCCGAGACGATGAACTCCACCGTTCCGGCGCCGGTGTAGCCGACCGACCGCGCCGCGTCGCAGGCCGCCGCGCCGATGCGGGCACGCGTGGCGGTGTCAAGCAGCGCCGAGGGCGCCTCCTCGATGACCTTCTGGTGCCGTCGCTGGAGGGAACATTCGCGCTCACCGAGATGCACCACGTTGCCGTGGGTATCTGCGAGTACCTGGACCTCGATATGACGCGGGGTGTCCACGAACCGTTCGAGAAACAGCGTGTCATCGCCGAATGCCGCCTTGGCCTCGCGCCGGGCGGTCCGCAGCGCCGCAGGCAGGTCGGCCGGATCGGCAACGCGGTGCATCCCTTTGCCGCCACCGCCCGCGCTCGGTTTGATGAGCACGGGGAACCCGATGTCGGACGCTGCCGCGATCAGGTCGTCGTCAGTGAGCCCGGGCCGGGAGATGCCGGGAACCACGGGGACGGCGCGGGCCGACACAGCCTCCCGCGCGGCGATCTTGTCGCCCATGATCTCTATCGCCGCTGCCGGCGGGCCGAGGAAGACGATCGACGCCTCCGCCAGTGCACGTGCGAATGCCGCGTTCTCCGAGAGGAATCCGTATCCGGGATGTACCGCATCGGCGCCGACACTCTGTGCGGCAGCGATCACTGCGTCGATCTTCAGGTAGCTCTCGGTGGCCGCAGCCGGGCCGAGTCGGACGGCCTCGTCGGCCATGGCCACGTGCAGCGAATCAGAATCTGCGTCCGAGTACACCGCAACGCTGCGGACTCCCGCTTGCCGCAGAGTGCGGATCACCCGGCAGGCGATCTCCCCGCGGTTGGCGACCAGTACCGTGTCTATCTGTTTCATCGCCACATCACATCCGAAAGACGCCGTAGGACACCGGCGCGAGCGGTGCGTTGCGCGCGGCGGCCAATGCCAGCCCGAGCACGGTGCGGGTGTCGGCGGGATCGATCACGCCGTCATCCCATAGCCGTGCGGTGGAGTAATAGGCGTCCGATTGTGTTTCGAACTGCTCGCGAATCGGCGACTTGAACTGTTCCTCGTCCTCCGCAGACCACTCCTGACCGCCACGCTCGATCTGGTTGCGCCGCACGGTCGCCAAGGTGTCGGCAGCCTGCGGTCCACCCATCACCGAGATGCGTGCATTGGGCCACATCCACAGAAACCGTGGCGAGTAGGCACGCCCACACATCGAATAGTTGCCGGCACCGAACGATCCACCGATCATCACGGTGAACTTGGGCACCCGAGCGCAAGCCACCGCGGTGACCATCTTGGCGCCGTTCTTGGCGATCCCGCCCTGCTCGTATTCCCGTCCCACCATGAACCCGGTGATGTTCTGCAGGAACACCAGAGGAATCTTGCGTTTGTCGCACAGTTCGATGAAATGCGCTCCCTTGAGCGCACTTTCACTGAACAACACGCCATTGTTGGCGATGATGCCGACAGGGTGGCCATGGATGTGGGCGAATGCGGTGACCAGCGACGTCCCGTATCCCGCCTTGAACTCATCGTATTGACCGGCGTCGCAGATGATCTCGATCACCGCACGAACGTCGTACGGGGTACGAGCATCGGTGGGGACCACGTCGTAGAGATCGGTCTGCGCCGCAACAGGTTCGCGAACCGGCTGCACGTCCCATTGCGGGGGGTCGGCCGGCCCGAGCGTGGCGACGATCCGCCGTACCCGTTCGAGCGCGTCCTCGTCGTTGTCCGCGAGGTGGTCGGTCACCCCGGACACGGTCGAGTGCATCAGTCCGCCACCGAGGTCCTCGGCGCTGACATCTTCTCCGGTTGCGGCCTTCACCAGTGGCGGTCCGGCGAGGAAGATGGTGCCCTGATCGCGCACGATCACCGTCTCGTCACTCATGGCCGGCACGTAGGCACCACCGGCTGTGGACGACCCGAGCACAGCCGAGATCTGCGGGATACCTGCCGCACTCATGTTGGCCTGATTGAAGAAGATGCGCCCGAAATGGTCGCGGTCGGGAAAGACCTCGTCCTGCTGCAGCAACATCGCGCCGCCGGAGTCGACCAGGTAGATACACGGCAACCGGTTCGCCGCCGCCACCTCCTGGGCTCGCAGATGCTTCTTCACGGTCACCGGGTAGTAGGTGCCGCCCGACACCGTCGCGTCGTTGGCGATCACCACGCACTCACGTCCGGCCACCCGCCCGATGCCGGCGATCACCCCCGCCGCGGGCGCCTTGCCGCCGTACATGTCCTCGGCCGCCAGCGGCGCAATCTCCAAGAACGGACTCCCGGCATCGAGAAGCGTGTCGACCCGGTCACGAGGCAGCAGTTTCCCGCGGTCCAGGTGCCTGGCCCGCGCCTTCTCGCCGCCACCCTGGGCCACGCGATCCAGTCGGGCACGCAGAGCCGCCACGTTGGCTTCATGCGTTGCACGCCACCGGGGTGCGGTTGCGGTCGTGGACACCGGCGTCCACCGCCTTTCAGTTAGGAACGATTAACTGAAGTCACTGTAAGTGCTGGCAGACCCATTGTCACGCGATTGGCGACATCGCGGCCGAAGTTTCGCCGATCCCGCCCACGCCCGCACACATCGCCTGCCCCCGATATCCGCGCACGCCGATATCCGTCGTGACCCGCATCACAGGTTGAAGTACGATCGCGGTACCGAAGAACAAGCTCCGACCCACCACCCCCGGGTCGGCACAACACAATAGAGAGCCGGGTAAACAGCCATGACCCTCGTTACGCAGAACCACCACGACGGCGACCACGACCGCAATCCACTGGGCGGAGCAGCCGCTTCCGTCGAGTCCTTCTCACTGGACGACCGCTACACCCGCGAGTCCGGGACCGTCTACCTCACCGGCATCCAGGCATTGGTCCGGATGGTTCGTGACCGGGCCCGTCTCGACCGCCGGCAGAATCTGCGCACCGCGTCCTTCATCTCCGGCTACGAGGGTTCTCCGCTCGCCGGGTACGACCTCGAGATCGCCCGTCGCGCCAAGTACCTCGACCCCTTCGACGTGGTGCACCGCCCGGGACTCAACGAAGAGATCGCCGCGACGTCGGTGATGGGTTCGCAGGTGGCAGCCCAGGTCGGGACACTGTCGAACCGCGGAGAGAACAGTGCGCTCGACGGCGTCGTCGGCTACTGGTACGGCAAGGCTCCAGGCCTCGACCGGGCCACCGACGCCCTCCGGCACGCCAACATCATCGGCACCCACCCCACCGGCGGTGCCGTCGCCCTGGTCGGCGATGATCCGGGTGCCAAGAGTTCCACCGTCCCCTGCGCCTCCGAGATGGCGCTGGCAGACCTGTACATGCCGATTCTCTATCCCGCCGACTCCCAGGACATCCTCGATCTCGGAGTCCACGCCGCGATCATGTCGAGGGTGTCCGGCCTGTGGACGTCGATGAAGATCTCCGCCCATGTCGCCGACGGGGCATCCACCGCTGACGTGCACCCCGACCGCATCCTCCCCATCTACGGCGATCTCGGCACCAGTCCGCATGTCCCCAGCGGAAAGCTGTTGGGCGCCAACCTCATGGAGCTCGAACAGAACCAGCTGACGATCCGTCTGCCCCGCGCGATGGAATACGCACGCATCAACAGGCTCAACCGGATCGTCTCGCGCACCCCGGACGACAGGATCGGCATCGTCGCGGCGGGCAAGACCTACCTCGATGTCCGCGAAGGGCTGCGGCTGATGGGGATCACCGACGCCGACCTGGGCCGCCTGGGCATCCGGATCCTGAAGATGGGCATGGTGTACCCGTTCGAGCGCGAGATCATGACCGAGTTCATCGCCGGGCTCGACGAGGTCATCGTGGTCGAAGAGAAACGAGACTTTCTCGAAACGATGATGCGCGACATCCTGTTCCGCCGCCCGGATGTGCCGAACATCGTCGGCAAGTCCAACGAAGACGGATCCACCCTGTTCTCGCGGTTCGGTGAACTCGACATCGACTCGGTCACCCGCGGTCTCGCGAACCGACTCTCCCGTCACCACGAGATCCCTGAAGCCACGAACTGGCTCGAGACCAGCGGTCGCAGTCGGGGCCGCATCGAACTACCGCTGGCAGTGCGCAGCCCGTACTTCTGCTCGGGATGTCCGCACAACAGCTCCACCAAGGTCGCCGACGGAACATTGGTGGGCGCCGGGATCGGTTGCCACGCCATGGTCTTGCTCATGGACCCCGACCAGGTCGGTGACATCGCCGGAGTCACACAGATGGGCGGCGAGGGTGCGCAGTGGCTGGGAATCTCCCCGTTTGTCGACGAGAAACACTTCGTGCAGAACATCGGCGACGGAACCTTCATGCACTCGGGATCGCTGGCGTTGCGTTCGGCGGTCGCCGCCGGATCGAACATCACCTACAAGCTGCTGTTCAACGGCACGGTCGCGATGACGGGCGGACAGAACCCGGTCGGTCAGATGGACCTGCCGCAGATCACCAAACTACTTCTCGCCGAGAGGGTTCGGCGTGTGGTGGTCACCTCGGACGATCCGATTCGCACCCGCTCCCTGCAGCTACCGCCCGGGGTCGAGGTGCGCAGTCGAGACGACATGATGCAGATCCAGCAGGAGCTCGCGGCCATCGAGGGTGTCACTGTGCTCATCCACGATCAGCATTGCGCTGCAGAGAAGCGGCGCAAGCGCAAGCGCGGTGAGCAACCGACTCCCACCACGCGCGTGATGATCAACGAGCGGATCTGCGAGGGGTGCGGAGACTGCGGCGAGAAGTCCAATTGCCTGTCGGTGCATCCGGTGTCGACGGAGTTCGGTCGCAAGACCCGGATCGATCAGAGTTCGTGCAATCTCGACTTCTCGTGCCTCAAAGGCGATTGCCCGTCGTTTGTCACGATCACCCCCGGCGAGGCCGCTCGGGTTCGCCACACGGTGCCGAACATCGACGCCGACGTGTTGCCGACGCCCACCGCCACCAAACGGATCGACGACGGATTCACCCTCCGGGTCACGGGTATCGGCGGCACCGGGGTTGTCACGGTGTCCCAGGTGATCGCCACCGCAGCCGTTCTCGACGGGCACGTGGCACGCACGGTCGACATGACCGGGCTGGCGCAAAAGGGGGGCGCAGTGGTGAGCGACGTCAAGGTCAGCTCGGGCGTGGTGGAACAGGCGGCGAAAGTCGCGTCGGGTGACTGCGATCTCTACCTGTCGTGCGACGGACTCGTCGGCGTGGACCCGGCGAACCTGAAGGTGGCCTCGCCCCTCAAGACCACCGCCATCGTCTCCACCACCAAGATCCCGACAGGCGCAATGGTCATCGACACCTCGGTGTCCTACCCCAGCGATGCACAGATCGCGTCGTCCATCGACCGGTCGGTGCAACGAGGCATCTACCTCGACGCCGGCGAACTCACGCTCGAACTCTTCGGGGACGAGCAGTACGCCAACATGCTCCTGGTGGGTGCGGCATTCCAGTCGGGAGCCATGCCGATCACGGCCGAATCGATCGAGCGTGCCATCGAGCTCAACGGCGTTGCCGTCGAACGCAATCTGCAGGCGTTTCGCCGTGGCCGGCAGATCGTCGCCGATCGCGAGGCGGTCAGATCTGCTGTTGCGGCCGCACACCCGGCGCCCCCGCCGTGGCAGCCCAGCACCCGGGCCATCACCCTCACGCGGTCGCTGGACAGTGTGAGCACCGAGGTGCTGGGCACGGTGCGCCGCCGGGTCGATGAACTGATCGACTACCAGAGCGTCTCCTACGCAACCGATTACGTCCGGTTCGTCGGTGACGTCGCACGAGCCGAAGGCCGGCCCGAGGTGGGCGGCCTCACCGACGCCGTGGCGCGCAACTTGTTCAAACTCATGGCCTACAAGGACGAGTACGAAGTGGCACGTCTCACGCAGGACCACCAGTTCGCAGCCGAGGTCGCCGGCCAGTTCGGTGAAGACGCAAAAGTTGCGGTGCGCCTGCATCCGCCGACTCTCCGGTCGCTGGGCATGCGCAAGAAGATCGCCATCGGGGCCTGGGGCACGCCTGCGCTGAAGTCACTGGCGAAGGCCAAGCGCCTGCGTGGCACCAAGCTCGATCCGTTTGCGCGTGCCGAGGTCCGCGAGACCGAGCGGACACTGATCGTCGAGTACCGCGAACTCATCACCCGGTTGCTGGAGGCTTTTGCGGACGGCCGGCTGACCGCCGACGACATGCCTTCGGCTGTTGCGGTGGCCGAGCTGCCCGACATGGTGCGCGGATACGAAGACATCAAGATGCGCAACGTGGCCCGGTACCGCGAAGCAGTGGCCGAACACACTGCGGCACTGAATATCTGAACCACCGGCACCCCACGCAGTACGCGAGGACGCTCCAGGAGCACGTGGGCGTCCTCGCGTTCTGTCACCTCTGGTCAGCGGTGTCGCACCACCGGGGTCCCGAACTCAGCAGAGCCGCGTGAGCCATCCGAGCGAGGATCACGTGCAGACGCCGGGCATCCAGATCCGGGAGTCGCGGCGAGGAGTTGATCAGTCCGAACACGGCCTGAACCCGCGTCCGCGCTTCCTGCCGGGGTATCGAGCCATCGAGCTGGATCAGCGTGTCGGCCCACAGTTCGACGTACTGCCGCTGCAGACGTCTGACCGTGCGACTGGCTTCGGAGGCGAGTGACGAGAAATCTCGATCCTGCACGCGGATCAGCTCGGGCTCGCTGGTCGCGAACCGTACGTGGAAGTCGATCAGACCGTCCAGTGCTTCGTCGGGTCCGTCGGTGGAGGCGACCACCGATTGGCCGCCGTCGAAGAGCCGTTCCGAGATGCTGATGAGCATCTCGGCCAGGACTGCGTCCTTGCCCGTGAAGTGCCGGTACATCGCCGGACCGCTGACACCCACCGCGGCGCCGATGTCTTCGAGACGGACCCCCGCAAATCCTCGCTCGGCCATCAGACGTGCCGCTGCGGCCAGCAACTCCCGCCGCCGCGCAGCTTTCGCCAGACCCCTGCGTGTGACCGGAGCGGGTCCGGACGGGGTTTCTGCCGACGACTCGTGGACGTCATCATCCGCGGGCTCTGCGGGCCCGTCAGGAGTTCCGGCTGATGCAGTGGTCATCGCCTGCTGAGGTTACCCGCCCGACCCATGGGTCGGGAACGGGTTCGCCCAGCCGTCACACCGCACGTCAACGATGCAACGCGCGCCTGGCCAGCCGGTTCCCGAGCCACTGACCCAGTTGCACCAACACGATGAGCATCGCGATGACCACCACGGTGAGCTTCCAGTTGAATTGCTGATAGCCGTATTGCTGGGCGAAGTCGCCCAACCCCCCGCCACCGACGTATCCCGCCATCGCGGACATGTCCACAATCGCGACGAAGATGAATGTGTAGCCGAGCACAAGCGGCGCAAGACCTTCCGGGATCACCACCGTCAGCAACGTGCGAAGTCGGCTTGTACCCATCGCGCGCGCCGCCTCCACCACACCCGGGTCGACGGCCACGAGATTCTGCTCCACCACGCGCCCGATCACGAACACAGCCATCACCGTCATCGGGAATATCGCTGCCTCGGTACCGATCCTGGTGCCCATCACCTCTTTGGTGAGCGGTGCCATGGCCGTGATGAAGATGATGAACGGGATCGGCCGGACGATGTTGACCGCCACGTTGAGAAGGTTGTAGACAACCGTGTTGGCAAGCAGATTGGTCGGGCGGGTGGCGTAGAGCAGGGCACCGAGACCCAGCCCGATGACGCCGCCGATCACCAGCGTGAAACCGACGAGCTGGAAAGTCTGGATGACCGCGTCCCACAGGATCGGCCGCAGCTCTGGAGTGATGATGTCGCCGAGGAACACGGGCTACACCTCCTCTTTCACCGGATGTTCGGTGACGTCGGTCAGTTCGCGGAGGTCTGCAAGCGCCGCGTCGATCTCCCTGTCGCCACCCTGCAATGCAAATGTCAACGAACCGAACGGGCGCCGGGACAGTTCGATGATCCCGCCGTAGACCACCGTGGCCCGGACGCCGGGCCGCGCCAGGGCTCCGGTGACATCGACCGTGCCGGAATCGGTTTCCCGTACCGCAACGGTCACGAATCGACCGCTGTGGCGGGAGCGCAACCGGGCGAGCGTGTCCCCCGATGGCGCATCACCGACCGCCGAACGCACCAGGCGTCGCGTGATCGGCGACGCGGGCCCGGAGAACACGTCGTACACCAGACCCTGCTCGGCGAGACGCCCCGAATCGAGGACGGCCACCCGGTCACAGATGTCACGCACCACGTCCATCTCGTGGGTGATGACCACGATGGTGGTGCCCAGCTCGCGGTTTACCCGTTTGAGCAACCCGAGGATCTCCGCTGTCGTGTCCGGGTCGAGCGCACTGGTGGCCTCATCGGCCAGCAGGATCTTCGGTGACGTCGCCAGTGCCCGTGCGATTCCCACCCGCTGCTTCTGTCCACCGGACAGCTGCTGCGGGTACTGACGGGCCTTGTCACCGATGCCCACGAAGTCGAGGAGCTCGGTGACGCGAGCGGCACGCGCAGATCGCGTCATGCCCGAAACCTTCAATGGGAACTCGACATTGCCGGCGACGGTTCGCGACGAGAACAGGTTGAACTGCTGGAAGATCATGCCGATGTCCCCGCGCACGCGGCGCAACTGGCGTTCACGGGCCCGGCTGATGTCCTCGCCGTCGATCAGGATCTGCCCCTCGTCGGGGGTTTCCAGACCATTGATCAGCCGAACCAGGGTGCTCTTACCAGCACCTGAATATCCGATCACCCCGGTGATGTCGCCGCGGGCGATGTCCAGGTCCACCCCGTCCACCGCGACGAGCTGTTTGCCTCCTTTGCCGCGAAACCGCTTGGTGGCGCCCCGGAACGAGATGGCGGGTTCCTCAGGCACCGCTCGACTTCACCTGCTCCTGGAGTTCGACGGTGAGCTGCTGCAGTTCGGACGCGGGGTTCGTCTTGAAGACCCCACTTGCGCCCAGGTCCTTCTTCGCCGCCGCTTCCACCTCGGGGTCGTGGTAGAGCGCGGCCAACTTCAGGTAGTCGGCGTTGTCCTTGTCTTCGTCGCGTGCGACGAAAGCGTTGATGTACGGCTTGGCGATATCGCTGTTGGGGTCGTCTTGAGCGATCACCTTGTCCGCGCCGAGATTTGCCGACGTCGCATAATTGTTGTTGACGATCGCGGCATCCACCGAATCAAGGCTCTGGGCGGTCTGGCCGGCGTCGACTGCGGTCACCTTCACCTTTGACGCACCCTCGTTGATGTCGGCCAGGGTCGAGAACGCGGACCCGCCGTTCTTCAGGGAGATCAGGCCGGCCTGCTGCAACACCAATAGGCCGCGGGCCTGGTTGGTCGGGTCGTTCGGGATCACCACGCTGCCGCCCTGCGGGATCTCGTCCAAAGACGCGTGTTTGGTCGAGTACAGCGGCAAAGGATAGACGGCCGTTGCACCGATGGGCACAAGGTTCTGATTGTTCTTCGCGTTGTAAGTGGCGAGGTACAGCAAATGCTGGAACTCGTTGAGCTGGAGTTCTCCCTCGGCCAGCGCGGGATTGGGCTGGTTGTAGTCGGTGAAGTTCACCAGCTCGACGTCGATGCCCTCATCGGAAGCCTTCTGCTTGAACACATTCCAGTAGCTTTCACTGGCGTCGGCGACACCGATCTTCACCGTGTCCGAGTCGTCGCTGCCGCACGCGGCCATCCCCAGGGCCAGCAGGGGCAGAACCAGTAGCAGGGCAAGCCTTCTCAAACGCATGACAACCCGTTCCCTTTCGTCTCACGGCCGAGGCGGCCGAGCACATGAGCGACCGACCGGCGGTCGCGCGTAGTGACTGTAACGACGGGAGACAACACGAGCAGGAAGCGCCGAGGCGACACCGGGCAGACGAAAGTCGTTGACCTGCTCTATTTCCGGGCCAGGAGTTAAAATCCGGCAGATTTTATGGATCACGCCAATCGAGTGGCTCACCATGCGTAGATGACCCGACTACGCAGCACGATGTCCTGCACCGAACGGCGCCGTCTGTCCACGGCAACCCACAGCAGGCCGATCGGGAAGGTGGTGTAGAACATGGCACGTAACAAAGCGCGAACCGGACCGAGCCGGCCACCCCTGCGGTTGACCACCTCGAGGCCCATCGCAACCGAACCCACTGTGCGGCCCGACACCGTCCAGCAACCTGCGAGGTAGGCAACCGCGACCACATACGTCGCCACTCCGGAGAACAGCACGTTCGGGTTTGGTGTCTCAAAGTTCCCGCTGGTGAACAACAGTCCGAGCAGCAGTGCCCCCAGGTACAAGATTCCGAGGATCGCGGCGACTGTCGCGACATCGAGGACCGCGGCCACACCACGACTGACGATGCCGGCGATCCTGCTCTCGAACTCGTCCCTGCCCGTGTGGTGGGGTTCGGCGACCTCACGCGACTTCTCGGTCATCCCCTGTCCGCCGGGACGTCGGTGGCGGTGCCGGACCGCTCGCCAGGCTTGTCGGGGACACGTCGGTGCACCTCGATGATCACCTCGGCCGAGGGCGGTGTTCCGTTCAGGGAGCCGGCGTCGGGATGCCGGCCGTTCCGGGCCGGCGGCTCGACCGGGCGGGCAGCGCGCTTGCCATCGTGACGTCCGAGCAGTCGTCCGACAACCCCTGCCACCACGTCGTCGGCGCGTGCCCCCTGTGTCCGGACGTCTTCGAGCACACCGGTTGTCAACGTGGTGGTCGAGTCACGAACGATCGCTTGGAGATCGACCCCGTCGATGATCTGATTCGCCAGTTCGATGAGATCGAGACGCCCGATGATCGCGTCGACGTCGATCTTCGCGGCGACCGCGTCGATGTCCACGCCGGCAACGGCACGGTCGAGGTCGACGGTTTCGATGATCCTGTCGATGTCCACGCGGTCGAGAATCGCGTCGATGTCGATCCGGGCCGCGATGCGATCCACGTCGATCCCCACGGCGATCCGATTGAGGTCCACGTGGCCACGCACCAGTTCGGTGAGGTCAATCTCGACGACCAGGGCATCGATCACCTCACGGATGATCACCTTGAGCGACGAACGCGCGACCACGATGGCCGCAGCGAGCGCGCGTTCACCCAGCGCGACAACATCTTCGGTGCGCCTTTGCAGCACACCGCCGACCACCGGGACACGCACCGCAAGGGAGTAGGCCGAGCCCGCCGTTCTCAGCAATCCGTCCAGCAGTGGTCCACCGGTCATGCGCGCGCTTCTTTCACTCGCCGTGACTGAGAACACTACTCGCCGGGCACGCCGCCGAACCCCCGAACTTATGGGGTTGTTCGCGTGCCCTCCTGGATGGTCGTCGACCGGCCGCACCGGATGGGAGTGCAAACAGCACAAAGCGCCGGCCCCCTTTCGAGGACCGGCGCTTCGTGTTCTGTCTGCTTACAGGCTCTTGTAGAGCTCGCGTGCGAGTTCGGCGGTTTCGGACGGCGTCTTGCCGACCTTCACCCCGGCCGCCTCGAGTGCGTCCTGCTTGGCCTGAGCGGTTCCCGAGCTGCCGGAGACGATGGCGCCGGCATGGCCCATGGTCTTGCCTTCGGGAGCGGTGAAGCCCGCGACGTACCCGACGACAGGCTTGGAGACGTTGGCCTTGATGTAATCGGCCGCCCGCTCCTCCGCGTCGCCGCCGATCTCACCGATCATCACGATGACCTTGGTGTCGGGGTCCTTCTCGAACGCCTCGATGGCGTCGATGTGCGTGGTGCCGATGACCGGGTCACCGCCGATGCCGATTGCGGTGGAGAAGCCGATGTCACGCAACTCGTACATCATCTGGTAGGTCAGCGTTCCGGACTTGGAGACCAGACCGATGGGCCCGGTGCCCGCGATGTTCGCCGGGGTGATGCCCACGAGCGACTCGCCGGGGGTGATGATGCCGGGGCAGTTCGGACCGATGATCCGGGTCTTGTTGCCCTTCTCCACGTTGTAGGCCCACGCGTATGCGCTGTCCTGCACCGGGATGCCCTCGGTGATGACCACGAGCAGAGGGATCTCCGCATCGATGGCCTCGATGATCGCGTCCTTGGCGAACTTCGGCGGCACGAAAGCGATCGACACGTCGGCGCCGGTCTTCTCGATGGCCTCGGACACGGTGCCGAACACGGGCAGCTCCACGCCCCCGTCATGGCTGACGGTGGTGCCGGCCTTGCGGGCGTTGACGCCACCGACGACCTTGGTGCCTGCTTTGAGCATCAGAGCGGTGTGCTTGGTGCCCTCACCACCGGTGATGCCCTGAACGATGACCTTGGAATCTTTGTTCAGAAAAATCGACATTGATCTGCTGCTCCTACTTGCTCGCCAGTTCGGCGGCCTTGTCGGCGCCACTGTCCATGGTCTCGGCGAGCGTCACCAGAGGATGATTGGCGTCGGCGAGGATCTTGCGGCCTTCTTCGACCTTGTTGCCGTCGAGACGCACAACCAGAGGCTTGTTGGCATCATCGCCGAGCTTCTTCAGCGCACCGACGATGCCGTTGGCGACCGCGTCACACGCGGTGATGCCACCGAATACGTTCACGAAAACACTCTTGACCTGCTCGTCGCCCAAGATGACGTCGAGTCCGGCGGCCATCACCTCGGCCGAGGCGCCGCCACCGATGTCGAGGAAGTTCGCCGGCTTGACGCCGTTGTGCTTCTCTCCGGCGTATGCGACCACGTCGAGCGTGGACATGACCAGTCCGGCACCGTTGCCGATGATGCCGACCTGTCCGTCGAGCTTGACGTAGTTGAGGTCGTTCTCTTTTGCCTTGAGTTCGAGCGGGTCGGTCGCGTCCTTGTCTTCGAACGCCTCGTGGCCGGGCTGGCGGAAATCAGCGTTGGCGTCGAGGGTGACCTTGCCGTCGAGAGCGAGGATCTGATCGTCAGGCGTACGGACGAGCGGGTTGACCTCCACCAGGAGAGCGTCCTCGTTGATGAAGACCTCCCACAGCTTCTGGATCGTCACGGCTGCTGCGTCGAGCACCTCGGCGGGCAGCTTGCCTGCCTCGGCGATGCTGCGCGCGAACGCGAGGTCGACACCCTTGACGGCGTCGACGGGGATCTTGGCGAGTGCGTCGGGGTTCTCCTCGGCGGTCACCTCGATCTCGACGCCACCTTCGACCGAGCACATCGCCAGGTAGGTGCGGTTGGTGCGGTCGAGCAGGAAGGAGATGTAGTACTCCTCGGCGATGTCGCTGGCCTCGGCGACCAGCAACTTCTTGACGACGTGGCCCTTGATGTCGAGGCCGAGAATCGATTCGGCATTCGCGACGGCCTCATCGACGTTTGCCGAGTACTTGACGCCGCCGGCCTTGCCGCGGCCACCGACCTTCACCTGTGCCTTGACCATCACGGGCTTGCCGATTTCTTCGGCAATCTGACGCGCGCCGTCGACCGTGTCGGTTACACGGCCGGCCGAGGTCGGCACCTCGTGCTTGGCGAAGAGCTCCTTCGCCTGGTATTCGAAGAGATCCATTCAGCTCACCATCTCGTAGGTTTGTCCGCTGTTGGTGTTGCGAACACAGCGACCTTAGCGCCGCGCCGAACAGCCACGATCACTACTCCCTACAGCATGTGCCACAGATCACTCGGGGTGCTACCTGTTACCGCTCACCGGTCGCCGATCGCGCCGACCTGCGACGCAGCCGTGAACAGCACCTAAACGCATCTGTGATGCGCCTCACAACATCACAGCAATTCTCGCGTCCGGTTGCGGTCGTCGCAATCATTTCGTTACCGTTCCTGAGGTCAGAAGGTCACGGATCCGTCACATCGAGTTTCCGTACCGCCTGCGCGGATCACATTCATCGGCGCGGGCCAGTTGTCAGAAAGGCTCAAGCTGTTGGTAGTTCGCGATTCGATCACCGGCGATGTTGCGCATTCGCGCACTTCGGCTCGGACCATCGACGGCGAACGACCCGGCGACCCGCACGACAACTCCATCACGTCGATCATTCCCATCGATGACTTCGGTCTCGAGGAGTACGCCGACGGACCGCTGACCCAGTGGCGCAACGCCAGCGTTGACGGCGGCCGTGGCCGGGCCGGTGCCCGCCGATTCGACCGCGATGCCTATGACGCCCCGCGCCCGGCCGAGATCACGCAAGACATCATCGTCGCCGAGGTCGAACTCGACGAGATTCTCCATGATCATCCTTTCGAGGTCCATGGCGCCGAGTTCGATGATTTTGCACCCGCAGCCGATGAGACGTCGTGGTCGCCGCAGAAACAGACTTCCCCGCGCCGCAGTGGCGGTAAACACCGCATCGCCGCGCCGCCGCAGGCCCTCAAGGGACGTGCAGCGCTGATGGCTGTTGCAGCCGGTGCTGCCGTCGCCGCCGCCACAGGTCAGTTCGCACAGCCTGCTGCCGAGCCCACCAAGTCCGCAGCTCCTACGCCCGTGGTGAACCCGATCAGCACAGACGAGAGTCTTGCCGCCGGAATCGCCGCCGCGCCCGCACCGGCCAACATGGACACCTTCACCGAGCAGCTGGCTGTCGGCCAGGAACTCGCTGAAGCAGCGCATGCGCAGGACGAAGCCGCGCGCATCCCCCTGTTCGCTGCCCCCATCCCGGCTGGCGCGTACACCTTCACCTCGACGTACGCGAACCGCTGGGGTTCGTTCCACGGTGGCATCGACCTCGCCGCGCCCCTGGGCACTCCCATCCACGCCGTCACCGACGGCGTCGTGATCGAGGCCGGGCCCGCTTCCGGGTACGGCAACTGGGTACAGATCCAGGCGGAAGACGGCACGGTCACCATGTATGGGCACATGTCCGCAGGCGGCGTGCTCGTCAAGAAGGGCGACAAGATCATCGCCGGCCAGAAGATCGCCGAAGTCGGCAGCGAAGGCTTCTCCACCGGCCCCCACCTCCACTTCGAGGTGTGGAAGAACGGAACCATGAAGATCGACCCAGCTCCATGGCTCGCGGCCCACGGCATCAGCCTGGCCTCCTACACCGGAAGCTGAGCTTCTCTCCCTGTTACGTCGGAGCGCAAGTGTGCGCTCAAACCCGTCGATGCGGTGTCTGTAGACCGAGCGTGGGCCAGTAACCCGAGCGCCCGCGCAACCCCGCTCGGGAAACTCGTAGACGCGGTATCTGTAGACCGAGCAGGCACAAGTATTGCGAGCGCTCCCCGAGCCCGCTCGCGAAACTCGTCAAAGCGATGCCCGTAGACCGAGCGTGGGCCAGTAACCCGAGCGCTCACCAACCCCCCGGCACCGTACCCACAGCTCCCGTGAACGATTGCGCCACAACAGCTTTCGACGTAACCGCCGACCGAGTACCTACTCGGTTACAGCTTTTCGACGGGCAGACCACCCAGTGACATGAGGGTGATCCGTCCGGCGCTGCCGAAGTCGAAGGTGACGCGCTCGGTGGGGCCGGCTCCTTCTTTGCCCACCACCTTGCCCATCCCGTACTTGGGATGGGTCACCCGGTCGCCAACGGTCACGTGAACCTGCTTGTTGCGACCACGGGTCGGCGAGCCGAACGACTCCTGGCGCCGCGAACCCGGCCCGAATGAACGGCCACCGAATCCACGACCCTCACCGAAACCGCGGCCGTTGTCGCCGTAGTCCCGGCCACCGTCGCTGGTCATGCGCCCCATCCCACGCCGCGGCTCGGTGCGTCGCCAATCGATGAGATGCTGCGGGATCTCTTGCAGGAAGCGCGATTCGGGGTTCTGCATCGGCGATCCCCACGCCGAGCGGACCATCGCCCGGCTCAGGTACAGCCGTTTGCGGGCGCGGGTGATGCCGACGTATGCAAGCCTGCGTTCTTCCGACAACTCGGCTGGGTCACCGAGAGCCCGCATGTGCGGGAACTGACCGTCTTCCCAACCGGTGACGAAAACGACGGGGAACTCCAGACCCTTCGCCGTGTGCAACGTCATCAACGTCACCACGCCGTCCTCGTCATCGGGCACCTGGTCGGCGTCAGCCACAAGAGCCACACGTTCGAGGAAGGCCGCCAACGACCCCGGCTCCGGCTCACCGTCGTCGGGTGTCAGACCGTCGTCGTCGCCGTTGTCCAGTTGCGTCTCCGGCGGTTCGGCAGCCGCGGCTTCTGCACTGAACTCCCTTGCCACCGAGATCAATTCGTTGATGTTGTCGAGTCGGGCGCCGTCTTGCGGATCCGATGAGCCCTCGAGCTCGTCCCGATATCCGGTGCGTTCGACGATCGCCTCGACCAGTTCGCCGATGTCGCCGGCCTCGCTACCCGCATCGACTGCCGCCACGTCGGCGCCGTCGGACCCGGCCGCGCCGAAACTCGCGAGGAAGTCGTTCCGCAGGCCCTCGATGAGTTCGATGAACCCGGAGATCTGTTTGGTGGCACGGGTGTTGAGCAACGGCACCTTGCCTTCGGCCCCATCGATCAGCGCCTGGTAAAAACTGATGCCGGCGTTCTCCGAGTGGACGGCCACGCAGGCTTCCGCGCGGTCCCCGATGCCACGACGGGGAGTGTTCAGGATGCGACGCAGACTGACCTGGTCGTCCGGATTGGCGACCACCCGTAGGTACGCCACGACGTCCCGGACTTCTTTGCGCTCATAGAACCGGACCCCACCGACCACCTTGTAGGGGATCCCGAGCCGGATGAACACTTCTTCCAGCGCACGCGAGGCGGTGTTGGTGCGATAGAAGGCCGCGACGTCCGAGTACCGGAACTCGCCCGTGTCGGTGAGGGCGTCGATCTCCCGGGCGATGAACTGGGCCTCGTCGTGCTCGTTGTCGGCGACGTAGCCGACGATCAGTTCGCCGTCACCGGAATCGGTCCACAACTTCTTCTCGCGTCGGCCCGCGTTGCGGGAGATCACCGCGTTGGCGGCCGACAGGATGGTCTGTGTGGATCGGTAATTCTGTTCCAGCAGAATGGTTTCGGTGTCCGGGAAGTCGCGCTCGAACTCTTCGATGTTGCGGATGGTGGCACCGCGGAAGGCATAAATCGATTGATCGGCATCACCCACCACACACAATTCCGAAGGGCTCACGTTTCCGACGCTTCCCGTTCCGACCATCTCCCGCACCAGCACGTACTGCGCATGGTTGGTGTCCTGGTATTCGTCGACCAAGACGTGCCGGAATCGGCGCCGGTAGTACTCCGCGACCTCCGGATGAGCCTGCAGCACACCGACCGTCTCACCGATCAGATCGTCGAAGTCGAAAGCGTTCGCGGCGCGCAGGCGCTGCTGGTACTGCCGGTAGATCTGGGCGATCGTCTGCGCGGCCGGCTCCCCGCTCTCCTCGGCGGCCGCGGCCGCACCGTCCGGATCCACCAGTTCGTTCTTGAAGTTGGATATCGCGATCCCGACCCCTCGGGGGCTGAACTTCTTGGGGTCGAGGTCCAGGTCGCGCACGATCATGCCGAGCAACCGGCGCGAGTCGTCCGCGTCGTAGATCGAGAAGTTGGAGTTCATCCCGGTCAGCAGGGACGCCTGGGCGCGCAGGATTCGCACGCAGGTGGAGTGAAAAGTGCTGACCCACATCCGCAGAGCCCGGGGACCGACCAGATCGACCACTCGTTCGCGCATCTCGGCGGCGGCTTTGTTGGTGAAGGTGATCGCGAGTACCTGGCCGGGACTGACGTCGCGCTCGGCGAGCAGGTACGCGATCCGGCGGGTGAGCACCGCGGTCTTGCCCGACCCGGCGCCGGCGACGATCAGCAGCGGTGACCCCGCATGGAGCACCGCAGCCCTCTGTTGGGGGTTGAGCCCATCGAGCAGCTCAACAGCACGCCGCGAGGGCGTACGGGTGTTTTCCTGCAGGTTTCCAGTGGCCAGACCCGGCAGCGACGGATTGGGAGCAGCGCTTTTCATCGTCTTACAAAGTTACCCGCTCGCCCCGACAACTCACGCCACCGAACCACCTGTCGGCCCGCCTGGGTAGCATCGCCTCGACTGATGGTCAGTGGTCGCGGGCGTCTCGATGGGAGGCCACCCGCGGCGGGGGTTTCGGGCGGGGGCTCATGCGTAGCAGAACTGTGGCCGGTGCGGCTTTGGCGGCGGCTCTCTTGGGGCTGGTGGTGGTCCTGGTGGCGATCTTTCTACCCCGGACCACCGATGGCTCCGCGTCGGCACCTGCTCCGATAGTCGTGCAGAAGAGCCTCACCGAGGCTGCCGGCCGATTCGCAGCCCACCCTGGCGCGAAATACACCGGGTCGGTGTCCTCCGACCGCGACAAGATCAATCTCGACGAGGTCGTGGTGTCGGCCGCGGGCGACCTGTCCGGGCGGATCAAGGTCGGCGGCGAGGCCGCCGAGATCATCGGCGTGAACGGCCAGACCTTCGCCAAGGGTTCCGCCGGGTTCTGGAAAGGCCAACTCGAAGACACCCCGAAGATCAATTACGAAGGAGTCGCGACCGGGTGGGCGCAGCTCGACCCGGCCGTGTTCCCCGATCTGGGCCGTCTGCTGGCACCGCCGAACCTGGCCGGTGCCGTGGCGGGCGACGACAAACTCTTCGACCTCACGGCGCATGGTCCTGCGAACGGACTGATCGGAACACCTGACGTCCGGTACCGGCCGGCGGGGCTGCCTGCGGTGGTCGCCGAGAGCGACTCGGTCGTGCTGGCCGGGGACTCGCTCCGCATCACCACGCAGGATGACGGCGGCATCTCGTCGGTCAGCGGCCCGCTCCCGGCCGGCGGCGGCAACGTGTTCGACGTCGACCTGCAGGCCCAGAAAGCCGGACCCAACGAGGTCGGCCGGGTGTACGACACCATCGGCGAGCAGACCGCCGCCCTGACTCATGTGCCGGCCCCCTACATCCGTCCCGATTTCGCCGCCAGCGGCTTCCGGCTGTCCGTCTCGCCGTGCAGCCCGCCTGTCTGCGAATACATCGTCACCTACGTGGCTTCCACCCCGTCGCCCACCGGTCCAGGGTCGGCCACTGTCGTCGGCAACATGACGCTCACCCTCAACGGCCGTCCCGTCGGCGGGACCTGCGCCCATACCGTCACCGTTCCACTCAACGGCCGTACCGAGTCGCGCTGCCCGTTCACTGTCCCGAACGAGGACGGCACGCTCAAAGGCGACGTCACCTATGTGTTCACCACCTTCCTGGATCAGGATCGTGGTGCGTTCGAGAACGCGCTCAGCGCCAACAAGAAGGCGGCGACCACCGGCGCTGTGGGCACATGGAAACCAGCGGGATTCAAGGAGACTCGGCAGGCGCGTGACCACAGCAGGCAGGTCACCGGCGTCCCGTCCACATTCGTCTACGAGGTGAACGAGTACGCGTTCGATGGCCGGGCGTCCGACGGCACCCTGTTGATGACATTCGGCCCGGGCTACGCCGACAACATCGGCGGCGACGGACTTCTCGGCTCCGATTGGGAAGGCACCGAGGTGCTCCTCGAGAATGCGGATCAGCAGCTCGAGGCAGCGGGTTCGACACCTGTCCGCTGGGTGTTCGCCGAACCGGAGGCCGCCGAGGCCGTCGGGAAAACCCTCCAGTCACAAGGGGTTCGAGGTATCACGACCGTCGCGGTGCAGACGGGCTGACGGATTGACGGGCTGACTGCGTACGAACCCGATCAGGGCGCACGCACGAGTTCGCCGACGCGGCCTTGGCCCACATGCAGTTGCAGGCCCGGCGTCACGGGACGCAACTGAACCTCAAAACCAGACCCCTCGACCTGAACGAACACGGTGTGCAGACCTGCCTTCACGGGCACCTCGAGCGACGAGTCCTCGGCCAGACCGATCCGCACGGTTCCGTCGGTGTTGGCGCAGTAAGGAAGCGCCACCACCCAGGTCCAGTCGAGCAGCGGACCGTTCAGGGGGATCGATGACGGCCCGGTGATCTCGGGTCGATCGCATGCCCCGGCGCCTTCGCCGAAGGTTCTCGCGGCAGTCACGTCGCCCGCCACGAGGTGGCCCTGGTCGTCGAGGACCTGCAGTTTGTCGGTCCACGGGCCGAAAGTGGGTCGCTGGTCGAGCGCAGCAAAGACCTTGCCCACCTGATTGTCGGGGTAGGTCACCGGCAGGATCACCAGCAGTGGGAGGGCATGGTCCAACATTCGTGTTCCGGCCGCTTGCGCCAGCGACGCTCGCGCGTTGGCCATGTACTCCTCGGTCGGGCTCGAGTTCCATTCGTCGGCGAATTCGGCGGTCGAGACCAACGAGCTACCGATGTAGGCGACACCGACCACGGCGGCGGCAATTGTCGCTGACCGGGCCGGAAGGGCAGTGCTGCGCCGAGAGTGATCAGCTGCACCGGCCGAGGAGCGTCGACGTCGAGGAGCCGACACCAGCAGCGCCATCGCGACCGTGATCACCAAGGCGGTGTCCGGCAGATACCGCAGTGTCTGCGCCAACTCGAGGGAGGTGAACTCGCTTGTCCGGCTCCAGAACAGCGGGATCTGCAACACGACGACGTAAGCGAACACCGCAACCAGGACCAGGGCCGCGCCGCGCCTGGCCCAGAGGACATAGGCGACCGCCGCGATCAGGACCACCCAGCCGGCCGCGATCATCCAGTCCTGAGGTTGGGCCATCGGCGGACTCGGCAACCAGCGGGTCCAGAACCACGGCCCTCCCACTCCGGCGGGCACCAGGCCCCGGTTGATCGACCGCCACGTGAGCGACATCGCCTGGCCGATCGAATGCCCGTCGGCGATGGACGTGGAGGCGAAGTACACGACCGTCCATGCGGCGGCGACTGCTGCCATCGCGATCCACAATTCGCGAGCCGCAGTCCATGCCGTACGGATGGGGCGCATGAGCCCGGGCCCCTCGGCCGACGAATTGACGTGAACCCACAGCACCGCGGCGACCGCGGCAACCGGCAAAATCAGCAGCGATTTCTCGAAGAACGCCAGCGCCACCACGAACACCACCAGCGATCGGATGATGACCCGGCGGCGATCGGCAACCTGCCCGCGACAGAGCTGCACCACGTCGGTCACCACCACCGCCATCGCGAATTGCAGTGGCAGTGTGTTGAGACCCGCCGCCCACCACGTGTAGGCCGGCACGGTCATCGGGGTGAACAGGAAGAACACCAGCGGCACCAACAGAATCGGGCGGACGCGACCTGCGATCACCACCACCATCCGCAGCACGGCCAGCGACACCGCGAGCTGACCGACCACCAGGGTGATCGCAGGCATCGCCCAGTTCAGCGGGCTCAGTTCGGTGATCACCCCGGCCACGAGGAATGCCCCGGGCATGAGATGCCCGTCGTGATCCTGCATCAGGTAGGACCATGACCAGATCGACTCGGTCGATGCGCGGCCGATCAGGATCAGGTCATCCCAGTAGAAGTATCCGCGCGCGACGAGCCATGTCCGGATCACGGTCTGGACGGCGATCAGAGCGAGGGCAACCCACACGACCGTCCGCGCAGAAGGCTTGACGGTCAGCACCTGGTGGGCCGTCCGATACCTGAGGTCCCCAGTCGTCGATTCACCGGACCACTCTTACCAGCGCCCCGATACTGCGTGGCACACTTGGCTGCGTGACTGCTGACCAGCCGATTGATTTGTCCGGCTTCGATTTGGGCTCTGACGTGGGCGACCTTCCGGAGAGCATCGACGACCTGCGCGCCGAGATCGATCGTGTCGACGCCATCATCCTGGCCGCGATCAAGCGGCGTACCGCGGTGTCCAAGCGTATCGGCCAGGCGCGGATGGCGTCCGGCGGCACCCGTCTGGTGCACAGCCGCGAGATGAAGGTGCTCGAACGCTTCAGCGAGCTGGGCCAAGAGGGTCACACGCTGGCGATGATGCTGCTCCGGCTGGGCCGGGGACCACTCGGCCGATAGCCCTACCCTGCCCGTCACCCGGGTGGCGGAGTTTTACCCACGCCGATCAAAAGTGTGGCCCGGCCTCCGGGTTGCTTGCAGGATTGGCGACTTGATCCAAACGCGCACGCACATGGTGGGATGAATATGCCTGAGAACGTTCTGTTGATCCATTGGCATGACCTCGGTCGCCATCTCGCCTGCTACGGAGCCGAGGGTGTCGAGAGCCCGACGATGGACGCGCTGGCAGAGGACGGCATCCGGTTCACCAACGCCCATTCCACCGCGCCGCTGTGCTCCCCTGCCCGGGGCTCGTTGTTCACCGGCCGGTACCCACATTCCAACGGCCTCGCCGGGTTGGCGCACCATGGCTTCGAGTATCACGACGACGTGCAGACCCTCCCACAGGTGCTGGGCGACAAAGGCTGGCGCACAGTGTTGTTCGGCATGCAGCACGAGTCGAGCGACCCCACCCGGCTCGGCTTCGACGAACTCGACGTCTCCGATTCCGAATGCGACTACGTGGTGGCGCAGTCTCAGGAGTGGTTACGTGACCTCGCCGGCGACCCCGAACGTGCGTCGGCTCCGTTCCTGCTGACGGCCGGTTTCTTCGAGACCCACCGGCCTTATCCGCCGGACGAGTACAAGCACGCCGACCCCAAGAGCATCGTGGTCCCCGATTTCCTGCCCGATGCGCGGCCGGTACGCGAAGATCTGGCAGGCCTGCACGGCTCGATCACCAAGGCGGATGCGGCGGTGGGCCGGCTTCTCGACACGGTGGCCGAATTGGGGCTCGACCGCACCACATGGATCGTGTTCATCACCGACCACGGACTGGCGTTCCCGCGGGCAAAATCCACCCTCTATTCCGAGGGCACCGGCGTTGCGCTGATCATCCGTCCGCCGTCGGCTCGGGGCATCGAGCCGTTCGTGTACGACGATCTCTTCAGCGGTGTCGATCTCACGCCGACCGTGCTCGAACTCGTCGGTGTCGACGTTCCCGAGGCCGTCGAGGGGTTCTC
Organism: Williamsia sp. D3; assembly: GCF_000506245.1. Taxonomy (NCBI): domain Bacteria; kingdom Bacillati; phylum Actinomycetota; class Actinomycetes; order Mycobacteriales; family Nocardiaceae; genus Williamsia; species Williamsia sp. D3. Next base: position 113,050 of record NZ_AYTE01000047.1, on the reverse strand, counting down.
TCACGCCGCCCCGATCGCTGCGGGTGAGATCGCCTCGGTACGGACCGAGGTGTTCACCGAGAAGACCTACCACGACAATTTCGACCCGATCCGGGCCGTTCGCACCGACCGGTTCTCCTACATCGAGAACTATGCGAGTCGCCCTGCGCTGAGCCTCCCACTCGACATCCGCGACAGCCCGTCGGCACGGGCTCTCGACGGGTCGCAGGACCTGCCCCGCGCGCCGAGGGAACTGTACGACCTGACCACCGACCCTCTCGAGCTGAACAACCTGATCGACGATCCCGAATTGTCCGATGTTGTGGCCGACCTGTCCGGGCGGTTGACCAGGTGGCGCACCGAAACCGGTGACGATCTCCCGTCAGAGACCGACGGGAACTCGATCGCACACGACTTCATGACCCGCTACCAGCGCCAGCTCGACAAGGTCGACGTCGACCACGCCGACCGCTCGTTGCCGTCGCGTCGCACCCGGGCCGAAGAGCGCGAGCTCCGCAACGTCCCGACCCGGCACACCCAACACAGTCACTGACGAAGTTCCCGGCACCTGCCGGGAACAATCCACCACGGCCCCGTCTCTTATCTCCGAATGCAGCAAACGAGCTGCAGCACCGGAAGATTCACTCCCCCGAGAAAAGAGACCGCCATGGAAAGCCAGTACTTCGACACCGACTACAACGGCATCGTCGACACCATCGTCACCGACACGAACGGCGACGGTTACGTCGACGTCCAGGAGTGGGACACCAACGCCGACGGCTGGGCCGATGAGGCCGAGTACGACTACAACTACGACGGCTATGTCGACGAGTACGCCTCCGACACCGACTACGACGGTTTCTACGACGTGGTGATCGCGGCCTGACCGCCATCACGCAGGCCGGGTCACTTCAGCAGTGAGGTGACCCGGTTTCGTCGTTTGCACAGCTCAGACGTCCTGATCGTCAGGTTGCTCATCGTCGGTTCACAGCCGCTTACCAGGTTCGGCGCGCAAAATTGTCTTCACCAGCGCCACACCGACCAGAGCAGGTACGACGATGATTGCCTCCGCAACCCTCTTCGGTCTCGACACCGATATAGCGGTGTCGGTCACCGACCCCAACTGTCTCGACCGCGCCGTGCGGCACACCCGGTCGCTCGCTCGGCGACTCGACGAGACGATCAACCGCGGGTTCGCGAGCGCCGAGATCATCGCACTCGACCTGGCCGACGGAGAACCGGTGATGGTCTCGTCGCTGCTCGATCAGGTCATCATCGAAGCCCTGTTCTACGACGACCTCACCGACGGCGCCACGCAAGCGGTCCTGGGACCGGCGACGGGTTCACCCGTCCCGCCATGGCATCGGGTGAACATCGGCGGCGCGGCGACCACAATTCCTGCCGGCCTGAGACTGGACCTGATGGCGACCGGCCGGGCTTTCCTGGCTGATCATGCCGCCGAGGTGCTCGCCCGGGAGCTCGGCTGCGGTGTCCTCATCCGGGTCGGCGCTGTCGCCGCCACGGCCGGCGAGGCACCATCCGGCGGACGGGGCACCGACGAACCCTGGACCGTCGACATCGACGGCGTGCGCATCCCGCTCTGTGCCGGGCAGGCAACGGCAAGATTCGGTGACAGACGTGGCGCCGCCGGGCAGATGACGATCGTCGCCGGCAGTGCGGCCATGGCCCACGCCGCAGGGCTCTACGTTGTACAGGCACCCGCCGACCCTTCGCCATGGCTTCGTGATCATGCCGCAGCGATCATCGGCGATGAAGACGGAAACGCACACGCGCGCCCGTACGGCGGACTTCCGGTGGCCGCAGCGTGATCGGTGACGGCCCGCGTCCCTGAGGGACACCTGGCGGCGTCTGGCTGCCGCCAATCATCTGACGACAGTCATCTCCCCGACGGTGCGGAATCCGGCGTTGCCCATCGACGATTCCGGGGTGTTGTGCGACCGCGCCGAGTTCCGGTAGCGATTGCAGTACGAGTCGTGACAGAGGTAGGAACCCCCGCGCAGCACACGCGCGCGTCCCCGCTGGGGGCCGACGGGGTCGACCACATCGCCACTGCGGTAGTACCGGGGATCGAATCGGTCCTCGCACCACTCCCAGACATTGCCGGCCATCTGCCACAACCCGAAACCGTTGGGCGCGAATGCTGTCACCGGTGCAGTACCGACGAATCCGTCATCCCCGGTGTTGTTCGAGGGGAACTCGCCCTGCCAGATGTTGCATTGCCAGGTCCCATCGGCCGCCAGCAACTCGTCTCCCCACGGATAGCGGGCGCCCGCGATCCCACCTCGCGCTGCGTACTCCCACTGGGCCTCGGTGGGTAGCCTGCGCCCCGACCACTCGCAATATGCCTGTGCATCATGCCAACTGATGTGCACGACAGGATGGTCGCCGAGGTCGTCCAGATCGGACGAAGGGCCGAACGGGTGCGCCCAGTCCGCACCGGCGACCGCGAGCCACCACGGCGCGGTTGGAGACCGGCCCACCACATTGCTGCCCTCGGCCACCAGTGAATGGAAGACGGCCGAGGATCCCTGTTGCTCTGCCACCGTGGTGTAACCGGTGGTTGTCACGAACTCCGCGAAGTCGTTGTTGCTCACCGTGACGGCGTCGATGTCGAATGCGCTGACCGCGACGTCGTGCAGCGGCGACTCCCCGTCTGCGGCAAACCCGTCGCCCGTCGAATCACCCATGGTGAATGTCCCGGCCTGAATGCTCACCTGCGAAACCCGGTGCGTACCTCGACGCTCGACGGAGGTCGCCGCCAACTCCGGTATTCCTTCGGACCGTGGGGTGCAGCAGGACATGGGCCCATCGTATTCGGCGGCCGATACCACCGGAGTGTTCGCCGACGTATCGCGAACAGTTCGACCGCTCGCTGCGAGCCGAGCGCTCGATCTGGATAGGCTGACGGTCGAGGTCATCCTCAGTGCAGATGTGCAGTTCGTAACCGACGAAGGGGTCTGTCGAAAAATGAGTAGCGTCCCGAGCGAGTCCGCCCGCGAGTTCGACCTGACCGGGTCACATGCCTGGCAACAGCTGTCGGCCCACCAGTCGCACGTGTACGCGATGCACCTGCGGGAGGTCTTCGCGGTGGACCCCAAGCGCGGTGCCGAGCTGACCATCGACGTCGGCGACCTCCACATCGACTACTCCAAGCATCGCGTCCTGCGCGAGACCCTCGATCTGCTGCTCGACCTCGCCCGGGAGGTCGGGCTGGAAGAGAAGCGCGACGCCATGTTCTGGGGCGAGCACATCAACACCTCGGAAGACCGTGCGGTACTGCACACAGCACTGCGGTTGCCACGCGACGCCACGCTCAAGGTGGACGGCCAGGACGTGGTGCACGACGTCCACGAGGTGCTCGACGCCATGGGTGAGTTCACCGACAAGCTGCGTTCGGGTGAGTGGAAGGGACACACCGGTAAATCGATCGAGACCGTGGTGAACATCGGCATCGGTGGCTCCGATCTCGGGCCGGTTATGGTCTATCAGGCTTTGCGTCACTACGTCGACACCGCGATCCGCTGCCGGTTCGTCTCGAACGTCGATCCCGCCGACCTGGTTGCCACCCTCGCCGATCTCGATCCGGAGACCACCCTCTTCGTGATCGCATCCAAGACCTTCACCACGCTGGAAACGCTGACCAACGCGGCGGCGGCGCGTACCTGGCTGCTCGAGAAGCTGGGTGCCGGACCCGAGGCCGTCGCCAAACACTTTGTCGCCGTGAGCACCAACGCCGAGAAGGTGTCCGAGTTCGGCATCGACACGGCGAACATGTTCGGCTTCTGGGATTGGGTCGGTGGGCGCTACTCGGTGGACTCCGCGATCGGCCTGTCGGTGATGGCGGCGATCGGCAAGGAGGCCTTCGCCGATTTCCTCGCCGGTTTCAATCTGATCGATCGGCATTTCCGCACTGCGCCGCTGCACCAGAACGCGCCGGTCATCCTGGGCCTGATCGGCCTCTGGTATTCGAACTTCTGGGACGCCGGAGCCCGTGTGGTGCTGCCCTATTCGAACGATCTCTCCCGGTTCGCCGCGTACCTGCAGCAGCTCACGATGGAGTCGAACGGCAAATCTGTCGACGCGCACGGGCACCACGTCACCACGGACACCGGCGAGATCTTCTGGGGCGAGCCGGGAACCAACGGGCAGCACGCGTTCTACCAACTGCTCCATCAGGGCACCAGGATGGTGCCGGCAGACTTCATCGGTTTCGCCGAGCCCACCGACGATCTGCCGACGGCCGACGGCACGGGCAGCATGCACGACCTGTTGATGAGCAACTTCTTGGCTCAGACAAAGGTTCTCGCGTTCGGCAAGACCGCCGACGAGGTCGCCGCCGAAGGCGTCGACCCGCATGTGGTGGCGCACAAGGTCATGCCGGGCAATCGGCCCTCCACTTCCATCCTGGCCCCGAAGCTGACGCCGTCGGTGGTCGGTCAGTTGATCGCCCTGTACGAGCACCAGGTGTTCGTCGAAGGTGCGATCTGGGGTATCAACAGCTTCGATCAATGGGGCGTCGAACTCGGCAAGACGCAGGCAAAAGAACTGCTCAAGATCATCACCGATGACGATTCCCCTGCGCCGCAGGATGATTCGTCCACCGACTCACTGGCCCGCTGGTACCGGACCCACCGGGGCCGCACCGCGTGAGAGCACAGGGGCGCCGCATCGGCGTACCCCGGCGCATCGATCGGCTCGGGGTGACCGATGACATCTTCTGGCGAACCCACCACGGGATGGGTATCCCCACCTCGATGCAGGGACTGTGGCGCTTCGACGCCGTCCTGACCCCCGCGGATCTCGAGCCGATGTACCAGGCACTGGCCGCGGGCCCGCTGACGCGACGCGTGGTGCGCGGGCGGGTGTGGCCGGCGCGGAGCAGCTTTGTCCACGGCGCAGACCTTGCCCCGATCCATTCGGAGAGCGGGCCCTTGCCTCCCGGTGGGATCACGGAGTGGGCCGACTCTCGAGGCGACACCACCCTGAACATCGACACCGGTCCGGTGTGGGAACTCTCGGTCGCCAGACTTTCCGAGGGCGGCAGCGTGGTGTCGCTGCTCTGTTCACATGTGGTCGCCGATGCCCTGTCTCTGGTGCGTGCCGTGCAGATCGCCTCAGGTGCAGCGCCTCCCGTGGATCAGGTAAACGATCTGCCCACCGTGTCCGACGACATGCGTGATGCGGCCAGACAGCTGCGGACGGTCGTCGGGGGTGTCGCACGAAGTCTGTGGAAGGCGATGATCGACTCGCGTCGGCGAGCCGAATTGTTCGCGGCGGCAACTCGATCGGAGCCGATGCCCGCGAAAACCGAAGGTGCTCCCACCTGGCGTGAACCGACAGCCATCTTCTCGATCGATCTCCGCGCCTGGCGCGAGGTGGCAGATGCACACGGCGGTACCGCCAACACGTTGTTCACGGCGCTGATAGCCGAACTGGTGTTGGAGGTCCGGGGTTCGGGCCCTGTCGAGTTGATCATTCCGATCTCACTGGGTGGTGCTGCCGGGAACTCACTGACGGCGGCGACGGTGTCGGTGTCCACGATCGACGAGTGCCGAGACCTGGCCGGTCTGCGCACCCGCGCACGTCTCGCGTTTCGAGCCGCAGGGACGGGTGTGGGCATCGGTCCGCCGGCAGGAATGCCCGAAGAACTGGTGCAGGTGATCGGTCATCGGGCTGCCCACAGGCTGATGCCCGACCCAGGGTCACGAGATGGTCTGGCGTCGAATCTCGGGGCGCTCGACGGCATGTTGACGATGCTTGCCGGTCATCGCGGCCGTGCCATCGCCGCACGGTCGGTTCACGGCGGACTCACCGGGCGGCAATGCGGGCACACCCGGACATCAGTTGCCGGATGGGCCGCCACCACGGGCAACTGCCTCACGTTCTGTATCGGAACGCCCGACCCCGCAGTTGCGCGCAGCGAGGATCTGCGCCTTCTGATCGACCAGATCCTTGCTCGATGGGATCTGACACCGACGTACTGGTAGTCGAGGTCAGTTCGGCGCCCAGTCCGGGTTCCGGCCGATGAAACCGAGCAATCTGGTCTGCACATCGGCGTCGTCGGACACCGGCACGCGGGCACCGTATTGCCCCGATGACCGCATCATCTCTTCAGCCGGCTCCATTCCGGTCAGCAGTGCGGCACAGAAGGCCGGGTCCAACCGGTCCTCCTGGCCGGTGGCACGGGCGATGTCCCAGGTGTGCATGAACACGTCGGCGGTGTAGAACTGGTCGATCGCGCGGCCGAGCGGTACGTCGCCGATGTGCGGATTGCTCAGGACCAAGTCCTCGGTCGCCGGGTCGTCGAGCACCGCCTGCACGGCGTCACACTGGGTGAGCCACGCCCCGACCGGGTCGTCGTCGACCCTCGGCCCGGACGGCAACCGAACACCGCTGCCGCCGGCGAGGAACGGTGGGAACCACTCTGTCAGGTGGCGCACCACATCTCGGGCCGTCCAGTCGGCGACCGGTGACGGCACATCCCAGGACTGCGTGCCACGGACGCGATCGCTGAAGATCCGGCAGACCTCACGGTGCCGTTCGGCTGGTTGATCAGACAGCGTCACTGGTCAGCATCTCCTCGAGTTTGGCGTATCCCTCGTTGACCCCGACCTCCATACCGCTCCGAAGCCAGGCGTCCCGGCCCTCGAAACTGTCCACCAGCGATTGCGTGCGCAGCCGGGTACGTCCGTCGCCGAGGTCGTCGAACCACAGGGTTTCCAGGGCCACCCCATCGGGGTCACCTTCATACGTGAATGTCTGCACGATGCGGTCCGGCCGGATGTCGTGGAAGCAGCCGCGAAAAGCGTATTCCTCTCCATCGCGGGTGGATACGAACCGCCAGCTGCCGCCGGAGCGCGCGTCCCATTCGTCGATGCGTGTGTCCAGTGTGCTGGGTCCGATCCACTGCGCAAACAGCTCGGGATCGGTGTGCGCCCGCAACAGTTGCTCGGGCGTGCCCGCGAACTCACGGGTGATGCGAATGATCGGCACGTTCGGATCGGCCTCGATCTTCGCCTCGGTGGTGGTGCTCATGCCGTGTTTCCTTTCTGCTCATCGTTGCCTGACTCGGTGTCGTTCACACGTGCAAGAACCGCGTCCAGACGGCGGTATCGCTCCTCGGCGCGCCGCCGGTACCGCTCGATCCAGTGGTCCATCAGGTCAAAGACCTCCGCTTCGAGTCGAACGGGCCGGGGCTGGGGCCCCGGCGGCCGTGTCACCACTCCGGCGTTTTTCCAGGACCTTGAGATGCTTGTAGACCGCCTGAAGCGAAATCGGGTAAGGGTCGGCGAGCTCATTCACCGTCGAATCACCGGCCGAGAGCCTGGTCACCATGTCGCGCCTTGTCGGATCCGCAAGCGCGGCAAAGATCCGCGATAGCTCGTCCACCACGCGCCCCCTTCCTGGGCTTTCAACCTTTCGGTTTAAACTACGATAGATCGCCCCGGACGCGCGAGTCAACCACCAGGTTCAAAGAGTCGGACTCGGCGCTGCGGGTTGACCCACGACAACAAGCACGTACCGTCGGACCAATGAGTTTTTCCGCCTCCGAGGTCCACTCGGCGTTCGAATGGACTGATACCAACCGACTTTGGCTGATCGAGAACCCCATCCGGATTGTGATCTATGTCCTGGCGGGCCTGGCCGTCAGGTATGTCGCACACCGAGTGATCGACCGTGCCACCCGGCGGCCACGGGCCACCGGTGACGGTGATGCACACCAGAAGCCCGCGATCGTGCGCCATCTGCGCGAACGAACTCCCAAGGCGCTGCGTGATCCCCAGGTGATCGAACGGCGACAACAACGGGCCGAGACAATCGGTTCGGTTCTCAAATCCACAGCCTCGATCCTCATCCTGGTGTGGGTGGTGCTCACCTGCCTGAGCGTGGTGCAGGTGAACATCGCACCGTTTCTTGCCTCCGCCGGACTTGTGGGTCTGGCCATCGGTTTCGGTGCCCAGAATCTGGTCCGGGATTTCGTCTCGGGCGTCTTCATGCTGCTCGAAGATCAGTACGGAGTCGGCGACATCGTCGACCTCGGTGAAGCCATCGGCGAGGTGGAAACCGTGGGGCTGCGTGTCACCACCGTCCGGGACATCGATGGAACCCTCTGGTACGTCCGCAACGGCGAGATCATCCGGGTCGGCAACATGAGCCAGGACTACGCCGTGGCCCGGGTCGAGGTGCCCATCGCCCACAACGTCGATCTCGAACGCGCCGAACAGGTCACACTCGACGCCGCACACGAGGCAGTGGCTGACGAATCCACCGCCCGGGACGTCCTCGGCGCACCCGAAATGCTCGGTGTGCAGCAGATCTCGGCTGACATGGTGACCTTGCGAGTGCTCATCAAGACCCGACCGAACGCACAGTGGTCGCTGCAGCGTCGCGTCCGCAAGCAGATCTTGGAAGCCTACGAGGCGAACGGCATTCGTCTGCCGTACCCCAATGGCCGGGAGCTGGGCCCGTCGGCACTCGTCAGAGCCGGCGAGGCTCCGGGCTCCTAGCCGTCACTCCCAGCGAGCCTGATCGAACAGCTCGTCTGGAATGGGGTCGCCTGGTTGCACGTCGAGGGCTTCCAGGCGACCCATGATGACGGCGGCCAGCGCCACGTGGGTGACCACGTCACGGGGTTCGGTCACCCGTTCGTCGGCAGACCCGCCGATGAACTCGAGCTCTACTGTCGGCGCGCAGGTTCCCATCGGTATCTCTCGGTGTCCCGTCTCGGCGAGCCATGCCGAGAAAGCTTCGCCGTCAACAGCTTCGGTGATGTCGCCGCGGTCGATGGACGCCATCAGCTCGGGAAGCGTTGCGAGCTCGCCGCTGTCGCCGGTCGACGGGTCGAAGCCGAAGACCTGATCGGGGGCCACGTCCGGTTCTTCGTCGAGGGTGAAGTAGAGGATGCCCCGCCAATCGCCCGCGTAGCAGGTGATGTCGTCGCGACCGAAGACATCGCAGAGCAGATCACTCATGCGTACCTGGCGTTCGCTGCCGTAGAGCTGGAATGCGCCGCGCCCGTAGACCTCGCCCTTTCGTTTACCCATACCGCTCACCCTACGTCGCCCGTCATCTGCGTCCAGCACTTACGATCACCGCATGAGTGTGCGTTCCACTGTGGTCATTGCAGCCCTCAGCGCAGTCGCCATCGCCCTGGCCGGTTGTTCGAGCAGTGGTGACGACAAAGATCCGGCGCCCGCGAGTCCGCGCGTCACCGTGCCGGTCTCGGCCGATGTCACCCTGCCTGCCGGACCTCCGGAGCGGACCGAACCCGGCGACTCACTGCAGTGGTCGCAGACAGCAGTTCTACCGGCCGATGCGTTTCGCCCCGAGCAGCAGTTGGCCGGGTTCACGGTCACCGGCATCGAGCCCGGAGCCGACGGCGATCTGCCGGAGTCGTTCACTCATGGCGGCACACCCTTCTACGTGCGCCTCACCATCACCCAAGCCGTCGACCGTCAGCGCAACACGATGTCGACGGCGGGGTTCGCGGGCAGCGCCGACGGGGTGACGCCGGCACTCACCCTCACACCTCCGGACGGGTTCGCCAAATGTCAGGCGGCCGAACGGCCACAGACGTTGACCAAGGGGCAGTCGTTCGCCACGTGCCTTGTGGCGCTTGCCGATCCGGGCACACAGTTGAGCAGGGTGATCTATTGGGCCGACACCGGAGAGGGACCATTCGACTACAAGTCCGCACCCGTGGTGTGGTCGGACGGATCCCCGGCGCCCCCCTCGGGTTCGGCCGTTCCGACCAGCTGATCGACCGTCGCGACCGAGCTCCGGGGTATCTGCCGACGCGTGTGGGCTGTTCGCCTGAAGATCCGCTGAAAGCTCCCGCTGGCCTGCGATGAACGGCCCACCTACCATCGAGGCAGCCCTCAGCAAGGAGTTCGGTACAGGTGTCAGCCGACAGGACACGCGGTGTCCGTGCGATGTTCCGCCGCGATCAGGGAGTGCGCATGCGCTCCACCGTCGTCGCGACCATCATCGTCGCGCTTGCGCTGATGACCGGCGGCGCCCTGATGCTGTACATGCTGCACCGCCACCAGGACCGCACGATGTACGAGGCGACGGGTTCACGGTCGTACGAAATAGCCCGTCAGATCGACGAAGGTGGCATCGGCAACATCGCTCCCCGGTTGCTCGCCCCCACCACGGGCGTGGACATCATCCAGGTGGTGAACGCGAACGGCGTCGTGGTGTTCAGCTCGCCCGACTCCGACGAAGATCCCATCTACCCCGTCTCTCCTGGGTGGTGGAAGACCGAGCGTTTCGACGTCGAGGTTCCCGGTCGATCCGGGACGTACTGCGGACAGGTGACCGGTGCCCAGTGGCAGGGTGTTGATTACAACGTGATCACCGCGGTCTCGAAGCAGCCCTACCTGTCCGGGTTGCGCGGCACCGCAGTGATTCTCGCGATCGAGTTCCCGCTGATCATCCTGATCGCGGGTGCGGCGGTGTACTACTTCGTCGGCCGCGCGCTTCGGCCGGTCACCCGCATCACCGAGCAGGTCGAGGCCATCACGAGTTCGGATCTGAGCCGGCGGGTTCCGGTGCCCACCACCGACGACCAGGTGACCCGGCTGGCCTCCACCATGAACACGATGCTCCAACGGCTCGAGCAGAGCCGGGACAGTCAGCTGCAGTTCGTGGGCGACGCCTCACACGAATTGCGTTCGCCGCTGACCACATTGGTGGGCATCCTCGACCTCGCCGATGACACCGACTCAGCCGTGGACGTCGACACCGTTCGCACGATCCTGCTTCCCGAGGCCTTGCGAATGAAGACCATGGTCGCAGATCTGCTGCTCCTGGCACGTGCGGATGAGCGCGGTATCCCGTTGATCGTCGACGAGGTGGACCTCGACGACATCGTCGGCGCGGAGGCTCAACGGCTCCGCTCACTCGGGTTGGCAACAGTGGTCGCGGAGGTGACGCCCATTCGGGTGATCGGCGATTCGGAGAAATTGACCCGCGCGGTTCGCAACGTGACCGACAACGCTTCTCACCACGCGAACACCACGATCACGCTGTCGATGAGCGAGGACGTCGGGTCGGGCACCGCCACGATCGAGGTGGCCGACGACGGCCCCGGTGTACCGGCGGACGCTCGCGGGAAGATCTTCGATCGCTTCTACCGCCACGGCAATGATCGCGGCCGGCACTCCGGCGGATCGGGGCTCGGTCTGCCCATCGCCGCCGAGATCGCGCGGGCGCACGGCGGATTCATCGCCGTGTCGAACACGCCAGGCGGCGGGGCCACCTTCAGCATCACGATCCGGACCGAGACCACCATCGCGGCCGAGACCGGCAAGGCCGCCGCCGGCAGCCCCGAGCCGTCACTGGTCGTCGGACAAGCAGTATCCGGATCCGCGCACAGTGCGGATTGAATCCAGTCCGAAAGGGACGTCGATGCGCTTGCGGAGGTAACGCACGTACACCTCTACGATGTTCACGTCCCCGCCGTAGTTGTCGTCCCAGATCGCTTGCATGATCTGCGTTTTGGTGACAACACGACCCTTGTTGCGCATCAGGAACTCGAGCACCGAGTATTCGCGCGGTGTGAGTTTGATCGGCTCGCCGTCACGGGTCACCCCGTGGTCGGAGGGATCGAGCCGCAGGGTCCCGGCGGAGAGAACAGCCGGCCGCTCCTTGCCTCCGCGGCGCAGCAGAGCACGCAGACGCGCCTTGAGGACCACCACGGAAAAGGGCTTCACCAGGTAGTCGTCGGCGCCGTAATCCAACGCCTCTGCCTGGTCGTATTCACCATCCTTGGCGGACAGCATGAGCACCGGTGTCCAGATCTCCCGCGCACGCAGTGCTTTGATCACCTGGTAGCCGTTCATCTCCGGCAGCATGATGTCGAGCACCATGACGTCGAACTCGTTCTCGGTCGCCTGCCACAAGCCGTCGGCCCCGTCGCGGGCGATCACCACACTCCACCCGTCACTGACCAGCATGCGGCGAACTGTCTCTGCCGCGCGGACGTCGTCCTCGACCACCAGAACGCGCACCTAGCCGACCTCCGACCCCGATTGTGTCCCACAGGCCACTGCCTGCGGCGAGCATAAACGAGTCAGAGCAACCTGCGGGTGATCCCGGCCGGGAGATGACGCAGCGCCAGATCGATCCCGGTCCACGGCCACCGCGGCACCACGGCACGAGCGCGTTCTGACTCGATCGCGGCGACCAGAGCCTGCACGCCGCTGTCTCTGTCGGCCATCAGCTTGGTCTTCACCCCCGCATTGATGTCTGTGGAAATGTACCCGGGCAAGATCACACTGACCTTGATCGGCGAACCCGCGAGCTCGGCCTGTAAGCCCTCACCCAGAGCCGACAGACCCGCCTTCGATGCCGAGTACGCGGTTTGCGCCTTGGGCAGACCTCGAACCGCACTCATCGAACTGATCAGGACGAGGTGGCCCGCATTCTGCGCCCGGAAGATCTCCATCGCGGCCTCGATCTGTGCCAGCGCACCGATCAGGTTGGTCTGTACGGTCTCGATGTTGGCGTGTGCCTTGCCGGTGCCCAGTGGGGCGCCCTTGCCCAGGCCTGCGTTGACGATGACACGGTCGAGCCCGCCGAGGTCGTCGCGCAACCGCCGGAACGCGATGGGCACCGAAGCGGTGTCTGTCACGTCCAGCTGGGCCACCGCAACACGGCCACCCCGCCCGGAGAGCTCGGTCTGCAGGTCTTCGAGGCGGTCGATGCGGCGGGCGCACAACGCCAGGTCACGACCCTGCGCTGCATAGGCTTTGGCCATTCCCTCGCCCAATCCCGAACTGGCGCCCGTGATCAGGATCTTGTTGCGTGTCATGGCCGTGAACTTACCTGGCCCCGTCCTACGCCGGTGACGACGGACGGGTTGACCCGAACCGACACACCACCGGGAAGCTGCGCTCTGAACTCGCCGTCACCCCAGCGAAAAGCCAGACCGGGTTGCGGGAAGTCGGTGCTGATCATGTGCGCGCCCGAGTCCAGTGCGGCAGCCACCCGGTTGTGCTGGTTCGCCTTCGCAGTCGAGACCGGGTCGTCGGACCGGGTGCGCACCAGGTATCCGCGGCGCACGAGGTCGGTGATGTGAGCACCGTTCGCGCCTCGTGGATCGTTCACCATGATGAACGCCGAATCTGTCTCGGCAGGATGCGGAGTGGTGAATGCCACCCGCCCCTCCAGGTTGGGCCGGCCCGCTCGATAGTTGTCCCGGACGTAGGTGTTGTCGCCGTAGTCGAGGAAGAACATCACGTGCCCCCGGACATCGTCGAGTAGTGGCCAGCCGCTTGTGAGCACGGCATGTTCCAGTGTCTCGGCGTCACCGCGCACCCGGTCCGGAGTGATGATCCGGTGGTCGGCGAACACAGCCCGGATCTCCCGGTCGAGGTCATCGAGAACCGTTGTCGTCCATCGTGGTACCCGGGCGCCACCGGTCAGCCGTGCCCATGGCCACGACCCTTTCAGTTCGAGTTGAACAACGATGGGCACATGGCCGGGGTTCGACGTGGACCATGCACTGATGGTCTGCAGGGCGCCGGTCAGCGTCGGGCAACTGGTGCGGTAGTCGGCGTCGGGGCCGTGCATCACCTTGAAACCCGGCTCATTCCAGAGACTCTCGGGGCGTGGACCACGGCGGCGCCACCGTCTGGCCAGCGGGTGGCGGTACAAGCCGCCCTGTGGGTCGGGATACAGATCCAGCTCGAGGCCCCGTACCGCCTGCTCGCCGAGCTGACGGTCCAACGGCAGGTGTTCATATCGGTAGGAGTCGAGGTTCGATCCCATCAACCAGGTGAACCGTTCGTCCGGCGGCATCAGCTGATGACTCGAGTTGTGCGTCGCCATGAACTGGATCTCGTTGAGTCGCAGGCCGGATGGCAGTTGGTCCGTCCCGTTCTCACCGCGGTGGACACGGGCCGATCTGTCGGATGTGGTCACTTGAGCAGTCGTGACATCCGGCGATCGGCCAGCACCTTGCCGCCGGTCTGGCACGTGGGACAGTACTGGAAGGAACGGTCGGTGAAGGACACCTCTCGAACGGTGTCACCACACACCGGACACGGCAGACCTGTTCGCGCATGCACTCGCAACCCGGATCGCTTCTCGCCTTTGAGCCGCGCGACCTCTTGCCCCTCGAGACGGCCGATGGCGCCTTCGAGCACGTCGTGGATCACGGCGTAGAGCTCGTCGATCTGGGTAGCCGACAACCCCTTTGCGGTCGCGAACGGCGAGAGTTTGGCGGTGTGGAGAATCTCGTCGCTGTAGGCGTTGCCGATGCCGCTGATGGTGCGCTGGTCGGTGATCACCGTCTTGATGCGGGCACTCGTCTTGCCGAGCAGGGCGGCGAGTTCGTCACGGCTGAGAGCGAGCGCATCCGGACCGAGTGTCTTGATCCGTTCGACCTCGTCCAGGTCGCGTACCAACCAGACTGCGAGACGTTTCTGTGTGCCCGCCTCGGTGACGTCGAAGCCCTCACCGGGCAGACCGCAGTGCACCCGGAGTGCGATCGGCCCTTTTCCTCCGGGGCGCGGCGGGGCTGGTGAGAGGTTGTCCGACCATCGCAGCCATCCGGCGCGGGACAGGTGGATGATCAGGTGCAACCTGGGGTCCACATCGCCGGGGTCGGTCGCAGCGGTGGTGATGACCAGGTATTTTCCTACTCGTCCCACCGACTCCACGATGCGGCCCGTGAGCGCCGTGTACGGCGGGTCGGCCGTTTTGAGCACTGCCAGTGACGCCACGTCGACTCGTCGGATGGGCAATCCGGCGGCACGGCCATCAACGTAATCGGCGATGGCCTGCACCTCAGGTAACTCAGGCATGTAGACAGTGTGCTCTAGTAACCAGATGCGCTCTACTGGTTCGGCGTCGGACGCCGAGTTGGCCCGACTACTGGCCGAAGGCGCCGGGAAGATTCTCGTCGACATCCGTCACGAACACCTGCTGCAGGGGCGACTGCTCGGCGACGTCGGCGATGCGATGGCGCAGACCTGGATCGCCGCGGTGCTGGCCGAACACCGCCCCGCCGACGCGGTCCTGTCCGAGGAGGCACGCGACTCCGCCGGCCGTCTGCGCGCCGACCGGGTCTGGATCATCGACCCCCTCGACGGCACCCGCGAGTTTGCTTCCGGTCGCAACGACTGGGCGGTGCACATCGCTCTGACGATGGGTGGCCAGCCCACCGATTGCGCGGTGTCGCTGCCTGCGATCGGTCAGGTGTTCGCCACCGACACCGTGCCCGTGGTCGAGGGTGAACTCACCGGCCGGATGGTGGCCTCACGCGGGTGGTCGTCGTACGAGGCCGACCACGTCTCCCGGCGCATCGGTTTGCAGATGATGCCGATCGGGTCCGCGGGCGCCAAGGCGATGGCCGTGGTGCGCGGTGATGCCGACGCCTACGTCCACGCCGGTGGTCAATACGAGTGGGACAACTGCGCGCCGGTCGGAGTCGCCCGGGCTGCGGGTCTGCACTGCAGCCGTATCGACGGTTCGGAACTCGAATACAACCGGCCCAGCCCGTTCATGCCCGACTTCATCATCTGCCGTACCGAACTACGCGACCCGATCCTCGCTGCCCTCGACGAGATCCTCTGACATACCCGGCCCTCCCCCGATGATGTGCCCTTTTGGCGGCGCCGACCTGGGGTTGTTTTCGCCAGAAGGCGACATCATTGGGGAGAACGGGGTTTGCGGAGCAGATAGATGTCCATGATCCAGCCGTGCCGCTCACGCGCGGCAGTGCGGACGTCGCGGATCTGCTCCCCCACCTCGCCGACGGTTCCGTCGATCAAGATCTCGTTCTCGGTTCCGAGGTAGGCACCCCACCAGATGTGGTCGAGCGCATCTGCGGTGTCCAGGAAAGCGCAGTCGGCATCGAGCATCACCACCTGGTTGGCGGCCACATCCCCCGGGGTGTCGGCCAGCTTGCGTCCGGTGGTGATGTGGATGGGTTCGCCGATCCGGTTCAGCAGGATCCGATGGGCCGCGGTCAGAGCCGAGACACTGGAGATTCCTGGAATGACGCGATGGTCGAGGCCGATGTGCCCACGACCGATGATCGTGTCGACGATCCGCAGGGTGCTGTCGTACAGGGCCGGATCACCCCACACCAGGATCGCCCCCACCCCTCCCTCTGGCAGTTCGTCGATCAGGGCCCGCTCGATGAGGTCAGCCCGGGCGTCGTGCCATCTGCGGACCTCGGCGGCGTAGTCGGCGGGGTTGCGATCGCGCGGCGGGTCGGGCACCTCGACAAACCGGTACCCGCCCTCGAGATAGCGCTCGCAGATCTCCTGACGCAGTCCCACCAGCGACTGCTTCACCTCGACTCCCCGTTCGGGAGCCTTGTCCAAGACGAAGAACACCTCCACCGACTTCATCGCCTCGATGGCCTCGATGGTGACCTGCCGCGGATCGCCGGGGCCGATACCGATGACCAGAAGCGTCCGCTCGGTCACGGCCGCGCCTTGGGCAGGTTGTGGAATCTGCTCGTGATGTCGAGGATTGCCCGGCGCGGCAGCACACGACGAAGCGCGAACACGATCGGCGCCCGATTACCTTTGGCGTACAAAGGTTTTGGATCCGGACTCAGCGCCGCGTCGACGACGACCTCGGCCATCTCGACAACGCCGAGACCGGCCTCCTCATTGCGGCGGGTGGCCGCAGCGACGATGTCGTACTCGCGTCGGTAGGCGGAATCGTCGGCGATGAAGTAGCCCCGGCGGTCGCCGATGCCGGTGGCGATGGTGCCGGGCTCCACGGTGCAGATGGCGACGCCGAAGGGCGCGAGTTCGCGACGAGTCGCGTCGGCGAAACCTTTGATGGCGCATTTGGTGGCCACGTAGGTCGACCGGAAGGGCAGCGGGAAACTCGCCAGCATCGAACCCACCATCACCACGGTGCCGCGACCACGCTGACGCATCCCTGGCAGAACCGCCTTGGTCAAGGCGATCGGACCGAAGACGTTCGTGGCGAACAGCTTCTCGATCACCTCCATCGGGGTGTCCTCGAGCGGCCCCATCTGGCTCTCGCCTGCGTTGTTGATCAAGATGTCCACCGCCCCGGCCTGCTCGGCGCATCGGGCAATGCTGGCCGGATCGTTCTGGTCCAGCTCGAGATAGCGGACGCCGGGGATGGGATCGGTCACAGACTCGGGGTGACGGCTGGTACCCAGCACGGTCAGCCCACGAGACACCAATTGACGAGCTACTTCGGCACCGATGCCACTGGAAGCGCCGGTGATCAGCACAGTTCGGGTCATGCGAACACAGTAGGCGGTTGCCGACGGCTGACCGAAAGCCTCCGCCGACGATGAGTTTTCGGGTTGACCACGGTCAGTTCTCGCAGGGTGGTCATTTAAATCAGTGGCGAACCTGGGAATTACCTGAGCATCCTTTGTTGTTGGACCGGGTCGAGTGTGGGAAGTGGGTGTGGGCCTGTGATTGTCGGAATCACGTTGGCGTTGCTGGCCGCGGTCGGCTACGGACTGTCGTCGGTGATGCAGGCGCTCGGTGCGCGCCAGGCGGCACGCGAGAACGCCGATGACCACCGCATGTCCACCGCGGCGGGTTCGCCCACGTTGCAGTCGACCGTCGCCACCGCACTCACCGGCGTGTTCATCGTCGGCGCGTTGTTCGACGTCTTGGGTTTCATCGCCGGTGCCGGTGCCGCACGCGCATTGCCACTGTTCCTGTCCCAGACCATCGTCGCCGGAAACCTCGTGGTCACCGCCCTCTTGGGCACCCGGTTGCTGGGAATCAAACTCCATGGCCGCGACTGGGCAGCCATGGGCACCGTGATGGGTTCGCTGCTGCTGCTCGGGGCCGCGTCAGAACCGCACACCTCATACGAGACGTCGAGGTCGTTGCATTGGGCACTGTTGCTGGCCACCCTGCTAATTGTCGGCTTGTCACTGTTCGGTGTGCGGCGTATGGGACGCGGCGGATCGGTGGCGGCCGGGGCCGCAGCAGGTTTGCTGTTCGGTGCGGTCGCGATCGGCGTCAGAGTGCTCGACGGCGTGTCCCCGTTCTCGATGTCCACCATGCTCGCCGACCCGGCGGCCTGGGTCATCGCCATTGCCGGGGCCGCAGGTTTCTACTTGCACACGGTGGCGCTGCAGCTCGGTGCGGTCAACGGGTCGACCGCGGCGCTGGTTGTCGGTGAAACCGCGGCACCGGCCATCGTCGGAGTCATGTGGCTCGGCGACTCGACGGTGCCGGGGCTCGAATGGCTTGCCCTGGCAGGTTTCACGTTCGCCACACTCGGCGCGGTTGCCGTTGCGATCTTCGGAACGGCAGAAGCCGAACGTTCCGCTGAGGAGAATCTTCGGGGCGATCGTGCGGACTTCTCGTCCGGCGAGTTCACCGTACCGGCTGACTGCAGCTCGTTGGAGCATCCACCAGTGAGCAGAACTGGGCCGGCCGGGTGGGTCGATAATCTGACCGAACGCCTTCACCGGAGATGATGTCGCGGTAGGCGGCCACCGCATCGGTCGGCTGCCGGGTCAGTGACGGGTCGGACTTCACATCGACGCGGTAGAGGCCGAATCGTGATGCGTAACTGCCCCATTCGTAGTTGTCGGTGATGGACCAGTAGTTGTAGCCGACCACGTTCATACCGTCGGACTTGGCGCGGGAGATCCAGTATGCGGCGTCGCGGAGCTGGTCTTCACGCTTGTATCCGTCGGGCCTCGGTTCGCCGTCCTTGGTGGGCATACCGTTCTCCACGATGTAGAGCGGCGTGCCAGGGAACTTTCGCGCGTAATACCGCAGCGCGTAGTAGAGCCCATCCGCCGACGTGGATGCCTTCCAGTACTCCTCGGTCGCGGCGTTGTAGGTATTCAAATCCGTTGCGGCCACGGAGTAGTAGTAGTCGATGCCCACGAAGTCCTGCTTGTCGGCGATGCGGTCGAGGAAGAGTGCATCGAGGGCCGGCTGCACGGTCGGCAGATAGGCCGAGTTCGACGACACCCAGGCGCCTGGCTGACGGGCGTGGATGTAGTCGTAGATGGCGCGGTGCACGTGTACGAGTTGGTTCATCATCAGCGGAACGTTTTGGGGCGCAAGACCACCGAAGTTCACCTCACGAAGAAAGGTGTAGACCAACGGTTCGTTGATGGTGATCCAGATCGGATCGTATGCGGCGTAGCGGTCGACCACCGCGCGCGCGTTCGCGAGCCAGTCCGCAGCCATCGTCGGGTTGTTCCAGCCACCACGATCAGCAGCCCAGCCCGGGTACACCCAATGGTCGAGGGTGATCATCGGGCGCATCCCCGCACGCAGGATGTGATGGATCACGTCGTCGTAGTAGGCGAGTTCCTGTTGGTCCCATACCCCCGGTGAAGGCTGAATCCTCGCCCACTCGATGCTGATCCGGTACACCTCGACACCCATCGACCTCGCGTTCTCGATGTCTTCGGCGTAGCGGTGGCGGAAGTCGACGGAGGTACCGACGCGGTCGTGGACCCGTGTGCTGTTCGAGTAGCGCAGCCAGTTGCTGTCCGGGGAGCTGCCCTCGGACTGGAATCCTGCCGAACCGACGCCCCACAGGAAGTCGTCACCGAGCACCGCACCCTGCGCCGAAGCGGGCGCGGCCGGGACGGCCACGGCGACGAGAATCGGGAGAACAACCGCGAGAATCCGCCTGATCATGGTCATCTCCGAGTCAGATCGTAAATGCGAGGTTGCCGAGCACAGCATCTGCGAGGTCGGAATCGCCGGTCACCTCGACGGCCGACGGATCAGCACTTGTCCGTCCACCGATCAGACGGGCGAGATCTGCGATGCCGAGGCGCAGCACCAAGGTGGGTTCCTCGGCGAACTCAGGGACCATTGCCGCTCGGCCGTCGACGGCAATGTTCACTGTTCTGGGAGTCAGGCCGGTGATGTCGAAGCGCACCCGACTGCCTGTCGGTGCCCCCGCCTTCTCTCCGACGAGGTAGGGCAGAGATTGGGTGATCTCGTCGGCGGCGAACCGCGCACTGACTGCATCATCCGGCGCAGGCAGTCCGAGGGTGTCGCGCACGTCCAGTTCATGCATCCAGCAGTCGAAGACCCGGATCCGCATGAATCTGCCATAGGTGTCCGGCCCTGCCGGGGTGAATGAGTCGGCGTCGAAGTCGTCTTGGGTTGCCGCGTCGAGGGCGGCAGTGCGGCGCTTGATGGCGTCGCCGAAGTCAGCCATCGTGGTGGCCCTCCCCTGTGCGCGGTAGTGCACCAGCCACCGCTCGTTCATTGCCGCGATGTCGTTACGAACGTGCGGATAGGCGGTGACGTCGGCCTCGACCACGGGCTCCGGATCACCGAGAAGCATCAACTCCGTGGTGAACACGTGGGTCACGATGTCCCCCACCGACCACCCCGGCAGCGTCGAGGGGTGCTTCCACTGGTCGTCGGTCAACGAGTCGGCCAATCGGTGCACAGACGCCCAGACCGCGGTGAGCGCTTCGATCGCGGGTTCCCTGGGCACAATGGTTCGGCTCATGGTTGGTGACATTACGGATGCCACCGGTCCGAGTCGCCAGGATTCGGCCGATGGGCGGGGCCGAACTGTGCACGAACCCGCGCGCGCCTAGAATTCGTGAAATGACCAATGACAAGAATTTGCATACGCAGATCACCGACCTGATCGCGCAGGAGAAAGAACTGCGTGACCAGGTGTCCAACGGCGAGATCAGCCCCGACGACGAGCGTTCGCAGCTCAGCGACATCGAGGTTCAGCTCGACCAGTGCTGGGATCTGCTCCGCCAGCGCGACGCCCTCCGTCGGGCGGGCAAAGACCCTGACGACGCCGAAGTCCGTCCGCCGAATGTGGTCGAGGGTTATCTCAACTGAGTTGGTAAGTTTGTCGGGTCCGCCCTCGTAGCTCAGTGGATAGAGCACCGCTCTCCTAAAGCGGGTGTCGCAGGTTCGATTCCTGCCGGGGGCACTTCCTGTGCCCGACGTTCGAGATGTCAGACCCGCAGGGCCAGCGACACCACCAGCCGCGACGCCTGATCGCCGAGGTCGAGTCCGGTCACCTCCTGGGCTCGCCGAACCCGGTATCGCAGCGTGTTCGGATGCACGTGCATGGTGGCGGCAGCTGTGCGCACGTCGCCGAACGCATCCAGGTAGGCGCGGACGCTGGCCACCAGGTCGGAGCCGTGGGTGCGGTCGTAGTCCCTCAGTCGGCCCACTCTCGGGTCGACGAGATCCGGGTTGTCGGCGAGCAGTCCGACGATCTCGCCGAGCAAGACGCCGGTGCGCGACTCCGCGACGGTGGTCACCACGTCGATCAACGCGCCTTCCCGCGATGCCGCGTCCAGGACCCGGTCGATCTCGGTCCGCAGGCCCGGCACCGCCGCCAGACCAGCGGGCGAATCGGCAATGACTCCCCGGATCGGCATGGCGAACCGGCGGTCGGCCGCTGCCACCGTGCTCTGCACCCAGCGCACCGTCGATGCTCCGCCGTCCGTGTCCGGCAAGATGACGTACACCCTCTCACCGACCGCGGCAGTCACTGAATCCGGACGAAAAGCGCTGGCGTGCAGCGTGACTGCCGGCAGATAGGCGGCAACGGAATCCGTCGGCAACTGTGCGGGAAACCGACGTGCCAAACCGACGACGGTAGCGGGGCCTGAACGCGGAATGTTCAGGGCGTCGGCGAGATACGGGATGTCGACGGTGTCACCGCGCAGGCCCAGCAGCCGTTGCACCTGTTCGGCATGCACGGAAGGGACCGCTGCAGCGCGGGAGATGATGCGAGCGGCCACGGCTGCAGCGCCGGCGATCACGTCGCCGGAATCGGGCGACAGTTCGGCCTTTCCCTGCTGGAGCCACAAGGTCCCGAGATACTCACTGCCTCTTGGGGTTCTGATGCCCACGGCAATTCTTGGTCGCAGCCCGAGGTCGTCGCGAGCCGCCACCGACACCACGTCTGGCCCCGCTCTCAGAGCAGTGAACACGCCCCACTGACGAAGCCAGTCGAGCATCTCCGGTGGGCCCTCCCGGCCGAGGATCGACAACCGGCGAAGGGCATCGGCTTGTTCATCAGATGAGCTGTACGCCAACACATGTGAGCCCGCATCCTCGATGCTGACAAGTCCGCCGGTCCGATCTGCGACCGCCTGCGCGAGAGCAAACAAATCACCCGCCGTGCCGCTTGCCATCGATTCCGAGGACTCGGCACGAGCGTGGTCGAGGACCCGCCCGATCAAGTTGTAGATCCGTTCCCACCGCGCATGCGGATCCACCGCGACCACAGCGATACCAGCGGACACCGCGCGCCGGGTGACGTCCCCGTCCGGCGCCTTGAGCAGGATGGCCGTCGGAGCATGGCTGCCGAGACTCGCCAACCACGCCATCACCTGCGCTGGCGTGACACCGACGAGCAGGGCCAACTCGGCCGCTCTGGCCCCGCGTCCCACCCCGAGGTGCAGGTCATCCGCGTCGAGCAGGGAGGCTGCGGTCACCGGGCAGTCGAGTCCTTCGGGCGCCTCCACCAGCGTGACGAGCGTTCCGTCGAGTGCCAGAAGCAACCGCCCGAGTGTCACGGCCCCGCGACCATCGGTATCTGCCATCGGCACCCCTTGTTCGATCGGCCCAAGAACTCACTTCATCTTAGTCCGATCGGCCATATCGCCGGGCCGTTGATGGCGCTGTAGTTTAGGACATGGACGCCATCACCACACCCCCACCTGCCCACAACGAACCCGTGCACACCTATGCCCCCGGATCTCCGGAACGCTCCCGGATCGTGGCCACCCTGGCCGAGATGAGCGCCGCCGACCCGATCGAACTCCCCCACGTCATCGGCGGCACACATGCCAGCGGTTCAGGCGCCGCGATCGCGGTGGTCCAGCCACACGCGCACCACGAGGTGCTGGGCACACTGACAAACGCGACCACACACGATGCGCGCAGAGCGGTCGACGCTGCGCTCGCCGCCGCGCCGGACTGGGCGGCAACATCTTTCGACGAACGCGCAACCATTTTGCTCCGGGCTGCGGACCTCCTGTCGGGACCTTGGCGCGAGAAGATCGCCGCCGCAACGATGCTCGGGCAGTCGAAGAGCGTGCAGCAGGCCGAGATCGATGCGCCGTGCGAGCTCGTCGACTTCTGGCGGTTCAATGTCGGGTTCGCTCGCGAGATCCTGGCCGAGCAACCCGTCTCCAGCCCTGGGGTGTGGAACCGGCTCGATCATCGCCCACTCGAGGGCTTTGTCTACGCCATCACCCCGTTCAACTTCACCGCGATCGCCGCGAATCTACCGACCGCACCGATGCTCATGGGCAACACGGTGGTCTGGAAGCCGTCACCGACGCAGACCTACGCCGCGTATATGACCATGCAGCTACTCGAAGCCGCAGGCCTTCCCCCGGGTGTCATCAATATGGTCACCGGCGACGGCATCGCCGTGTCAGACGTCGCGTTGGCCGACGAGAACCTCGCAGGCATCCACTTCACAGGCTCAACCGCCACATTCCAGAATCTGTGGCGGGAAGTCGGAAGCAATATCCAGCGCTATCGCGCCTACCCCCGACTCGTCGGCGAGACGGGAGGCAAAGACTTTGTCGTGGCGCATGATTCGGCCGACCCCGACGTTCTGCGCACAGCGTTGATCCGCGGCGCGTTCGAATATCAGGGCCAGAAGTGCTCGGCAGCCTCGCGCGCGTACATCCCGAGGTCGGTGTGGGACAAGATGGGCGACGATTTCTTGCAAGAAGCCAATGCCCTCTCATACGGCGATGTCCGCGACCTCGCCAACTTCGGCGGCGCAGTCATCGACAGACGCGCTTTCGACAAGGCGGTCAACGCAATCGAACGGGCGAAGTCGGTTCCGTCGTTGACGATCGCGGCGGGCGGTGACTACAACGACGCAGAGGGATACTTCGTACGCCCGACGGTGCTGCTCAGTGACGACCCCGCCGACGAGGCTTTCCACAAGGAGTACTTCGCTCCCATCCTCGCGGTGCACGTCTATGACGACGGACAATTCGATTCTGTTGTACAGGAGATCAATTCATCGGCGAGCTACGCACTGACCGGGGCGGTGATCGCCGACGACCGGACTGCCGTCGAAGCCGCGATGACAGGGTTGCGCAACGCGGCGGGCAACTTCTACGTCAACGACAAACCCACCGGCGCCGTGGTCGGGCAACAGCCGTTCGGTGGAGGGCGCGCCTCGGGCACCAACGACAAGGCGGGGTCGAAGCAGAACCTGATGCGCTGGACGTCAACACGCACCATCAAGGAGACCTTCGTCCCGGCGACGTCGGCGGGGTACCCGCACATGGAGCGCGACGACGCCGGGCGCGGTGAGTGACATGACCGGGATGACCGCGGGTGCAGCACGCACCATCATCATGGCTGCCGCCTCCAGCGACCGGATCAAGCGAACCGCTGAACGAGTCCCGGTGACCCGGAACGTGGTGTCGCGCTTTGTTGCCGGCGAGTCCCATCGTGAGGTGATGGAGGCCGGGGTCGGGCTGTTGAACTCTGGTCGGATGATCTCTATCGACCACCTCGGTGAGGACACCACCGATGAAGCCCAAGCCGACGCGACTGTCCAGGCGTACCTGAGGTTGATCGGAATGTTGGGCGACCACACCGAGTCGGTCGCCGGCGCGCATCCGGTGGAGGTGTCACTCAAGCTGTCGGCGCTCGGCCGCGCCTTGCCTCGGCACGGGGAGAAGATCGCACTGGAGAACGCCCACCGGATCGCATCCGCAGCAGAGGACGCGGGAGTGTGGGTGACCGTCGACGCCGAGGACCACACCACCACTGACTCGACATTGCGGATTGTCCGTGAACTACGTGCCGACTTTCCGGCCCTGGGAACGGTCCTCCAGTCGTACCTGCACCGGACCGAGGACGATTGCCATGAGTTCTCGGCACCTGGCTCGCGGATCCGGCTCTGCAAGGGCGCCTACGCCGAACCTGCCGAGGTGGCGTTCCAACGCAAGACCGACGTCGATGCGGCGTATGAACGCTGCTTGCAGGTGCTGATGAATGGGCAGGGATACCCCATGGTGGCCAGTCATGATCCGGCCATCATCGCCGCCGCCGCGGCCATGGCCGCCGACGCCGGACGCGCCACCGACGACTGGGAACACCAGATGCTCTACGGGATCCGGAGCGCCGAACAACTCCGTCTCGTCGGCGACGGACGTCGAGTCCGTGTCTACGTTCCCTTCGGGTCGCAGTGGTACGGCTATTTCATGCGCCGCCTGGCCGAACGCCCGGCGAACGTGGCCTTCTTCCTCCGAGCGTTGGTGTCTCGGGGGTAGGTCGGTTCTATCGGCTGGAGTCGGAGGATGTGCGTCCCGTGGGTGCAAACCCTCCGACATCAGCCACATCCTCCGGTTGCAACCGGAGTAACTCACCACAATCGGAGGATCTGCGCCGCGAGCAACCAACCGCGACAAACGAACCCGCCGCCCGCAAGCCACAGCCGGAGGATGAGGCCCCGTCCCCGCAAACCCTCCGGCTCCAGCCACATCCTCCGGTTGCAACCGGAGTAACTCACCACAGTCGGAGGATGTGGCCCCTCAACCGGGGATTACGCCACCTCGGATGAGCGCGGATCGCAGTTTCGCGTGCAGGCGACCTGGATTGAGGAGGTCATCCCACGACCACCGGACCACCACGATTCCGATGGCGCGCAGCCGATCCTCGCGTAACTTCTCGCGGTACACCGCGTCCTCGGGCCGCTCATTTTCCGCAAGGGTCCCGAGATACTTGATTCGACCGTCGAACTCGCCGACGACCTTTCCATCCCAGTCGAAATCCGTTCGGCCGATCAGTCCGTCGGCATCGAAGAACTCCGTCTGCAACGTCGGCGTCGGGATGTCTTTCCAACCGGCCATCAAGGCTCGACTGACCGATTCACCAACGGATTCCGCGTCCCCGTCAGCCGTCAGTAATGCGCGACGAAACATCCCGATACCGGCGGCGTGTGGGGTTCGCGCCGCGATGGTGTGTAGCTCGGCCAGCGTCACGCCCGACCTCAGGGCATCGTCCAATGCGGCAACGGCCTGTTCAAACGTTCCCGCCCGCGCCACATCACATGCCGTCACTGCTCGGCTGGTCACTCGAATACCGTCGATGAGCACGATGTCGGTGTCGGCAAGGAGGGCATGGTGGACGTGAACGTCGCCCTCCCGCTTGCCCTTGGTCCGCGCAATCAAGTGGACGTATCGCTGGTCCGGTCGAAAGAGCTGCATCCGATGACACACCGCTGCCGACTGATGGCTCACGACACGAACTCTCGAACGCCCGGCAACCGCGATCACGCGCCGGCGGTACTCGTCGTCCTGCGACAGCGCCACGCCCCCAGGCGCCGACACACCGCGGACAACCGGCTGGATGATCCCGGCCCGCCGTGCCGCTCTCAGCTGCGAGTCGCTGCCGAACCCACCTTCGACCACTGTCTTTCGCCGGATGAGCCCGAATTCCGATGACTGCATCTACCCATCGTCGTTGCCCCCCGCCGACCAGGTACCGTCGAAAAAGGGCCTTCTGTGGATAGTTTCGAGTGTGTGCACAGGTCCACACCCTCCGACATCAGCCACATCCTCCGACTGCAGCCGGAGGAACTCACCAAAGTCGGAGGAAGTGCAGACACACCTCTGCACACCACCCCAACCACCACACCCTCCGACATCAGCCACACCCTCCGACTGCAACCGGAGGAACTCACCAAAGTCGGAGGGAGTGCTAAACCACCCCCGACAACTCAGTACCCGATGAACCGGTCGGTGTGCAGACGCCACGGCTGCCAGCGTAAGGCGGGTTCGGCGCGAATCAGCATGGGCTTGAGCGCAGAGAGCATCATCGGCGGGCCAGAGAGGTAATAGTGCGCGCCGGGGCGCGCGACAGCAGCGACGTCATCAACACTCACCAATCCCCCGACCACGGTGATCACCTGGGCTCCACGTGCGCGCGCCGCATCCAGCACATCGCCGTACACGAGCCGGTCCTCAGAGTTTGCGGCGTAGATCAGCGAGACCTGGGTGAGGTCGGTGTCGCCGCGCGCCGTGAGGTCGGCGAGCATCGACCGAAACGGCGTGATACCGATACCGCCGGCGATGAACACCATGGGAGAGCGCAGGTTTCGTGGCAGCGTGAAGTCGCCGCCGACCTCGTCGACGTACAGTCGGCGCCCCGCACCGTCTTCGATGAGACGCCGCTTGAACTCCGAGGGACGGCCGCTGACGGTGAATCCGAAGCGGGTGGTGCCCTCCCCCGGCGCTCCTGCCAGGGACAGAACCCTACGCGTGCCCTGTTTTTCGGGTGCAGGACTCCATGTCGGATCAGAGATCTGGGCCCATTGCCCGGGCCGGAACCGCAACCCTGGTGAGGCCAGCACCTCGTATGTGTCGGTGCCGATCGGCTGCACGGACTCGACCTCGAGTATGTGCCGTCGCCACTGCCGCCCGACGACAAATGTGAACAGGCTACCGGCCAGCAGCGCGATCTCCGGTACGAACTCCAACGTGTACTCGGACGTGATCTCGAGGGACTGATTCCAGTACATCAACACGGCAACGAGAGCCGCATAGACGAGCGTGGGGATGCGACTGGTCGGCGACGTCAAGGGTTCGGTCAGCATGATGGCCGCCACGAAGAGAAGTGGCGTGGACTGGAATCCGAGCTGCAGCGCGTCGCCCACGGGTGTGCCGTTGTCGGCCGCGACCACGATCATCGTCAAGACGGCCACCACCAGGAACACCCCGACGAGCCACCACTCGCGCAGCTTCCACACCACCGCTACACCGACGACGATCATTGCGACCATCAACGGTTCGGCTGCAATCCACCAGACCGGGTACAGGAACGGCCCGACCGAGAAGTACGCGAACAGATAGCTCACCACCGCGCCGGCCACTGCCGGGTTCACGATATGTCGACGACGCACGGCGACAACATATTTGGAGGCGCTGGCGATCGCGGCCGCGAGAACGAGTCCCCATGCACTGTCGGTGTCGGTGAGCCCGGGAAAGATGAAGAACAGGATCATGGCGGTGATCATCCACGACTCGCTACCCGGCGGCACCCGCACGATGGCGGCGCAGAGGTATGTCACGGCGGCACAGACGGCCACGAGAATGGCCAGTGATCCGAGCAGTTCGGTTGCTGTGTAGGCGAAGTTGGCGCCGGACGCGGCGACGATGATTGCGTAGGCCGCCAGGATCGCCAACGCGATCAACACGAACCGGTACATCGACAATCGGTCCACGGCGCGGACGATCTTCATAGGAAAAGCTCCAGTTCTCTGGCGTGCGAATGTTCGACCGTGCCGTTGGCGCGCACCACAACGTACTCGAACTCAAAGTGGCTCAACAGCTTCTGGGCGGGAGTGAAGAACAGCGCCGTGGACAGTCCGTCGGCGATCATGGTGTCGTCGGCGATCACCCAGGTCGCCAGCACCTCACGGGTCGGCGCTGACGTGACGGGATCGACGATGTGATGCCAATCGGCCCACGCGCGGCGGTTGCCCGCGGAGCCACAGATCGCGTTGTTCTCGATGACCACCGTGCCGATGGCCTTGGTCGGGTCGGTGGGGTGTTCCAGCGCGATGCGATGAGGTGCGGCACCGGCCCTGATGTCACCGCTCCCGTTGACCAGGTACTCCTCGAAGCCCGCCGCTTTCACCAGTGCGCTGACGCGGTCCACCGCGAATCCCTTACCGGTGGCCCCGACATCCAGCAGGCACGGAGACCGTACCTCCAGCTGACCCTGCCACCCGCCCAGTACGTCGTCCCAGGCTGGCACGGTCGCAATCGTCTCGCCCGGCTGCAAGGTGTACTCGGCGTCGTATCCGGCGTCTGCCAGGGTTTGTCCGACCATGGGCGTCACCATCGCGCCGGTCAGTTCGTACAGCGTGCGGTGCAGGTCGAGCAATGGCTGGTCAGACGGCTCCACCGGGTAGGTGCCGGGCGCGCGGGCAATCGAGGCGACCATCGAGTCGGGCCGGAACCGAGACCAGGTGCGGTCGATGCGGTCGAGTTCACCGAGGACCGAGGCCTGCAACACTTCGGGCATGGCCTGCGACAGGGTGATGTCCCAAGCCGTGCCTAGTGCGGTGAACACCCACTCATTCGAATCGGTCACGACAAGGCGGGTGTCGATCAGGCCGCGGCGTCGGTCTTGATCTGGTCGATGGCGTCGTTGAAGCCCCCCGACGTCAGAGAGGATCCGGACACCTTGCTGACGTCGAGTTCGTCGATGCTCTTGCCGACAACCAGCGCGTCGATGCCGCTCTTGAACTTGCCCTGGAAGTCGGCCGAGGTGCCCTTGGTCTGGCTGGTGTCCACCGACAGCGCGGTGATCACCGAGTTGGACAGGGTGACGGTGACGCCGAGTTGCTGTTCGCCGCCGGGTGATTGGTAGGAGCCGACGGCGGTGTATTCGCCGTTCTTGTAAGCCGAGGTGGCTGCTTCGTTCTGTACTGCGCTGGTGTCGGCAGCGGTGCTGTTGGCCGCCGCGGTCGTGGAGCTTGCCGCGGTGCTGCTTCCGTCGTCGCCACAGGCGGCGATGGCCGCTCCCGCTGCTGCAATGACTGCAGCGACCTTGCCCGCGTTGACGATTCGGCTGTTGTGGAATGAAGTCGATGTCGAGGTCATGGCTCCATACTGCCGCCTCAGGGTCGACCGTGGTCCGTTTCAGGGGCCTTTGACAGCAGACTCTCAGATCTCAGCCGGCTTTAAGCGGACTCGTTGTAGAACTGAATTTTTTACCGTCCAGCTGCGGCGATCCGCGCCGCGACCGCGTCGATGAACACGTTCGAGATGTCGGCGGGCGTCTCTGCAACGTAGCTGCTTCCGCCGGTGGCGTCCGCAATCTGTTTGAGTGATTCGGCGTCGGCATCCTCGGTGATGCCGATGGTGAGGATGAGCACCGGTCGGGCCGGATCCTCGAGCCGTTTCAGCTCGGCCAGCAAACCCTGGAGGCTGATCGAGTTGTCGTCCTCGTTCTGGCCGTCGGTCAGGAGGATGACGCTGTTCGAATAGTTGGGGTCATAACTGTCCTGGACCTCCTTGAACGCCGCCAGCGTCGTGTCGTAGAGCCCGGTGGCGCCGCCCACCCGACCCGGAAGCGTCACGATCTGCGACTCCAGATATTTGCGATGGGTCTGACCATCGGCATCAACGGTGTCGAGGCGTTCGATGGGAGCGATCGGCAGCCAGTCCTGAGCCGGCCCACCCATGTCGATGGAGAACAGCCACGCACCCAGTGCCGAATTGTTCGGGAAGATCTTCAGGCCGTTCTGGCTGGCCTCCACGAGCATCTCGGCCCGGGTTGACGTGCCCGCCGGTTCACGCATCGAACCGGACGCGTCTTCCACCACCAGCGTGCGAATCGGCACTCCGAGAACTGCCCACTGCCTGAGCGCTTTCTCTTCCTGCGCAGGGTCTTTGAGCGTCAGCACCTTCACCGCACCCACGCCCCCTTCCGGCGACGGCGCGTCGATGGCCGTTCGGAATCCGGCGGTGGTCAGCGCTTTCGCGCCGTCCTCGGACGTGATGTGTTCGGCCAGTTGTTCACCCGCTGCGGCCACGATCTCTTTCCGCGCTGCCGACGCGGTGTTGAGCATCGGATAGTCGAGAATCATGGTCCCGTCGGCGGGGATCGCGGCTCGCAGACCACTGTTTCCGCTGGTGTTCTGGAACTCGATGAAGTGCTGCTCGCTGACCACTGTCGGCGACTCGCTGCCTGCGGCAACCTGCAGCCGGTCGACATCGGAGTCGCCCCCGATGCGGGCGTTGCCCTGCTGCAGAGCCAGCAGGGTCATTCCATCGGTGAACTGCTTGCGGTCGATGGCGCCGGCCTGTTCGGCCGCAAGCGCTCCGACGATCGGCGCGTCGCCGGTGCTGGAGTCGATGGGGTTGCCGAGGCGCAGGCCGGGCAGCTTCATGACGTCGACCCAATTCGTCAGGGCCGCAACATCTTTACCTGCCACCACCACCGGACTGGCCGCAACGGATTCGGCGATCACGTCGCGCTGCACGCGGGCCTGGTCGGTGATCTTACGGGCGCGAGCCTGCGAATCGGCGATCCACAGGTCGGGCGCCTGATCACCCTTGGTGAGCTGGCCGGCAACGTTGGCACCGCTGACCGCAGCCACATTGAAGTCGTAACACGAGTCGGCCGATGCCTCGGCCGCCAGGGGCTTGAGGGTCGCAGCCATCGACGGATCGGCGATCACCGACACCGCTTCACGCGAGTCACAGTCGCTGCCGGACGACGCCCAGACCGTCCGCCAGAGAATCAGCCCGGCCACCAACACCGCGACGACAACCAGCGCAAGAAGCGCCCAGCGGGCGCCGCCGCCCCGACCGCCGTTTCGGCCCTCGCTGAATCCGAAGTCGTCATCGGCCCTGCTATCGACCCCATGTCGACCCATGCGTCACCCACCCTGTTGTTTCGAGGTTCGCCGGATTCTATCCACAGCGAATCAGGAACCAACACCCCAGATGGTGGCGGGCAGACGCCAGACCCGGCTCGCCTTCAGGTCTGGCGAACGGCTCTACGGTCGGGAGTAAAGATCGCGAAAGTTCTTGAGTGATTGGTTGATCTCGCCTTTGAGGATCTTCGCGGTACTGCGAATGATCAACGACATCATCGGCGATCCGGTCAGGTTCACCTCGAGTCCAACCTTTGACCCACTCTTGGCGGGCTCCACGGTCAGTGTCAGGGTGACCGTGACGCCCCCCTTGCCGTCGCCCTTCAGGTCCACCCGGCGGGCCGGATCGAACTCATCCACCACCCAGTCGAAACGAAGCTTGGCATTCTTGGCCGCGATGACCGAAGACACCTTCGTGCCCTTCTGGATCTCGTCGGGGCTGGGCAACTCGCTACGCCAGCCATCGTGCAGAGTGAGCCACTCGCCATACCGCGACAGATCGAGCACATGCGCCCACGCGTCTTCCGGGGACTGGTTCACGTCGATCGAATCTTTGACCTTTGCCATAGGTGCGACGTTAGCGCTCCGACACCGGCAACCGGTGGACCGTAGCCATCGGTGTCATGCCGGGCAGGTGTCCGGGGCGGGTTCACCAGCGAAGCGATCGCCGATCCAGTCGACCGTCGGGCCTGTCACACCGAGATTGGTGTGCCCGCCGTCGGGCTTGCGAACCACCTCGATGACGTCGCCGCCGGCACACGCACGCAGCACTGCTGCAGCGGTCCATGCGGGCAAGATGATCGAGTCCTGGTCGCCGAATGCGACGAAGAGCGGTCCGGCTGCCCGGCCCGCAGGCAACGCGTCTTGCTTCAGGATCGTGCGGATGCGGTCCACTGCCTCCTGATCGGCGACGGCCGCGTCTCCAGGGGCCACGCTCATCGCCGCGCTGAATCGGTCCACCAAGAATGTGGGACCGCAGGATGTGAAGACGTCGGCGTTGTCGGCCAGCCCTCCGCGTATGTAGTCGTCCGCGTCGAAATCGGGGTACACCTCCCTCAACCCCGCGATGAGGTTGGGGATGAAGATTTTCTGAGCGTCGGTGTACGCCATCTCGGTTCCGGCGTCGGTGATCGGCGAGAGGTCGGCAGCAGGTGCCAATGCGGCCGCCCCGACAAACTCGAGACCCTGGCCGTAGTCGTCTGCGTAGTCGGCCGACGCCCACGCGGCCTGGCCGCCCTGTGAGGCACCCATCGCCGCCCACCGATCGGAGGTGTCCGGAACGAGATTCCGAGCGGCACGCACGGCATCGATCATGTTGTAGGCGATCGTCTTCGGTTCGAGATACGGGTGGCCAGGCGCATCCTTCACCCACGTACCCAGCCCCTGATAGTCACTGGCCGCCACCACGTATCCGCGCCCGACCAGTCGAGTGATGGCACCGTCTTCGCCGAGAAGGTCGGGATAGTCCGACGGACCGCAACTCTCGTCGGTACCTGTTGTTCCGTGACCGAAGGCGACGATCGGCCAGCCACCCGCAGGCGGCTCTCCGTTCGGGACGGCGACCACTCCGGACACCTCGGTGCCGAACCCGCCCTGATATCCGGCGGTCGAGCGATAGATGACACGGGTCACCTCTGCCACATCGCTCAGAGAGGAACTCGCCTGGAAAGGCATCTGCTCGACGATGTCGCCGCGCTCGCCGGGCGCCGGAGCCGGCGGACGATCCGAATCCGGGGCCGGAACAGACGACGACTGGACAGACGCCAGCGGCGAGGACGCGGCCGTTCGACCGTCGTCCTCGCCGCTGGCGCACGCGCTCACCGACAGCAGCACAATCACTGCTGCCGGGATCGCCTTACCGAGGAGGCTGATGACCTGGGTTCTGGTGGCCGGGGTTGTTCCCGTCCTGCGCGAACTTCCGGGCAGCATCTGCACCCTTTCGGATCTGGTTCGAGTACTTGCCCTTGGTGGCCTTGTTGACCGCGCTGGCGCCCTGGTCGATGAGTTTGGTGTTCTTGCTCAGCGTGGACTTGCCCTTGTTGACCAAATTCTTGAAATCCATGCCACTCCTATCTCCGGATCGCCGATGCTCTCACGCCGGCGATCTTTGCTCTTGCGGATTCGATTTAACTTTACTAAACCACGCCGCAATTGTCGGGTTCAGTCGCCACAGCACTTCCACAGCAACGATACCGATCGCCGATGCAATGACTGCAATTCCGGTTTTGCTCCAGTCAGTCGGGTCGAGTTTGAACAGCTCTTGCGTGAACGGCAACGAGAAGATCAGCACATACGCCAGCGCCGAGCTGACCAGCAGCACAACCTTCCACCAGTGTACGGTCGCGCGACCACCGCGAGCACCCACAACGCGATCGCGATGAGCGTGATCAGGGCCGTCGTGGCCGCCTGCGTCTGCTCCGGGGTCATCTCGACCGAGTCCTTGCTACCGAGCGCAACTCCCTCCCCGCCGGGATAGACCAGTGCGTACGCCACGAACGTGCACACGGCGATCACGATGCCGGACGGAATGGCCAGACGCAGCACCCTGCCGACAAAGCCGCCGCGAGCACGTTCGTTGTTGGGTGCCAGCGAGAGGACAAACGCCGGCACACCGATGGTGAACCACGCGGAGATCGTGACGTGGATGGGCTGGAACGGGTAGGAGATGGGCGTGAAGCCGAACAGTTCCCCGGCCACCCCGGCGATCCCGATCATCAACGCCAGCAGCACCGCGTACACAGTCTTGGTCAGGAACAGGTTGGAGACGCGTTCGATGTTGCCGATGACCCGCCTGCCCTCGCCGACCACGTAGGGCAGCGTGGCGAACTTGTTGTCGAGCAAGACGATCTGGGCCACCGACCGGCTGGCCGAACTACCCGAGCCCATCGCCACACCGATGTCGGCGTCTTTGAGGGCCAGGACGTCGTTGACGCCGTCGCCGGTCATCGCGACGGTGTTGCCACGGCCCTGCAACGCACCCACCATCGCGCGTTTCTGGTCGGGTCGTACGCGACCGAAGGTGGTGTGGCCGTCGAGGACGTCGGCGAGCTCGTCCTGGTCGGTCGGCAGACTCCGCGCATCGACGGCGTCGTCAACGGTTCCCAGGCCCAGCGAACCCGCCACCGCGCCCACCGACACGGCGTTGTCACCAGAGATCACCTTCACCGCGACGTGCTGGGATGCGAAGTAGTCCAATGTCTCGCGGGCGTCGGGACGAACGCGTTGCTCCAGTGCGATGAGTGCCCGTGGCACAACGTGTCCCGGAGCGGACAGGCCGTCGTCGGTGGGAGTGTCTACCGGCTGATCGGTGGAGGCGAGTAGCAGGACCCGCAATCCTTCCGAGCCCAATTCCGTTGCGCGGGCCGCGGTCTCGCTCGCCGGATCGAGCAACATGTCGGGGGCGCCGAGCAACCAGTTGCCCTGGCCCTGGGCGGTCGTGGTGTCCTGGAACGAGATCCCGCTCCACTTCTTCGCCGACGTGAACGGCGCGATGTGGGTCACCGACCACTCCGGCGCGACGGGGTAGGCCTCGGCCATCGCCTGCACACTGGCGTTGGGGCGTGGGTCGTGCGCCGCGAGGGCGGCCAGGGCCTCTTCGAGCTGGGCGCGATCGTCGCCGAGCGGAACCAGTTGCGCCAGCCGCATACCGTTCTCGGTGAGCGTGCCGGTCTTGTCCGCACACACCACGTTGACCCGGGCGAGGCCCTCGATGGCCGGCAACTCGTTTACCAGACATTGTCGACGACCCAACCGCACGACCCCGACGGCGAAGGCGATCGACGTCATCAGCACCAGGCCCTCGGGAACCATCGGCACCAGCGCGGCGACCATGCCCAAAAGGGCTGCCTTGATGCCGTTTTCACTGATGAACAGCTGGTTGACGATTGTCAGCAGCCCAGCCGGGATCAGAAGCCAGGTGATGATCCGGAGAATCTTGTCGATCCCGTTGCGGAGTTCTGAGTTGACGAGGGTGAACTTGCTGGCTTCCTCGGCGAGCTGCGCCGCGTACGCGTCGCGGCCGACCTTGGTCGCCCGATAGGCACCCGACCCCGACACCACGAAGCTGCCGGACAGGATCGGATCACCCACCGACTTGAAGACGGCGTCGGCCTCACCGGTCAGCAACGATTCGTCGACGTCGAGTGCTCCCGCCTCCACGGTCTCTCCGTCGACGACGATCTGGTCTCCGGGCCCCAATTCGATGATGTCGCCGAGCACCACCTCGCTCGGCGCGATCTCGGCGGCCACCCCATCCCGGCGCACCATGGGCCGGGTCTGCCCGACGATCGCGAGCGCATCGAGTGTTCGCTTGGCCCGGATCTCCTGGATGATGCCGATGCCGCTGTTGGCGATGATCAGTAAACCGAAGGCGCCGTTGATGATCGAGCCGGTGGTCATCACGATGATGAACAGCACACCCAAGATGGCGTTGATGCGGGTGAGGACATTGGCGCGAACGATGTCGAGGACACTGCGACCCGAGCGGTCCGGCAAGACGTTGACCTGGCCGGCGGCGACGCGTTCGGCCACCTGCGCGGCGGTCAGGCCTGGGGTGGCGTGTGTTTCGCCGAGCGTGGTCACGCTGCGCCTTCCCACCAGGACTGGGTGTCGAATCCGTGGCCGGACCGCGACGGTACGTCGAAACGCGCACCGGGCATCGGCGTGATCACGGGGATGTGTTCGCTCTGAGCGGCGGGCAGCAGACGTTGGACCGGGTCAGCCCATTCATGCAGAGCCAGATTGAAGGTGCCCCAATGAATCGGCAGCAGCAACGACTCGGACAGATTGGCGCGATTGAGCATTCGGTGCACTCTCACCGCCTCTTCCGGATTGAGGTGGATGTCGGGCCACAGCCGGTCGTAGGCGCCGATCGCGATCAGGGACAGCCCGAACGGACCGTGGTCGGTGCCGACTTGCTCGAACGCATCGGTGATTCCGGTGTCGCCGGAGAAGAAGAAGTTGTGTCGAGGTCCGGCGACCGCCCAACTGGCCCACTGGGTGGTGTTGCGCTGCAGCCCGCGTCCCGAGAAGTGGCGTGCGGGAGTGCAATTGAAGGTCAGCTCGCCGATCGTGATCGAGTCACCCCAGTCAGCCTCGTGAATACGTTCGGGGCTGATGCCCCAGTACTCGAGGTGCGCCCCGACGCCGATGGGAGCGACAAACGCGGCCTCGGGATGGGTGGCCGCGAGTTTGCGAACAGTGGCCGTATCGAGATGGTCGTAGTGGTCATGACTGATGAGCACCACATCCAGCGCGGGCAGATCCGCCAGCGCGTGGGGTACCGGGTGCATACGCGCCGGTCCCACCAGACTCGACGGTGAGCACCGTTTGCTCCAGACGGGGTCGGTGAGGATGCGGTATCCGTCCAGTTCCACGAGCACCGACGCGTGCCCCATCCAGGTCGCCGCCAGCTCGGCTGCGACATCAGGCAGAGGCGTCACATCGAACTCCAGCGGTCGCCGCGGCTTGCCGATGTCGCCGCGACGGAGCATTGCCAGCGCGGCTGCCCGATCCCCTTGCACGGGTGTCGGCGGCTCCACGTTTCCGAAGTTGCCGCCGGTTTGATGCGGCGAATGGCTGATGTGGGATAGCACAAGGTCTTTGGGTGCACCCATCGCTCGGAACACCTCGGACCCGGCGCCGACGCCGGCCGCGGTGAGCGCTACGCCAGCTGTTGCCGCACTGGTCAGAAGCCTTGGACCGGTCATGAGATTGGGAAGACGCACCACGGAAGCACACACTACCGGCCATGTTGGGTGGTTGACCGGGACCGACCTTGCCTCTCCCCGCCCCACTCCCCTCGACCGGCTGTAACAGGGGCACCGTCGGAGGGTTTACAACCCGGAATATCCAGGGGTATACCTGACTTATATAGACCATAGTCAGACAACAGGAGGCCGCAATGAGTTCGATCGTCGACGCTGTCATCGTCGGGGCAGTCAGGACCCCGATCGGTAAGGGCAAATCAAACGGTGCGCTCCACGGCGTGCATCCGGTGGACATGTTGGCCCACAGCCTCACGTCCCTGGTGGAACAGACCGGCATCGATCCGGCCCTGATCGACGACGTGATCACCGGAAACGTCACACAGGCCGACGAGCAGGGCCAGAACATCAGCCGCAATGCGGTGCTCGCCGCGGGCTTCCCCGAGACCGTTCCGGCCACCACCGTGAACCGCCAATGCGGGTCGAGCCAGCAGGCCATCTCCTTCGCAGCACAGGCCGTGATGTCTGGTGTGCAGGACATCGTGGTCGCCGCGGGCGTGGAGTCGATGAGCCGCGTACCGATGTTGTCCGATGTCCGAGACGGGGCAAACCCATTCGGTGAAGCGCTCTTGCGCCGCTACCCAGAAGGGTTCATCCCCCAGGGGTACAGCGCAGAACTGATCGCGGCGGACTGGGGTTTCTCGCGCACCGAGCTCGACGAGTTCTCGATCGCCAGCCACGAGAAGGCCGCCGAGGCCACCAAGGCCGGCCGATTCGAGCGAGAGATCGCTCCCCTCGCGGGCGTGTCGACCGACGAGATGATCCGACCCGGCGGCACCGTTGAGCAATTGGCCGGACTCAAGGCCGCGTTCTACAACCCGGCCATGAAAGAACGGTTCCCGCAGATCGACTGGCGGATCACGGCGGCGAACTCGAGCCCACTCTCCGATGGCAGCGCCGCGGTACTGATCATGAGCAGCGCCAAGGCCAAGGAACTGGGCCTGCGGCCGCTGGCCCGATTGCACAGCTTCTCCGTGGTGGGCTCCGACCCGATCTACATGCTCACGGGTGTCATACCAGCGACGCAGAAGGTCCTCAAGAGAGCGGGTCTGCAGATCTCGGACATCGATCTGTTCGAGGTCAACGAAGCCTTCGCACCCGTGGTGCTGGCCTGGGCCAAGGACACGGGGGCCGATCTCGGCAAGACCAACGTCAACGGCGGCGCGATCGCACTCGGCCATCCCCTCGGGGCCAGCGGAGCACGCATCATGACAACCCTGGTCAACGCACTCGAGCAGACCGGCGGCCGCTACGGACTGCAGACGATGTGTGAGGCCGGTGGGCTCGCCAACGCGACGATCATCGAACGGCTCTGAACTCGGTTGTCGACCATCAACGCATGACGCGCCACCCCCACCTGGGTGGCGCGTCTTTGCGCAACTGGACCGTGCGGGTGACCCGCACACTAGGCTGGGACGGGTGTCCGATGATGTTGTCCTCGCCGTCGACTTCGGTGGAACCAAGGTCGAAGCCGCGTGGGTCGATTCCTCCGGGCAGGTGTTCGAGGCGGGACGCAATCGCGCACCCACCGGGCCCGATGCCACCAGCTCCGAACTCGAAGAAAGCGTTGTGCGCGTCGTCGACACTGCACTCGCGCAGATTCCGGCCGGTACACGGGTGGTCGGCGTGGGCATTGCCGCCGCAGGGCCCGTCGACGAGGACAACGGGACCGTCTCCCCCATCAACCTGCCCCGGTGGCGTCGTCATCCACTTCGACAACTGATCAGCGATCGTCTCCCGGATCCGCTGCGCGACATCCCCGTTCACCTGCATCGCGACGGCGTGGCGATCGTGTTGGCTGCGCAGTGGCTCGGCAACGCGATCGGTGCCCGCAATCTGATGGGCATGGTGCTCTCCACCGGTATCGGCGGGGGTTTCATCGTCGACGGTCGTGTGCTCGCCGGCAACAGCGGCCATATCGGACAGATTCAGGTGTCAGGGTTCACGGGCGAGGTCAGCATCGGCAGCCGGACAACCCTCGAGTCGGTGGCATCCGGACCCCATGCGGTGGCGTGGGCCCGCGCTCAGGGGTGGACCGGCGAGTCGGGAGAAGACCTGGCCGCGTCATATCGCGACGGCGACGACATCGCCTACAGCGCGGTGCTCCGGGTATCAGAGGCTGTGGGCCAGGCGATCTGCAGTGCCGCGGCGCTGGTCGAGCTCGATACCGTGGCCATCGGCGGCGGATTCTCGCGAGTGACTCCCGATCTGCTGCCGCTGATCCAATCGGTGGTCAATCGCCATCCGCTGCAATACATCTCGCGGGTCAAGATCCTGGACGCCGGACTGCCGGAAGACGCGCCGCTCGCCGGGGCAGCGGCGCTGATCTACCGGCGCGACATGGTCGGACTTCCGTGAACCCGGCGGATCAACCTGCCAGCGACCGACTGATCACCAGCCGCTGAATCTGGTTGGTGCCCTCGAAGATCTGTGTGATCTTGGCCTCGCGCATCAACCGTTCGACCCGGAAGTCCTTGGTATAGCCGTAGCCGCCGAACACCTGAACGGCATCGGTGGTCACCTTCATCGCCGCATCGGTGGCGACCAGCTTGGCCACCGATGCGTTGCGCGAGTACGGCAACCCGGCATCGCGGCGCCGCGCTGCATCCAGGTATGTCGCCCGGGCCGAGTCGACCGCTGCAGCCATGTCTGCCAGGAGGAACCCGAGCCCTTGGTGGTCGATGATCTTCTTGCCGAATGTCTTTCGTTCTTTCGCGTACGCCACCGCCTCATCAAGCGCCGCCTGGGCGATTCCGACTGCCACCGCAGCGATACCCAACCGTCCGGAATCGAGTGCACTGAAGGCGATCTGCAGCCCCTGGCCCTCCGCGCCGATGCGCCGCTCCTCCGGGATGAAGGCGGAATCGTAGTGCGCCGACGTGGTCGGAACGGCCGAGAGGCCCATCTTCTCTTCGGGTTTGCCGAAGGTCAGTCCGTCGGTGCCGTCCGGGACGAGGAAGCAGGAGATTCCTTTGGAACCCTCGCCGGTACGCGCGAAGAGGTTGTAGAAGTCGGCGATCCCGCCGTGTGTGATCCACGCCTTCGCGCCGGTGATCCGGTAGCCCCCGTCAGCGACCACCGCCTTGCAGTTGAGCGCTGCCGCATCTGATCCGGCCTGCGGCTCCGACAGGCTGTACGCCCCGATCTGATCGCCGCTGAGCATTCCTGGCAGCCATCGCTTCTTCTGCTCGTCGGTTCCGAACGCCATCAAGGGATGACAGGCCAGCGAGTGCACGCTCACCGCGACGGCAACTGCCGCCCATCTGGCGGCGATCTCCTCGAGCACC
Source organism: Williamsia sp. D3 (assembly GCF_000506245.1). NCBI lineage: Bacteria > Bacillati > Actinomycetota > Actinomycetes > Mycobacteriales > Nocardiaceae > Williamsia > Williamsia sp. D3. The sequence continues at coordinate 72,627 of NZ_AYTE01000047.1, read as the reverse complement.
TGCAGGTAGACCTCGTACGGCTGGCCGCCACCACCCCACTCCTCGGGGTACGGAAGGCTCAGCAGCCCGGTCTGTCCCAGCACCGTGAATGCCTCAGCCGGGTACTTCTCGGCCTTCTCGTACTCATCGGCGATCGGCTTGAGGGTCTTGTCGGCGACATCGCCTGCCAATTGCACCAGGTCGCGGGCTTCGTCGGTGGGCAGCAGCCGGTCCACGGGCATGGGTGTCTCCTCGGTCGGACGGGCGCGACAGTACTGGAAGCCGCGCTTGAGTACTGCCGACAGTACTAGATTCACTTCGCCAGTACTATCGACGCATGGCCACACCCGCTGCGCCGACCCACGCCACCGCCCGCCGCGCCGAGTTGTTCCACGAACTGGCGGCACTGTTCCTCGCCGACGGTTTCGCGCATCTCACGCTGGACCAGATCGCCGCGCAACTACGCTGCTCCAAATCCACCCTCTACACACTCGCGGGCAGCAAGGACGATCTGGTGCGAGCGGTCACCGTCGACTTCTTCCGGTCGGCCACGGCCGAGGTGGAACAAGCACTGGTCGGCATCACCGGCACCAAGGCGCGGTTGACCGCGTACCTCACCGCCGTGGGAGCGGCGCTCAGCCGCGCGAGTGAGACCTTCATGGAAGATCTCGCCGCCTTCGCGCCGGCTCGAGAACTGTACGAGCAGAACACGCGTGCCGCCGCGGGCCGAGTCCGCGAACTCATCAACGAAGGGGTTGCCACCGGGGACGTACGTGATGTGCACGCCGACTTCGTCGCCGATGTCGCCACCTCGGCGATGGTTCGAATCCAGCAGCGGGGCGTGAAAGCTGCTGTCGGGCTTGATGATTCTCAGGCGTACCTCGAACTCGCCCACCTCCTGACCGAGGGAATCGGGCGTTGATCTGCGCTGGCGCTGATCAGACGGTGGCGTCGTGGTGGGCGATGGTGAACGCAGCCAGCACAACCGCGATCACCACTCCGACCGCAGTGTCCAGCACCCGGTCGACGGCGACCTCGGGCGCAAGTCCGGCGCCGAGAGCGGTCAGCATCAGCGCCATCGGCGTGACCAGTAGCGAACACAGTGCGTAATTGACGGTGACCAGTGTCTCGGCGAGCACTTGCAGAACGGCGATGAGAACAACCGCGCCCCAGTAGCCGATCGGCAGTGCCAGCAATCCAGCGGCGATCGCAGCGCCCCCGACGTTCCCGAGCAGTCGCTGGACTCCCCTGGTGACGGTCAGGTGGTAGTTGACGCCCTGCAGCGTGGCAACGGCACCCATGGCCGCCCACATCGGATGCTGCAGACCGGCCGCCGCGACGATGCCGGCCGCGACACCGCCGGCCACGACGATCCGAAGCGACCGCGACAGCAGCTCCGTGTCCCCGATCCGATTCAACTCCTGAACCAGGGAGGCGCGAGCGGGTGACGGGTGGGGCTGTGGACGTTCACGCCGAACCCACATCACAAGCCACGGCGCAAGCGAGGCGACCACGCCCACCACCGCGCCGATCACCGCGGCGGTCGACGCTTTCCAGACGTCGTCGGCGCTGTCGGCAAAATCTGCGGCGCCAGCCGCAGCGAAGACCATCACGACCGGGCCGGGGCCGACCACCCGTAACGCTCCCAGTATCAGCGCGGCGAAACCTGCGGCGAGTGCGATGGCCACCACCTCTCCGGCGAGAGATACCCCCGCTGCCCCCAGCGCCGCACCGAATGCGACGTACCCGGTGACCATCACCCCCGTCACCACCAGTCGGGGCAGACGAAGCCGAAAAGGATCGGGGCGACAGAAGGCCGAGGTGAGGGCACCCAGCGCGGCGAATCCCGCGACGTCTCGGTGGCCCGTGAGCCCACCGACAACCAGCACCAAGGCCACCGCCAGTCCCACCCGGACTGCCGAAGCAATCGCAGTGTTGCCGGTCTCGACGGTGACCACGGCGGACCGCCAGGTCTGCGGATCAACCGAGTGCAGCAGCGCCGACCTGCTCCGGTGGACACGGTCGATGACGGGAACGGTAAGAGGCACCAAAGTAATTTATCACTATTTTACTAGTGAACTAAATACCTGGGGCCGATAAGCTGTGCCGGTGGTCGAAGAGAATGAGCCGTCGGACGTCGTCGAGCGGGTTCGGCAGGAATGGGCCAGGACATATCCCGATCTCGACACCGAACCCGTGGAAGTGATCGGACGGATCAACCGGATCTCGTCGGTCCTCGCCCACCAACTCGACCGCGATCTGGACGCCCATGCCATCACCCGGTCGGAGTTCGACATCCTGGGCGCACTGGCCCGCGCCGACCGCCCGCTGCGTGCCAGCGAGGTGGTGTCGACGACAAAGCTCAGCGGCGCATCCATCACCAAACTCACCGAGCGCCTCGCCGAACTCGGCCTACTGGCGCGCAGGAAATCCGACCGTGACGGCCGGGTGGTGTTGCTGGAGCTGACCGACACCGGCCGAGAATTGGTCCACGCCCAGTTCCCGAGGCGACTGGCCCGAGACACCGCGGTGCTCGCCGGACTCAACGCGAAAGAGCGCGCCACTCTTGTTCAGCTGCTGCGCAAGGTGTCGCGCGCCATGCCGGACTGAATTCCGCCGCAATTCGCATTCTCAGAGCAGATCGAGCAGCCGATCGAGGAACGGGCGTTGCCCCTTGAGCAATTTCACGCGCGCGGTCTCCACGTCGAACCAGGCAACCCGGTCGACTTCGGGAAACGACTTCATCGTCCCCGACCGCGGCGGCCATTCCATCTCGAACTCATTGCTCACCGCGCCGGTGATGTCGAGGTCGGCCCCGATCGCGAACGCGGTGACGATCTTTCCACCCGACTGTTTGATCACCCCGAGTTCTGCGACCTCACCGCCGGGTACGTCCAGACCGAGCTCTTCGCGGAACTCCCGGCGAGCGGCGTCCAGGGGCTCTTCCTCCTCGGTGTACTCCCCTTTCGGGATGGACCACGCCGCTTCGTCTTTGCGGGCCCAGAACGGACCACCAGGGTGCGCGATCAGCACCTCGATGCGTCCATCACGACTGCGGTACAGCATGATCCCGGCACTGAGCTTCGGCACTCGGATCCCTTCACGGTGTTCGTTCGGACGTCAGAGCACCAGGCTAGCCCGCGACACCCCGGGCGCCATGAACCCCAGAAGCGCCCCGCGCCGATCGGGTCTACCGTGAAATGACCCGTTCAATCCAGTCTTCGATCTCCAATCGGGAGTGCCTCTATGACCAGCAACACCACAGCCGCACAGCAATCCGGACAATTCGCCATCGGCGGATCCTTGAATGTCAACAGACTCGGCTACGGAACGATGCAGTTGACCGGGCCCGGCGTGTGGGGACCGCCCGCGAACCCCGAAGAAGCCGTGAAGGTGTTGCGTCGAGCCGTGGATCTCGGGGTCAACCTCATCGACACCGCCGACTCCTACGGCCCGGCGATCGCGGAACCGCTGATCAGGCAAGCCCTCCACCCCTATGCCGATGACCTCGTCATCGCGACCAAGGCGGGCCTGACGCGCAGCGGCCCGGGTGACTGGCGGCCGGTCGGCAGGCCCGAATACCTACGCCAGCAGGCCGAGATGAGTCTGCGCATCCTCGACATCGAGCGGATCCCTCTGTTCCAGCTGCACCGCATCGATCCGAAAGTCGATCTCGCCGACCAGATCGGCGAACTGAAGCTGCTGCAGGAGGAGGGCAAGATCAATCAGATCGGCCTCTCCGAGATCAACGTCGACCAGTTGATCGAGGCACAGAAGATCGCCGAGATCGCGACCGTTCAGAACCTGTACAACCTGGCCAACCGGAGTGCGGAAGCGCTGCTGGACCACTGCACGGCCGAGAACATCGGCTTCATCCCCTGGTTCCCGCTCGCCACCGGCGAACTCGCCGGCCCCGGCAGCAAGCTCGCCGCCATCGCCGAACAGAAGCAAGCCACCCCCTCGCAGCTCGCGCTCGCCTGGTTGCTCGCGAAATCGCCTGTGATACTGCCCATCCCGGGGACGTCCAGCGTCGACCACCTGGAAGACAACATGGCCGCGGCCGGTATCGAGTTGTCCGAGGACGACATCAATGCACTCACCGCCGCTGTCGAGGAGTAAGCGGACCGCGTAACGACGCCGGACAGCACACCAGCCGATTTTGACCGGCCGCTCGCCGTCAGCCGACCAGCGCGTCGGCGACGGTGAGCGCGGCGTCGAGGATCTCCAGGCCTTCGACGACCTCGGTCGGGCTCACCGTGCACGGGGGAACCATGTGCAGGCGGTTGAAGTTGGCGAACGGCAACAGTCCACCCTTCTTGCACGCACTTATGACGTCGTTCATGGCTGCGCTGGTGGAACCGTACGGCGCCAACGGTTCTCGGGTGCCCTGGTCTTTGACCAGCTCCACCGCCCAGAAAACGCCGATCCCACGCACCTCGCCGACGCTGCGGTGTCGTGCCGCCAGCTCGGCCAGCCCGGGCCCGAGGACGTCGCGTCCGATGGCCGCTGCATTCTCGACGATGCCCTCCTCGGTCATCGCGTTGATGGTCGCGACCGCTGCGGCTGTCGCCAACGGATGGCCGGAATAGGTCAACCCGCCCGGGTACACCCGGTCGGCGAACGTCTCGGCGATCGCACCGCTGATCGCGACACCGCCGAGCGGCACGTACCCCGAGTTCACACCTTTGGCGAACGTGATGAGGTCGGGCACCACTCCGGAGTGGTTGATGGAGAACCACTCCCCCGTCCGGCCGAACCCCGCCATCACCTCGTCGGCGATCATCACGATGCCGAACCGGTCGCAGAGTTCACGCACACCGGCCAAGTACCCAGGCGGTGGGACCATGATCCCCGCGGTTCCGGGCACCGGTTCGAGGACGATCGCGGCGATGGTCTGAGGACCCTCCATGGAGATGACGGCCTCGAGGTGTTCGAGCGCGCGCTCACACTCCTGCTGCTCGTCGACCGAGTGGAACTGCGTGCGGTACAGGAACGGGCCGAAGAAGTGGACCACTCCCGCGGCGCCGTAGTCGTTCGGCCAGCGACGTGGGTCGCCGGTCATGTTGATCGCGGTGTCGGTGCCGCCGTGATAGGACCGGAAGCGGGTCAGCACCTTGCGCCGTCCGGTGTGCAGTCGCGCCATCCGCACCGCATGTTCGACGGCATCCGCGCCGCCGTTGGTGAAGAAGATGCGGTCGAGGTCACCGGGGGTGCGTTCGGCGATCAGGCGTGCAGCTTCGGACCGTGCCACGTTGACGTGCTGGGGTGCGATGGTGCAGAGCGTCCGCGCTTGTTCGGCGATGGCCTCGACCACTCTCGGATGCTGGTGTCCCACATTGGTGTTCACCATCTGCGAGGAGAAGTCCAGCAGCCGGTTGCCATCGCCGTCCCAGATGTGTGAACCCGACGCCGCGAGGATCGTCATCGGTGAGATCTGGGCCTGCGCCGACCATGAATGGAAGACGTGGGCGCGGTCGAGTTCGTGGGCACGGCGGCCGGCCTCGCGTGCCTCGTCGAATGCGTCCTGGCCCCCGAACGGTGTGTTCTCGAACGTATCGGTCACAGTTTGCCTTCCACCATCCGCGCCACGGTCTCGGTCAGCACGTCGACCCCCGCGGTGAGATCGCCGTCGTGCGTGAATTCGTTCTCGGCGTGGGATACCCCGTCGACGCTCGGGATGAACAACATCACGGTGGGAACAACGTCCTTCATGTTGGTCGAGTCGTGGCCTGCACGGGTGCGCACCTGCATGTGGCTGTGCCCCAGGGCATCGATCACCTCTTCGGCCAAACTGACACCTTCGGGCTGATAGGTATGGCCTTTCCAGGTGTGTGCAAATCGTCGCTCGATCTTGACGTCGGCGGCCACCTCGATCTCGGCGAACGCCCGGGTCAACTTGGCGTCGGCCTCCTCGAGCAACTCATCGGACGGCGACCGCAGGTCGAGATGCATGTCCACCTCGCGGGCGACCACCACCGGCGAGTTGGGGTACACGGTCAGCTGACCACAGGACGTGTGCAGGTCATCACCATATTCATCGGCGAGTTCGCGCAGTGCCACAACCACTTTCGCTGCTCCGTACAGGGCATCCTGACGGTCGGCGATGGCGGTGGCCCCGGTATGGGATTGAGCGCCCAGCACCGAGATCTCGTATTTGTTGGCTCCCCAGGTGGAGGGCACCACACCCATCAGCACACCGGCCTTGTCCAGCTCGCGGCCCTGCTCGATGTGGATCTCGGCGTACGACGCGACAGCGCGGCCGCCGGCGGTGTGGTGGTCACCGACGGTGAAGACGTCGCTGTCGCCGAGCATGTCCCACGCGCCCAACGCCTGCGCCACGGTGGTCCCGTCGGCGTCGGTGGTGTCGAGGGCCGTCTGAAGGGCGATCTTCCCGGTGAAGACGCCACTGCCCTGCATCGACGGCTTGAAACGGGAGCCCTCCTCGTTGAACCAGTTGATCACCGCCAGGTTGTACAAGGCTCGCTCCGGATGGTCGGTGTAGTGACGGCGCAGCCTGTCCATCGCGTGGGCGGCGGCCAGCACACCGTACGCACCGTCGAAGCGTCCGCCGCGTGGCTGACTGTCCAGATGCGAACCCGCGAGCACGTAGGCGCCCCCGGTACGAGTTCGTAGAGGCCGAACATGTTGCCGACTCGGTCATAGAGAACGGTGAACCCACGATCGGTGAGCCACCGGCCCAGCCAGCGCCGGTTGTCGGCGTCGGCGGCTGTCGCGGCCTGTCGTTCGACGCCGCCCGCCGTGGTGGCACCGAAGGTCGACATGGTGGCGAAGTCGTCGAGGAAGGCGGTGTCGGACGCCGGCGTCGGTTCGACCCGAACGGACCCGGAGGCGTGCGATTCGGAAGATGTCATGACGGTCCTTTCTGGTGCGCGCCGGTCATGACCGCGCAGCGACTGTGGGCGCGAGGGCGGGAATGATCGTCTCGCCATACGAGTCGAGTGTGGAGTCCTTACCGTCGTGCTGAAGGTAGACGGCGAACTGGTCGACACCAAGGGCGTGCAGTTCCTCCAGTCGCTCGACGTGACGCTCCGGTGGACCGAGGATGCAGAACCGATCGATGATCTCGTCGGGCACAAATGCGGTGTGGCTGTTGCCCACTCGGCCGTGTTCGTTGTAGTCGTAACCCTGCCGGTTCTTGATGTAGTCGGTGAGGGCCGACGGTACCTGCGCACCGTCACCACCGTATTTGTCGACGAGGTCTGCGACGTGGTTTCCCACCATTCCGCCGAACCAGCGGCATTGATCGCGTTGGTGGTCCAGATCGTCTCCGACGTAGGCCGGGGCGGCAACCACGATCGATACCGCCGCGGGATCACGCCCCGCCGCCTCGGCTGCTTGCTTCACCCGTTCCACCGTCCATCGGACGATGGCGGGATCGGCGAGTTGCAGGATGAACCCGTCGGCGACCTGACCGATCATCTCGAGCGCCTTCGGTCCGTACCCGGCGCCGTACACGTCGAGACGCGATTTGCCCGCCCAAGGGAAGCGCACAGACGTGCCGTTGATCGTGGCACTACGCCCGTTGCCGAGTTCCTTGATGACATCGATGCTTTCGCGCAAAGTCGCCAGTGTGGATGGCTTGCCTGAGAGCACGCGCACGGCCGAGTCGCCCCGGCCGATACCGCACACTGTGCGATTTCCGAACATCGAGTTGAGCGTGGCGAACGTCGAGGCGGTCACCGTTGCGTCCCGCGTGAGCGGATTGGTGACCATCGGACCGACGATCACATTGCGGGTGGCCGCGAGGATCTGGCTGTAGATCACGTTCGGCTCCTGCCACAACACGTGGGAGTCGAAGGTCCACACGTGGCTGAAACCACGGTTCTCGGCCGAGACGGCCAGTTCGACCACCCGCGATGCCGGCGGATTGCATTGCATGACAACACCGAAATCCATGCGGTGTCTCCAATCGTTGAGTGCGGTGGTTGACCATTACCCGGACCGCTGTCGGAAGAATTGCCGGCGAGCCGCTTTCTCAGAGCAGGTTCTGTGACAGCTCGCGGCGCACGAACCGCCCGTCTGACCTGGCACCGAGGTAGTTACCGTGATCGACGATGACCTTGCCCCGGGAGAGCACCGTCTGCACGGCGCCGTCGATCTCGAAACCCTCCCAGGCCGAGTAGTCCATGTTCATGTGGTGCGTTTTGCCCAGACCGATGCTCGTGTGGCCCGCCGGGTCATAGATCACCACGTCCGCGTCGGCGCCCGGGGAGATCACTCCCTTGCGGGGGTACATCCCGAACATCCGGGCCGGCGTGGTGGCACACACCTCCACCCACCGCTCCAGGCTGATGCGTCCGTCGACCACACCCTGGTACATGAGGTCGAGCCGGTGTTCGACACCGCCGATTCCGTTGGGGATCTTGGAGAAGTCGGAGATTCCGAGCTCCTTCTGGTCCACCATGCAGAACGGGCAGTGGTCGGTCGCGACACCGGACACATCGCCGGTCCGGATGAACTTCCACAGCTCGTCCTGATGACCCTCGGCACGTGAGCGCAACGGCGTCGAACACACCCACTTCGCACCCTCGAAGCCCGCGGCGCCGAGTTGTTCCTCCAGCGAGAGGTACAGGTATTGCGGGCATGTCTCGGCGAACACGTTGGCGCCCTTGCCACGTGCGGTCGCGATCTGCTCGAGTGCTTGCCGGGCGGACACGTGCACCACGTAGAGCGGCGCTCCGGTGACATCGGCGAGCATGATGGCCCGGTGCGTGGCCTCTTCCTCGAGCTGCCACGGGCGTGAGACACCGTGGAAGTACGGGGAGGTCTCTCCACGCTTGAGGTGCTGGGCCACCAATTCGTCGATGGCGATGCCGTTCTCGGCGTGCATCATCATCAGTGCGCCGGTGTCGGCGGACTTCTGCATCGCCCGCAAGATCTGGCCGTCATCGGAGTAGTAGACGCCCGGGTACGCCATGAACAATTTGAAGCTGGTAACCCCTTCTGCCACCAGTTCGCTCATCGCCGAGAGGGATTCGTCGTTGACATCGCCGATGATCTGATGGAACCCGTAATCGATCGCGCAGTTGCCCGCCGCTTTGTCATGCCACGCGCCGAGGGTGTCCTGCAATCGCTCCCCGGGTGTCTGGATGGCGAAGTCGACGATGGTGGTGGTGCCACCGAAAGCCGCTGCACGGGTACCCGTTTCGAAGGTGTCCGACGCGGTGGTGCCACCGAATGGCATCTGCATATGGGTGTGCGCGTCCACACCGCCGGGGATGACGTACTTGCCGGTTGCGTCGATGACGGTGTCAGCGGTGGCGGAGAGATCGGCGCCCAGCGCAGTGGCGCCCGGTTCGACGAGCGCGACGATCGACTCGCCGTCGATCAACACGTCGATGAGTTGTCTGCCGGTCGAGGACACCACCGTGCCGCCGCGGATGAGTGTGATCGCCATCAGATCTCCTGCTTCTCCGCGCTGTGCGGACGTTCGGGATCGGTGGGCCCGGTTGTGGCAGGCACTCGTTCGTCCACCACCACGGTGCCGCGCCACTGACCGACCAGACGCATCACATGGTAGATCACCACCGCTGAAATAGCGCCCAAAGCGATACCACCGAAACTCAGATCGCCGATCTTCCACGAGAAGTCGGCGATGCCGATGACTAGCGCGATTGCTGCGGTGAACTGATTGATGGGCTTGGAGAAGTCCACCTTGTTGGTGACCCAGATGTGGACGCCGAGGATACCGACGAGGCCGTACAGCGCGGTGGTCACACCGCCGAGAACACCCGGCGGAATGGACGCGATGACCGCACCCACCTTCGGCGAGAGGCCGAGCAGGATGGCCGCGGCTCCTGCCACCCAGTAGGCCGCGGTGGAATACACCTTGGTTGCGGCCATGACGCCGATGTTCTCGGCGTACGTCGTGGTGGCAGAACCACCACCGCTACCGGCCAGCACGGTCGCGAGGCCATCGGCCGCCAGCGCCCGCCCGATCCGGTGGTCGTTGTTGATGCCGGTCATGGTGTTGATGGATTTGACGTGCCCGATGTTCTCGACGACCAGAACGAGCACCACCGGGATGAACATCGGCAGTACCGAAAGGTGGAAGGTGGGTGCGGTGAAGTCGGGCAGACCGAACCAATCCGCCTGACCGATGGGATCGGTGTCGACCTTGTCGCGCGCCAGGGCGATGAAGTAACCGATCACCACGCTGGTGAAGATCGCCAGTCGACCGAGCAATCCCCGAAAGAGCACCAACGACAACAGCAGCAGCACAAGCACGATGAAGGCGGTGATGGCGTCTTCTTCGAAGTTGGTCTTGGCTGTGGGAGCCAGGTTGAAACCGACCAGTGCCACGATCGCGCCAGTCACCACCGGGGGCATCAACGCTTCGATCCAGCCGATGCCGACGAAGTGGACCACCACACCGATGATCATCAGCAACGCACCGACCACAACGATTCCGCCGAGTGCACCGGACGGGCCGTGTGAGGCGCCGGCCGCGATCGTGGGGGCGATGATCGCGAAGCTCGAACCCAGGTAGCTGGGTAGCCGGTTACGCGTGATGATGAGGAAGAGGATGGTCCCGATACCGGAGAACAGCAGCGTGGTGGCCGGCGGGAAACCGGTGAGGACCGGGACCAGGAATGTCGCGCCGAACATCGCGACCACGTGCTGTAGTCCGATGCCGACGGTGCGCGGCCAGCTGAGGCGTTCGTGGGGCGCCACGACGGCGTCACCGGTTTTGAGTTGCCAGTCGAATATGGACATGCGGGCTTCCTTTCGGCGCAGAGAAGTCCTGCGCCCGTGCGGATCTGATGATTCGACGGCACTGTCGAGGTGGGGCGGGATGGAACGTCAGGAAGGCTGTTCGAGCGCCAGGTGGTTGAGCCGAAAGGCGTTGCCGTCGGGGTCGAGCAGTACCGATTGCCACGCCCCGTAGTACGTCCGGCCGGGTTGTTTCACGCAGGTTGCCCCGGCCGCCGTCGCGGCCGCGGTGACGGCGTCGACCTCGGCATCGGTGGGCAGTTCGAACGTCAGAAAGCTGCTCACCCCGTCCTGATCATGTCTCGGGGCAACGAGATTGAGCATCGAATAGGCAGTCGGGGCACTGAAACCCAGGATGGTGTCTCCGATGCGCAGTCCCCGGAAGTGCTCCGAGCGCAGCTCGAGTACCTCGTCGAGTCCGAGCAGCTTGCGGTAGAAGGTGCTGAGCTTCTCGATGTCCGCGCTGAACACACTGGCGAACGACAGGCTGGTTGTCGTCATTGTCGGGGCCTTTCGATCAGAGGTCGATCACCAGTCGATCCGAGAGGGATCGGCTGACGCAGAGGATGATTCGCTTGCCTGCGGCCTTTGCCCGCTCGGACAGAACGGTGTCGCGGTGGTCAGGGGCGCCTTCGAGCACCGTGGCCACGCAAGCACCGCACTCGCCTTGGAGACAGTTGAACTCGGCGGTGGGCACCACGTCGCGGACCGCGGCCAACGCGGAACGGTCGGCCGGTACCGTCACCACCCGCCCGGTGCGCCGCAGCTCGATCTCGAAGCTCGAGCCCGACATCAGCGAGGCGTGAGGGCGATCGTCTTGGCAAACTTTTCGGTGAGGTGGTCACCGGAGCTGATCGGCCGGTACTTCGGCTCCTCCCCCGGCGCGAGGCAGGTGGGCAGGCATTCGATCATCGCGTCGTAGTTCGGCTGGTGGAAGAACACCAGGGACATCCGGCGGGTGTCGCCGGTCGCGTCGGGCCGCGGCGTGCGCACGCGGTGCCGGGTGGACGTCCACTGGTCGTTGGTCCACTGCGCCATCAGGTCTCCGATGTTGACCACCAGTGCGCCCGGGACAACCGGCACCGGGATCCAGTCCCCGTCCATGGTGAACACCTCGAGTCCACCGGGCGCCTCTTCTTGCCTGACGATGGTCAGACTGCCGTAGTCGGTGTGGGCGCCTGCGCGCATCTGACCCGGCTGGGGCGGTGTGGTCATGTGCGGGTAGTTGATGGCCCGGAGCATGCTGATGTCCTTGTCGATGGTGTCGACGAAGTAGTCGGGGTCGAGTCCGAGTCCGCGGGCGAAGGCACTCATCAGGTTGCGGGAGAGGTCGTTCATCGCGCGAAAGTACGTGCTCCAGGCTTGTTCCATCTCCGCCGGACGCTGCGGCCACTGGTTGGGCAGGAAGTGCGGACCTGCGTTCTCCACCGAGAAGTAGGGGTTGTCGCGATCGAAGTCGACTGGGCCCACGTCGAACTTCTCGTGCAGGTCACGCGGCTGGTGGACATCCTCGCTGTAGGAGAACGCCTGCTCCCCGATGGACGAGTAACCGCGCACGGTGTCCGGGCTCGGCTGCGCGACATGCCGCTTCTCGGCTTCGGGCAGCGAGAAGAACTCGTCGGACGTGCGGTACATGTCGGCGATCACCTGGGCGTCGATTCCGTGATTGGTGATCTGGAAGAACCCGATCTCCCGGCATGCATGGTCGAGTTCGGCCGCCACCGCGGCCTTGGCGTTGTCGTCGTCTCCGTGCAGTGCGGAAATGTCGATCACCGGTACTACAGACATCTGCAGGCTCCTCACTTGTCGTCTGCTTCAAGTCTGTTTGCGATGCATGCAGCCAACAAGAGCACCGATCACCGATAGTTCGCGCCGCCACCTGTCACATCACCACATCGGAAACACATGCGTAACAGTGGATTACGTGGACGTTTCCTGCCGCACTCGAGACGTAACACCGCGATCGGTGTCAATCGGCGGTGCGCCGGCCGAATGTGGTCTGCCGTACGTACTTCTCGGCAAGGTGGTCGCCGGCACGCAGTGGGTCCGGTACGGCCGTCGGATCGGATGCCGCAAAGGGAGGTAAGGCCGCAACCGACACATCAAAATTGGGGTGTTGGTAGAAGGCGAAACTCAGGCGCGAGCTGTCGAACGCCACCGACCGCGGCGGATTGGCCGTGCGGTGCAAGGTGGCCGGCCAATGATCACCGGTCCATTCCGCGAGCAGGTCACCGGTGAGCACCACCAGCGTGGCCGGAGTAGTGGTGACCTCCAGCCATTCGCCGTCGGGGTCGAGCACCTGAAGGCCTCCCGGCGACGACTCCGCGGAGACCACCGTGAACGCGCCGTAGTCCGTGTGGATGCCGGCGCGTGCCTGGTGGGCCAGCGGCGGTTCGGGTTGGGGTGGAAAGTACAGCCCGCGGAGCATGCTCATCTCGGTGTCGAACATCGGCGCGAAATGATCCGGCGGCAGACCAAACCCCTCTGCCGCCAGCGACAGCAGTTCGGCGCCGACCCGCTGCATGTGGCGGTAGTAGTCCTCCCACACCGCTCGGAACCGCTCGGGAAATCGCGGCCACAGATTCGGATAGGCCATCGGGCTGGCGCCGGGCTGCCCCACCGTCGGGCCCGACACCGGGCCGATGTCCATCTTCTCCTTGAGGTCGCCGTGCGATTCCTCGTCGAGCGAGTAGGCCATCCCCTCGGATCCGAGTCCCGTCCAGCCGCGAACCTGCTCAGGCGCCGGCTGCCTCACGGCTGCCTTCTCATCGTCGGACAAGAGGAAGAACTGCCTGCTCACGCTGTACAGCTCGGTGAGCAACGAGGTCGGGATGCGGTGACCGGTGAGCAAGGCGTAGCCGGTGCGGGAGCAAGCGGTGTCGAGCAGCTCGATCTGGCGCGCCCTCGACTCGGGGTCGCGGGAGGCTTCGAGCAGGTCGACCGGCGGGATGGCGAGCACGCGACTACTCTGCCTGACGAACCTGCAGTGTGGTTCCCAGAGGAGGATCGACGTGCCGAACGGGAGAGCCACACCGGCCGGGCTCGCCGGGGTCACCGGCGTCCAGATGGCCACCTCGCCCGCCGGAATCAACACCTCGATCACATCGGTGATCGACCTGGCCGATACACGGGACCACCTCACGCTCGACCAGGCCGTTGTGACGGTGGAATGGAAGCCCACCCGGCCCAGCGGCCCGCTTCCAGATCTGTTGCCGATCCTGGACCCGGTGCTGGTGAAGAAACCTGTGGCAGTACTCGTCAGCCCCATCCGCCCGGTCAATCCGCCGCGGCAGCTGGTGGCTCGCGCCGAGCGGGCGGGTGTGTGCCTGCTGTGGAACAGCGCACTGGTGCCGCATGCCGATCTCGTCGTGTCGTTCGAACGGCAGCTGCAGCAATCGGGCGAGGTTCGTTCCGAGACCGGGCCACGCGCTGCGTCCGTTCCCGACGACATCCTTGCCGCGGCCGACGACCTCGACGAACTGCTCGACCGTCTCGGCCGGTTCCTCGGCGCCGACCTACACCTCTCCGATGTCGCGGGCACGGCCGATCCAGACGTCACCTCGGTGCGATTGTCTGCGGCGTCGGTGGGCGGACCCGTACTGGAAGTCCGCCGCGACCACGCCCTCACGCCGGACGAACTCCTGATCCTGTCGACGCTCGCGCCCGTCTTTCGCCTGCACGCCAGGCTCGCCGACACAGCCACCGACGAAGCCGCCGCGGAAATCGCCCGCAACCTCAAACACATCCTGGGCGACGACCTCGTGCAGCGCGAGATGAGCTTGCGCAAGAGCCGGCGGTTGTCGCTGTTCCCGCGCCATCGCGTCGTCTGTCTGGGCATCGAACCGTTCGGCATCTCGGTGGACTTGAACGGGCTGCAGCAGCTCAGAACGGCGATGACCCCCGTGGCCCTGCGCTTCGATCCCGACTCGATCACCATCGTCAACTCTGGCACCGTGGTCGTGATGATCCGTGCGACAATCGATTTCGATGCCCTGGCCCGTGCGTTGTACCGGTCGGTGCAGGTTCCACTGGCGGTCGGCGCCAGCGACGAGGTCGACGATCCACGCAGCTATCCGAGTTCGTTCCGGCAGGCCGGCCGTGCCGTGGCGGTCGGCAGACGCGTCGGCGCGATCAACCGGGTGACCAGATACCGCGACCTGGGTGTGCTCGGCCTGCTGTACCAACTGCCCGAACACGCACGCCGCAGTTTTGTCGCCGAGACACTGGGCTCGGTTGCCGGTCCGACACCGGACGGTCTCGATCAACGGCGAATCCTGCGGGTGCTGCGGTCCACCGACTGCAACATCACCGAATCCGCACGGGAGCTGTACATCCACCCCAACACGCTCCGAAGCCGGATTGCCCGGATGGAGCAGATCACCGGCCCTTTCATGAATGAACCGGAGCGGCGGCTGACGATTTTCACGGCGCTGTCGATGTTCTCGCTGGACAACAACGTCGAAGGCGAATAGCCCGCCCTTTCCGACCATGGGCCGCTCGGCGCTATTAAACATGGGATGTTAGGTTCTTTTTATGCGAACGGAGATGGCTCAGGTATCCGCCGAGGCGGCGTCCATCACTCGGCCGAGACGTACAAGCGAACTCGTCGTGGAGCGCATACAGGAGTTGATCCGGTCGGGTGAGTGGGCTGTCGGCGCGAGGATCCCGGCCGAGCCAGACTTGGTGGCCCAGCTCGGCGTCGGGCGCAACACGGTACGGGAAGCCGTTCGCGCCTTGGAACATTCAGGCTTCCTGGAGCCCCGGCGCGGCGATGGTACATACGTGCGCAGCCGCAATCTCATGGCCGCTGCCATCGGCCGGTGCGTGGAGAACTCCGAGATCCTCGAGCTGCTCCAGGTGCGACGCGCCCTCGAGCGCGAAGCCGCCCGCTCGGCAGCGTCCACCAGGAACGACAATGACGTACGGGAACTCGAACGACTCCTGACCGAGATGCGCGAGGCATTCGACGCCGAAGACCTCGATCGATACATCAACGCGGACATCGCTTTTCACACCGCCATCATCACGGTCTCGGGCAACGGGCTCCTCGGTGAGCTCTATGCCGGAGTCGCAGAGGTGATGGCACGCACCCATGCGACCGTCATCGCGGCCGACGCCCAATCACACCCACATCCGACCGGACATGCCGAAGTGGTCGCAGCCATCCGGGATCGCGACCCGGCGGCGGCAGAGGCGGCTGTCGCCTGCTACCTCGACCGCTCGATCGAGGTCCTCTCATGACTGGTCCTCTCACGAATACGGGCAGTACCGCTGTCGCGGTGGGTCCGCCGTCGACGTCCCCGCGACGGCCCGGCCGCACCGCGGCGATCTTCGCCGGCCTCGCGATCATGGTGGTGGCAGCGAACTTACGCCCTGCCGTGGTGGCCGTCGCTCCCCTGGTCGACGACATCAAGGCCTCTGAGGGCTTCAGCAGTGCCACGGCCGGGCTGCTGACCACCCTTCCGGTGTTGTTTTTCGGACTGGTGTCGCCGATCGCGCCGCGGCTCGTCCGCCGGTTCGGTATCGAACGCACGGTGTTCGGCGCAATGCTCCTGTTGCTCAGTGCAATACTGCTCCGTCTCGTTCCCTCGGTCCCGGCGCTCTTTGCCGGATCGGCGTTGGCCGGCGTGGCGATCGGCATCTGCAACGTGGTGCTACCGGCATTGATCAAACGGGACTTCGCGCACCGATCGGGTTTGATGACCGGTCTCTACTCGATGACACTGTCCGGCGGCGCGGCCCTGGCAGCGGGCCTGACGGTTCCCATCTACACGGCGGTCGATGACCAGTGGCGCATCGCCTTGGCGTCGTGGTCGCTGCTGACCGTCGTCGGGCTCGTCCTGTGGATTCCGCAACTCTCTCGCAAGCACCGGATGGGCGCCCGACCCGCACTTCCTTCGTTGTGGCGCAACAAGATCGCCTGGGCCATCACCATCTACATGGGTGCACAATCGCTGATCTTCTACACGTTCACCGCGTGGCTTCCCGAGTACCTGATCGATGGGGGCATGGCCAAGTCCGCAGCCGGCGGTTTGTTGGCGCTGGCTCAGACCGTCGCGCTGCTCATGTCGCTGCTGGTTCCCATCATCGCCGGGCATTTCCGCGGTCAGCGGGTGATCACCCTGATGGCGTGCGTGGTGAGTGCAGTCGGATTCGCCGGACTCATCGGTACCGACCACTGGACCGCGTTCTGGGTGATCTGTGTGGCCGCCGGGCCGGGGGCGTCGATCAGTTTGGCGCTGTTGTTCATGGTGTTGCGCAGCTCGAGTCCCGCCCAGACCGGGCAGATATCGGGGATGGCACAGGCCGTGGGCTACTGCCTCGCCGCAGCCGGCCCGTTGGCCATCGGCGCCTTGCATGACGTCAGCGGTTCGTGGCCGCTGGCCATGGGCGTGCTGAGTCTTGCCTGGTGCCTCAGGCGCTGTCAGCTCTCCTCGCCGCAAAAGACGTCAAGATGCCAGCCTGAGGGAACGGGGTCAATTGGCCACGGGCTCGGCGCCCACCCGGTCATGCGCCACAGGGCATCCACGGGGGAATGTGCCGAGCGCGGTGACGTCGTAGCCATCAGGGTAGGTTCGGATGTTCGGGAGGTCGCGGGCATGTAGCGGCGCCTTGCGTATCGGGAACCACCGGATGATCCGGCCCCGTGCCCGAAGCGCCGCACGCGACACCGCACGGACAACCCGCGGCGGATGCCGGTAACCGAATGCATCGAGTAGGGCGTCGTCCATCAACGAGCGCGCGAAGATGTTGATCAGCCAGGCCGGGGCCTTGTCGTTCGGCGGGAACGTGGTCATCAAGGCCAGCGTCGAATCGGCGACCTTGCGCGCACCATCGTTGTAGGCGAACTTCTTCTGCTCGTAGTCGTCGAGGAAGTGCGCGAACTCGGTGTAGGTGGCCGGGATCTGCTTGATCCCCATCAGGTTTCCGAGACGGCGATAGTAGTTCGTGGCTGCCACCACCTCGTTGTGATTGAGCTGTCGCCATCCGTAGTCCTCGATCCAGCGCACCGGGGTCACCACAAATGTCGCCAACACATAGAGCATGTCGTCGTTTGAGATGTCGTAGGCGCCGTGCATCTGATTGATGCGGCGGATGCTCGTCCGCCCGGTCTCGCTGTCGAGTCCGTGTTCGAGCACGCCGTCGAGGAGCAGGGTGGTGTCGTCGTAGCGTTTCTGGACTTTGTCGGTGAACTCGCCGGTGTCGAACAACAGCTGCCCCACCGACGGGACGGCATACGTCCGGAACAGCGCAAAACTCAACGCCTGATTGATGTCCCAAGGAAACTCGATGGTCGCCAGCAGGCGGTTGATCTCCTCGAAGTCTTTCTCGGGGTCGAGCTGGCTGGTCTTGGTGCGCACTGCGTACCGGTTCATGAGGCCTCCTGTGGTGCCGGTCACTATGACCTAGTCTGACAGCTTAACCTCGCTACCGAGTGTTCATTCGCCTAGCCGGTCAACCCACATATCGCCTGGTCAGATTGCCGACTTCACGCGAGAAGGCCACCAGCGTCACCAAGTCCACGTTCACTTCGGCCGTGGTGATGGCCTGCACCTGACGAGACACCGCGTCGGCAACGGGCCATCCGTATGCGCCCGCGGAGATCAGGGGGAAGGCGATGGACGTCGCCCCGAGCGAACGGGCCAGCAGGAGACTGCGTTGGTAACAAGCACGTAGGTCACCCGACCGATTGTGGTGTGCCGAGTAGCGCGGCCCCACCGTGTGGATCACCCACTTCGCCGGGAGCCTGCCTGCCGTGGTCGTCACCACCGCTCCCACAGCGAGGCCGTCCGGGAGTGTTGTTGCCCGGAGGAGTCGGCACTCGTCGATGATGTCCGATCCGCCCGCACGGTGGATGGCGCCATCGACACCACCCCCGCCGAGCAGCGAGGAATTCGCCGCGTTGACGATCACGTCGGCTCGTGTGGTGGTGATGTCGCCGTTGACGACGTCGATGATGGTCATTGTTCGCCCCCTCGTGTCGCCGCACCCCTGTCGTTGATGGGGGCAGCAGAAGTGGTTGTCGCGCCGACGATCCGGCGGGCGGTCGCGACGAGGCCGTCGGCGGTGTGGCCCGGATATCCGCGCAGGAGAGGCCTCCACTCCGATGGGATCGCCGAGGCTCCTCGGCAGGCTCCCACCAGTCCGCCGGCGATGGCCGCGGTGGTGTCGGTGTCGTTGCCCGCACGCACGCAGTACTCCAACGTCGTGGGCAGGTCGCGGGCAGACTTCGTCAGCGCCCACCACGCCGTCTGCAGAGCGTGCACCACCCACCCGTTGTTCGGAAAGTCTGCGGGAGAACCAGTTTCGGCGATGTTGAGCAACGGCTCCCAATAGGCACGGGCTGACGACGGCGCGCCCTCCAGGAAGATCCGTACCCCATCGGGCGAGCCGGTCAGCACCGCGTGCCGGATTCCGCAACTCCACATCTGGCACGCCTCTCGTGCACGTTCGTCGTAGTGCGTGAGATCGCTGATGGCACCGGCGAAGTTCACACAGCCGTCGGGGTCGTCGAGAAACGCCAGGGCCACTGGCGCCGTGCGCATCAGGGAACCGTTGCCACCGGTGCGGCCGGTCAGGCGTGCAGCCCTGTCCGTCATCGCGGCCGCAGACCGGTCCCGGCCAGTGAGTACTGCCCGGGTTTGCGTCCCGATATCAGGTGGGCCGGAGTCGTACCAGCGCACAAACGATGTGGCGATCGCATCGAGATCGGCGTGACCGTTCGACAGTCCGTCGGTCACGCAGATCGCCATCGAGGTGTCGTCGGTCCACTCACCCGGGGCCCAGTCGAACGGACCGCCGCCCTTCATCCGAATCTCGGTATGCGCTGCGGGTTGGGTGAACTCGTACCCCGCACCGAGTGCGTCTCCCGCCGCGGTGCCCAGCAGCACTCCCAGTGCTCGGTCGAGCTGTTGGTTGTCGAGAATCATCGCGTACTCCTTAGATCAAAGTTGAGCTAAAGGTTAGCTCACTACTGCGCTAACATCAAGGCATGGTGTGGCGAGATGACGCGGGCAAAGCCTTGAGCGACTACGAGCGGCCCTCGGTTGCAGTCGATGTCGCCGTGCTGACCGTGATCGACGACGAACTCGCCGTGCTGGCCGTCGAATCCGGGCGCGGCGCGGCACTGCCCGGTACGTTTCTGCATCCCGGCGAGACCCTCGCCGACGCGGCGAGCCGCGCGTTGCGGACCAAGGCAGGCATCAGCGGTCTGGGTTTCCATCAACTCGGCATGTACGACGATCCGTCACGAGACGATCGCGGGTGGGTGCTGTCCATGGCGCACGGCGCGGCAGTGGCACGCCGGCGTCTGCCCGACGATGCGCTGCTTGTGAGGATCACCGGTCAGACGCCGAAGGTCGACCTCGCCTTCGACCACAACACCATGGTTTCGCAAGCGGTGCAGGATATTCGGGCTCGCTACTCGGACCATCCCGACCCTGACCGGCTACTCGGCGACCAGTTCACCCTCTTGGAGCTGCGACGCCTGCACGAGGCGATCTCCGGCACCACTTTGGTCAAAGACACTTTTCGCCGTCGTTTCATCGGAGCTCTGGAAGGCACTGGCGAGCGCGCCGCATCCGACACCGGGCGACCGGCCGAACTCTTCCGCGTCCGGCGATGACGGGTCTCGGCGCCCACACCCTCCGACTCCAGTCACATCCTCCGACTGCAACCGGAGGATGTCGCTGCAATCGGAGGAAACGCGGCGGGTCGGGTCAGTCGAACATGATGACCTGACGGATGGCCTTGCCGTCGGCGAGTTGGTCCATCGCGTCGTTGATCTCGTCGAGCCGGATGCGCGAAGAGATGAGCTGTTCGACGGGCAGGCGCCCCTCGCGCCACATCTGTGCGTACCGGGGGATGTCGCGGCTCGGCACGGCCGACCCCAGATAGCTGCCGATGATGGTTCGCGCCTCGGCGGTGATCGTCAACGGCGAGATGCTCGATCTGGCAGCCGGGGCGGGGAGGCCCACCGTCACCGTGGTGCCGCCCGCCGAGGTGGCCGCGAACGCGGTCTCGAAAGCCCTGGCGTTACCGGCACATTCGATGACGTACGTCGCCTTCACACCCTGGTCCACCACGTCTTGCGGCGTATAGGTTTCATGCGCGCCGAGTTCACGCGCGAACTCGAGCTTGTCGTTCAACGTGTCCACCGCGACGATCCTCGAGACCCCCTGCGCCACAGCAGTTATCAACGCTGCCATGCCGACACCGCCGAGGCCGACGATCATGATCGAATCCTGCGGTGAGGGCTTGGCGGCGTTGAGCACTGCTCCCCCACCCGTGAGAACCGCGCAACCCAGGACGGCGGCAACGTCCGCGGGCACGTCGTTGCCCACGGCAACGGCTGACGCAGCATCAACCACCGCGTGAGTGGCAAACCCCGAGACACCCAGGTGGTGGTGAATCGGCCCGCCGCCACCGGGTGACGAGAGTCGGCGGCCGCCGTGGAGCATCTCGCCGGCGTTGTTCGCGACCGACCCCGGTACGCATGGGAGCCGCCCGCCCGCCGCGCAACCCTCACAGTGCTCGCACCGCGGCAGAAACGACATCACCACGCGATCGCCGACCTCGATGTCGGCAACCTCGGAGCCCCGTTCGCGCACGATGCCGGCTGCCTCGTGACCCAGCAGCATCGGGACCGGTCGTACCCGGTTGCCGTCCACCACACTCAGGTCGGAATGGCAGACGCCTGCTGCCTCGATCTGGACGAGTAGCTCGGTGGGGCCGGGTGACTGCAGCTCCAACTCGCGCACCGCAATAGGTGTGGACTGCGCGTAGGGCCGCGCCCGCCCGATCTCCTCGAGAACCGCTCCAGTGATCAACATGTGCGCGCCTTTCCACCTCGGCAACAGCCCAGATCCACCAGGCACCTCGTAGTCTCTATCCGGGACGACCAGCCAACCGGGCGTCCCATGACAACGTCGACCACGATAGGGCAAGCCCCGAGAACGGAGATTCGAGGCCGGTGACCAGAGGTCCACATCCATCGCACCACGACTATCCCGTGTTGTGGCCGGTCCCGACCCGCTGGCACGACAACGACCACTACGGTCACGTCAACAACGTAACGTACTACTCGTACTTCGACACCGCGGTGAACGCCTGGCTGATGTCGGCCACGGGCACCGACATCCGTGACCTGCCGGCCATCGGGATCGTCGCCGAGACATCATGCAACTATCTGCGCGAGTTGAGTTTCCCCGACCAACTGCTGGTCGGTATCTCGGTGGAACGCCTCGGCACCCGCAGCGTGGTCTACGCGTTGGCGATCTTCCGTAGCGGCCCGAACGGCGACCACGCCATCGCCGCGACCGGACGATTTGTACATGTGTACGTTGACCGCTCATCGCGCAAGCCAGTCGACATCCCACTTTCCATCCGTTCGGTGATCGCCGATCTCGCCGGTTCGCCCGCAGAGAGCTGACACGACATGGGAACCGTGGTCACCTCGTTTTTCTGGATCGTGGGGTGCGCGGTGCTCGCACCACTCGTCGCCGGGTTGATCCCGGGCAAGCGGATACCCGAGGTTGTGCTCCTTCTCGTCGGCGGGATCCTGATCGGGCCTCATGCCCTCGATTGGGCCGTCGAGGGCAACGAGATCGAGATGCTCCGCGAACTCGGTCTCGGAATGCTGTTCCTGCTCGCGGGATACGAGGTCAAGACATCAGAACTTGTTGGCCGAGAGGGTCGTCGAGCCTTCTATACCTGGATGTGCTGCCTGGCGATTGCCTTCGGCGCCACGTTCGCCTTGGGTGCCGCAGGCCTGTTGACCGCCGAGAGCGCCGTGGCCATCGCTTTGTGCTCCACCGCGCTCGGCACGCTTCTTCCCATCCTCCGCGACAACGGACTACTCGACACCCGACTCGGACAGACGGTCCTCAACCACGGGGCGTTCGGTGAAGTGGGTCCGGTCATCGCGATGGCGGTACTGCTCGGCACGCGCGGGTCGCTCCAATCCACGGTTGTCCTCATCCTGTTCACCATCGCCGCGGTTGCCGTCGGACTGGTGTCGGACCGCGTTCTGCGGCAACAGACCTGGCTGAGGAAGTTGGTGTCTGCGGGCGGGGAGACCACCGCGCAGACGACCGTCCGGGTGACGATGTTCTTGCTCGTGGGACTGATGGTGCTGGCCTACGAGTTCGAGCTGGACACGGTATTGGGGGCATTCGCAGCGGGATTCATCCTGCGGCGGCTGCTGCCCGAGGGACACGAGTCACTGGAAACCAAGCTGGACGGAATAGCTTTCGGTTTCCTGATCCCCATCTTCTTCATCACCTCCGGCATGGGTATCGACATCGCGGCGGTGTTCTCGAAACCCGGTCTCCTGGTGGTGCTGGTACTCCTGATCATCGCAGTGCGCGGCGTTCCTGTCTTCATCGCCACCCGATGGGATCGTGGGCAATCAGGCACCGAACCGCCCTTTTCCATCGCCGAGCGCGCGCAACTGGGCCTGTACTCGGCGACCGGTTTGCCTCTGATCGTGGCGGTGACAGGCGTTGCCGTGGCGGCCGGTGAGATGACCGAAGCGAACGCCTCGGTGCTGGTGACCGCAGGTGCGGTCACCGTGTTGGCGCTGCCGTTCACGGCGTCGATGATCGGCGCCCGGCGCACGAGACTCCGCACGCCAAGCGCCGCTCCGGACAACACCTGACGCGTTTCAGCGAGCTGTGTCCGGTGATGACACAAGCACACCCACGGCGTCGGCACATGCACGGGCCGGATCGGTCTGCTCCAGATCGCGAGCCACGGCCTGCGCCCGTGGCCGCATCGCCACAGCGCCGTGCACTGCCTCGCGTAGCTTGGCCGCAGTCAGCTTTTTCGCCGGTATCGACACCCCAACTCCGGCTTCGGTGATGCGACGCGCGATCTCCGGCTGGTCCCGACCGAACGGCACCGCGACGATCGGAACCCCGGCACGGGTGGCCTTCCCGACGATGCCCATGCCTGCGTGGGTGACAACAGCGGCGAGCTTGTCCATGATCGGGCCGTGTGGCACAAACTTCACCTTGGTGATGTTCGGGGCGTCTGGGAGGTCAGCCTTCTCGTAGGCGTCGGCGAGCGTCAGCAGAACTCGAAACGGCTGATCCCGCAATGCTTCGACGGCCGTCCGGGCCAGCGATTCATCCCCCTGGTATTCGGTGGAACAGGTGACGAGAATCCACGGTTCTCCCGGTTCATCGATGAAGTCCGGCGCCGCAGCCGGAGGGTCCCACGGCTGGAACCCGACCATCTGTACCGAGGCCGGCAGCTGCGAGCGGTGGTACTCCAAGGGGACGCCGGTCATACAGATGACCGCATCGGGCTGGTCGTACAGATCCAGCGGGGACGCGAGCACGGGCAGCCCGGCCGCCCTTCGCAGCTCGTTGATCCCAGGCAGCATGGCCTTACCGAACATCTTCACAACGACGGGCCAGATCAGTGCGTCACGCACCGCGCCGGTGACACCGGTTCGAGGAGCCAACCCGAGTCCATACGGCGGAATACCTCTCTCGCGCAGAGGAAGCAGACTCGGCAGCGTCATCGCCCAGGGTAAGCCGCTGACTTGAGCTCGGACCTGTGCGCCATAAGCCATGCAGTCGACCAGAAGTACATCGGGCCGGAATCGCTCGATGGCCCGATCGAAGTCGGGGCCGTCGAAACGTCCGCGCTCGACAAGGTCGCGTTGGCCCGACCTGAGTCGTTCAGCGTCGTTGGCGGCCCGGAAGTCGGCGACCTCGACCTCGAGGATCCGCTCATCGACGGCGTCGGCACTCAGGCCGGCCGCACGGAGGTGAGCAACCGCGTCCGGCGCTGTGCGGACGTGGATGTCGTGGCCGCGACGCTGCAGTTCTTGCAGCCCGGGGACCAGTGGGAACACGTGACCCAGAGCGGGTGGCGTGTAGGCGAGTATGCGAGCCATGGGGTCTCCCTGGTGAGGTAATCGAATATTCGCTAGTATGAGTTCATATTCGTTTTTGTCAAGACCAAACCAAAGTGGGTGACGTGACCGCATCAAAGAGGGCCTATCGAATGGGAGCCCGGGCACGAGCGGCCCAACAGACTCGCGAGCACATTCTCGACGCCGCAACCGAGCTGTTCAGCAACCGCGACTACAGCGAGGTCACCATCGCCGACATCGCGGGTGCGGCCGGGGTCTCGGGTCAGACGATCACCAACCATTTCGGGTCGAAGGACAACTTGTATCTCACCGGGGTCAGCGAGCGATTCGTCCCGCGTGTCAACGAGATTCGGGCCGGCGTCACCGTCGGCGACATTGCCTCCATTGTCGACGCAGTCCTGGCCGGTTACGAGGAGTCCGGCGAGTCGACGGTCAGGATGCTGGCCCAGGCCGCATCGGTCGAGGCCCTGGCCGATGTGGCCAGTGATGGACGAAAAGCACACCACCGGTGGATCTCCGAGGTTTTCCAGCCTCAGCTCGATCAGCTCGGATCGGCGGAATCCGCACGCCTGCAACGGATGCTGTGTGTGCTTCTCGACGTGTACACGTGGCACCAGTTACGGAACCAGGATGGCCTGTCGGCAGAGCGGGTCAACGCCGAGATCTTTCGAGGGATCGGCACGTTGATGACCGGGTCGGGGGTACGTACGTTTGACTGACGTTTCGGGGGACGACGTCCGGCAACCGGCGCGCCGGTCAACTCTCGAGGAAGTCCAGAACCCGGCGGTTGTATTCCGACGGGCGGTCGCGGTGCACGCTGTGGCCGGCCTCGATTGCGGTGAAGTGGCCGTCGGGCAAGGCCTCGCACACACTGCGTAGGTGCCTGGGCGGCAAGAAGCTTTGTTCACCACCCGAGATGACCAGTACGGGCGAGGTGATCACGTTCAGCGAATCCCACCAGCCGGTGTCGATCACCTGGAATTGGGTCGCGACGAGTTGGGGCATCCGATGGTCGAACCGGATCACCGGGCTCGGGTAGCGGGCGAACGACCAGGCTCCTCGGAGCCGTTCAGGCCACCCTCCCGCCGACGGGGCGATGTTCTCGTCCAGGTCGGCCTGTCCACGGGGCATGGGCGGGATTTCTTCGAGCACCAGCCGCCTGATCCGATCGGGCGCAGCCATCGCCATCCTCGCCACGGTGTGGGCGCCCAGCGAATGCCCGACCACATCGACCTCACCCACCCCCAGGTCGTCGAGAACAAAGGTCAGGTCATCACGAAAGTCGTCGAGCAGGTAGTCGCCCGATCGCGAACTCCTGCCGTGACCGCGCTGGTCGTACGTGATCACAGTTCGGCCAAGGGCTCGCAATTGCCTGGCCAGCGGACGCCATGTCTGATGATCACCGCCCATTCCGTGCACCAGCACCACCGGCCGATCTGTCACCGGACCCGACGTTCGCACCGCGAGGGTGATCGATTCGGCACCGGATGGCCGGGTCAGCGTGTCCACCGACGCCACGGTAGTCAAACGCTCACCAGCGCGCCTGCCACGCCCACCCGCATCACCGGTTCCGTGCGCCACGTCTCGCCGGTGGGGATAATGGGTGAGCATGGTGTACATCTCGGCAATCATCGGCTTCGTGCTGGTCTTTGCCACGAGTGCACTGGTGCTGGTGGGGACCGAATGGATCAAGTCGATCGACTGGGCGGCCCGGTTCCGCGCGGCGTCTGAGCGCGGCGTGCCACCCCCGGTCGAAGCGACCGACGAATCCGGGTCGACGTCACCGGCAGTCACCGACTTCGCCCCGCCTGCACCGCTTCGTCGGCGGCCCGAGGGCGGTGACGGACTGGCCGATCTGGCCAAGACCACGGCCACGCCGTACTGGATCGACCACCAAGGAGGGACGCGACCCGGCGAGTCGATTGCCATCCGGTTCGCCTTCATCGCCGCCGACACGTGGCGCGGCGACCAGCCCCGCATCGACATCGATCGTCTCCTCGACCGCGACTCCGGACAGATCGACGATTGGGCCGTCCACACCGACGAGAACAACTACCCGCGACCACTACGACGACAACTGCGGCAATCCACGTTGTCGGCGCACGACCAGGCAACGATCGACGAGATGCGGGCGCATCCCATCGGCAAGCTCGCCTACCTGGCGTGTTCGACGGCGACGGCGATCGAGCAGAGCCGCTCCTGGAAGCACGACATCCTCGACAACAAGATGATCAGGGTCGACCTCGATGCCGAGGTGGCGGAGATCAGTCGCAGTTGCGCGCGGTTGCGTGCCTCCGTCGACAAACTGGGGGCCGGTCCGCCCGACGACCTCGGCGACGACCCCGAGCTCACCGCCATCCACGCTGCGCGGTCGCAGGTGCACGACGAACGGCTCGGGGTGCTCGTCCAGCGACTGGAGGCGTTCACCCGCTACCGAGCAGGTGTGGAGCAGGTAGACCGTCAGCTGGCAAAGCTCGAATGGGTGATCAGCGTTGTGGTCGACGACGATTCGGACGAGTATGTCGCCGCGGCCGAGGACGAGCTGGGGTCCGAGCGATTGAACCGCGCAGCAGAGGAGTTCGACACCGTGGCAGGCGCGATCATCGAGACCATGCTCACCGACGCCAAGCGCCTTTCGCGGATCGTGCGCTACTCGTAGGCGCCCTACGGGTCAGCGTGGCGCCGACACGCCCAGTCGCCGCTGTTCGATGATGAGGCAGCGGTCTTCCACGTACAGCAGGCCCGCATTCTCTGCGATCTCGCGAGCCTCGGCCGAGGCGATGCCCAGCTGAAGCCACAGTGCTGTGGCCCCGGCGGCCACCGCCTGCCGGGCGATCTCCGCCGTCTGGTCTGAGGGACGGAACACGTCGACGAGCCCGATTTGTTCGGGGATGTCGGCCAGTGTTCGGTAGACGGGTTCCCCGAAAAGTTCGTCGGCTTTGGGGTTCACCGGGATGATCCGCCAGCCGTGGTTCTGCATGTGGGCGGGCACGGTGTGCGCCGCCTTGGCAGGGTCGGCGCTGGCCCCCACCACGGTGATCGTGTCGTACTTGCTCAGGATCTGTTCGACGACATCATCGGTGTTCGACATGGTGAAATCCTAGAGTTCGCGGGTGCGGCCGCGACGTTCGCCCGGCCTCCCTCGGTCAAACGGGCCATCGAATCGGTTTCTTCCCAGATGCACTTGCCCCAAGGTTCTATTTTCCGGCGGCCCCTGTCCGAGGCCCCGCACGCCGAGCCCCGCGGCACGACATACTCAAACGATGGAGCCCTGGCAGATCATCCTGGTGGTAGTCATCGTCGTAGTGGTCGTGGGCGTGATCATCGCCCTGATTCAGGCGGCCCGAGCGAAAAAACCACCGACACCCGCCGACTGGTACCCCGATGAGCACGACCCGAGCATCGAGCGCTATCACGACGGCTCGGGATGGACCGACCGGACGCGGCCGAACAAGGAAGACGACTACTGACCGACCGCTAGTCGAACTGGGTCAGCAGGTGGGCCTCGGCGTCGTGCAGATACGTGTCCATCGCAACTGCCGCGGCCTCCACGTCACCTGACGACAGCAGATCCGCGATCTCACCATTGCGCTCCACGTAGCGTTCGTGGAATTGCCGAGCCGACCCGGTACGAAAGAAGACCAGGCGCATCTCGGCCAGTAGAAGATTCATCTCCACATCGAGCCGGGCGCTGCCCGCCTGCGCGACCACGGCCCGGTGGAAATGCTGGTTGGCGCTGGCGACCGCGTCCCCGTCACCGCGCGCCAGAGCCTCTTGTCCTTCGGCGACCGCCGCCCGCATGGCGTCGTGCTGGGGCCGAGCGTGGCGACCTACCCGGATGGCGCCGGTCTCGATGACCCGACGTGCCCGGTAGACGTCGCGCACGTCGTCGGCGGTGGGCGTGCGGATCAACACCCCTCGGTTGGGTACCCGCTCGAGTATGCGTTCGGAGATCAACTGGCTCAACGCCTCGCGCAGGGTGTTGCGAGAGATGCCCAGCGCCCGGGCGATTGCTTCTTCAGGTAAGCGGGCACCGGAACGAAGCCGGCCTTCGTCGACCTGCGCGCGCAGGACCGACGCTGCACGCTCGGCCGAGGAGGTCAGGACAACCTCTGGGCGAGCAGCCTCGAGCGCGTCGAGCACGCTGTCGAATCCGGATTCCGTTTCCACGAATCGAGTGTACGAGACCCAGGATTGTGAGATTGTTGAACAATCCTTATCGAGCCGGAAAAGCTTCGGAAACAAATGGAAGTGACGCTGAGAGCAGTCGAGGCAACATCGCCGCCGGCACAGCTCGACACACAAACGAGGAGATCTCCATGGCAGAAACGGTTGCCGTCGAGGCCAACAAGGGCGGACGCGCTGCGTTGCTGGGAGCCATGTTCCTCATGGCCACCAGCGCCATCGGCCCCGGCTTCATCACTCAGACCACCCAATTCACCGTGCAGCTCGGCGCGGCCTTCGCCTTCGCGATCTTGGTGTCCATCCTGGTGGACATAGCGGTGCAGCTCAATGTCTGGCGAGTGATCGGCGTCGCCGGGCGTCGAGCCCATGAACTCGCGAACGAAGTGTTGCCCGGAGCCGGATACGTGCTCGCCGGTCTTGTCCTTCTCGGTGGCCTGGTGTTCAACATCGGCAACGTCGGCGGTACCGGCCTGGGTACAGACGCGATGTTCGGACTCGAACCACGGATAGGTGGAGCGCTGTCCGCTCTGATAGCCATCGGGATCTTCTTGAGCAAGCGCGCAGGCGTTGCACTTGACCGCATCGTGGTGGTGCTGGGTGCCGGAATGATCTTGATGACCGGCTACGTGGCGATCGTCTCCGGGCCTCCTGCCGGAGAAGCCCTGCGTAACACTGTCATTCCCGAAGAGATCGACTTCCTGGTCATCACCACCATCATCGGCGGCACTGTCGGGGGTTACATCACTTATGCCGGCGCGCACCGGCTCCTCGACAGTGGGCTGACCGGGCCCGAGCACGTCTCTCAGATCAGCCGCAGTTCGGTACTGGGCGTGATCGTGACCGGCGTGATGCGCGTGCTCTTGTTCCTCGCCGTTCTCGGCGTGACGGCAGGCGGCGTGGCCCTGGCCAAGGACAACCCGACGGCGTCGGCATTCGAGTCGGCGCTCGGCAACGTCGGAATGCATCTGTTCGGGGTGATCCTGTGGGCGGCGAGCATAACGTCGGTGATCGGTGCGGCGTACACATCTGTGTCGTTCCTGACCACCTCGAACACCGCCGCACGCACCCGCAATCTGCTGACGGTCGGTTTCATCGCGATCACCACGGTCATCTATCTGTTGATCGAGACCACACCGGTGAAGCTGCTCATCTTCGCAGGCGCTTTCAACGGCATCATCTTGCCCATCGGCTTCACCATCGTGCTCTGGGTCGCGTGGCGCCGTCGCGATCTGCTCGGCGGGTATCGTTATCCCACATGGCTGTTGAGCATCGGAGTCATCGCATGGCTGGTCACCTTGTATCTGGGGTACGAGTCGCTCACCAAACTCGGTGACCTATGACCACCATCGATCTCAACAGCGACATCGGAGAATCGTTCGGCCGGTGGGAACTCGGCGACGACGAGGCCATGCTGGATCTCGTCACCAGCGCCAACATCGCATGTGGTTTTCACGCAGGTGATCCCAGCACCATCGCCCGTACCGCACGATGGTCGGTGCAGCGCAACGTCCGGATCGGCGCCCAGGTCGCGTACCGGGATCTGGCGGGCTTCGGACGCCGGTTCGTCGACGCGTCGCGGACCGAATTGACCGACGACGTGGTCTACCAGATCGGCGGGTTGCAGGCACTCGCCGCAGCCGCCGGCGGCACCGTCACCTACGTCAAACCACATGGTGCGCTGTACAACACGGCCGTCCACCACGAGGAGCACGCGGCGGCCGTGGTCGATGCGGTGGCCGCGGTGGACCCGGGCCTGGCAGTTCTGGGGTTGCCGGGCTCACGGCTGCTCGAGCTGGCAGACCGCCGAGGCCTGCGTGTGGTTCGCGAAGCATTCGCCGACCGCGGGTACACCCCTTCGGCAACGCTGGTGTCGCGGCGCGAACCCGGCGCAGTGCTGCACGACCCCGACACCGTGGCCGAGCGAGTGCTCCGGATGGTCAGTGACGGGGTGGTCGAGGCAGTCGACGGCTCCAGCGTGACGCTGGACGTGGATTCGGTCTGCGTCCACGGCGACTCCCCTGCCGCGGTCGTGATGGCTCGAGCTGTCCGAGAGATTCTGAGTGCGAACGGCGTTGAGATGAAGCCTTTCTCATGACCATCTTGGCGTACGGCGATCGGTCGTTGCTCATCGAGGCCGGAACCACCGAAGACGCGATCGGCTGGACAGTTGCCATCAACAAAGCAAGCCTGCCCGGCGTCGTGGACGTGGTCCCTGGCGCCAGAACGGTTTTGGTGACCGCAGATGGCCCCGGAAGAACAGGCCCGCTGCGCGCTGCTCTCGAACGCCTCACCCCAACGCCTGAGGACGCTCGTCGCGACGGCACAACCGTCGACTTGCCGGTGATCTACGACGGGCCCGATCTGGACGACATCGCACGTCTCACCGGCCTGAGCGCGGAGGAGGTGGTCGCAGCCCACACCGGCACTGCCTGGCAGGTGGCGTTCGGCGGATTCGCACCCGGGTTCGCCTACCTCATCGGCGGTGACACACGCCTGCAGGTTCCGCGCCGCGACGAGGCCCGAACCAAGGTTCCCACGGGCGCCGTCGGACTCGCGGGTGAGTTCAGCGGTATCTACCCACGACAGTCCCCCGGAGGATGGCAACTGTTGGGACACACGGACCTACCGATGTGGGATGCGGACCGCGACCCACCGGCATTGCTGCAGCCCGGCACCCTCGTACGGTTTCGGAGCGTCGACTCGTGAGCGAGTTGGAGGTGCTGGCCACCGGACCGCTCGCCACAGTCCAGGACTACGGCCGCCCGGGGCTCGCCTCGCTCGGGGTGTGTCGCTCTGGCGCCGCCGATCGACGGTCGCACGGCCTCGCCAACCGGCTGCTGTCGAACCCCGAAGACGCTGCGACACTGGAGGTTACGCTCGGGGGATTGTCACTGCGCGCGGCCGGTGAGGTGTGGCTGGCGGTCACCGGCGCAGATGTCGATGTCATGGTGGACAATGGGTCGGGCCCTCGGGCAGTCGGGATGAATGCCCCGTTTGTGGTGCACGCCGGAGGTTCGGTGTCGCTCGGTATTGCCCGTGCCGGACTCCGTGCGTACGTGGCCGTTCGCGGCGGCATCGCGGCACAGCCCACCCTGGGCTCGTGCAGCACCGACACCATGTCCGGGCTCGGGCCAGAGCCGTTGACAGTCGGGATGGTGTTGAAAATCGGGCCCCGGCCCGGCGAACTCCCGGAACTCGACGTCGCTCCCGTCGCGGCGTCCACGGCCGGCCAGATGGAACTGCGCGCAATTCGCGGTCCACGTGACACCTGGGTGGCGGACGCCGATGACTGGTACGTATGACGTGGGAGGCATCCGACCACAGCGATCGTGTGGGAATGCGATTGAGCGGCATCGCGCCTGGGCTTGCACATCGCGACCCTGATCGCCAGTTGCCCAGCGAGGGCATGGTGCGGGGGGCAATTCAGGTACCACCAAGCGGCCAACCGGTGGTGTTTCTCGCCGACCATCCGGTCACCGGTGGCTACCCCGTGGTCGCCGTGTTGGTGGATGAAGATGTAGACCGCGCCGCCCAGATCCGCCCCGGCCAGTCGGTGCGCCTTCACTGGGCTCGATGATCAACCGTTTGTCAGACAGGAGTACTTGATGACTTCGCCGTCAGCCACCACCCCGTCGATGGCCCGTAAGTTGTTCCGCGAGGGCTTGATCACCCCAACCGCAGGTTGGGCATCCGGGTACACGCAGGCAAACCTGCTGACCCTTCCGCAGGCCGACGCCTACGATTTCCTGCTGTTTGCGCAACGAAACCCCAGATCGTGCCCGGTGCTCGACGTGTTCGACGCTGGCAAGGTGACCGGGCCGCTGTTGGGTGAGGGCGGCGACATCCGCACGGACGTCCCCCTGTATCGGGTCTATGAGAACGGTGAGCTGGTCCAGGAAGTCACTGACGTGACGTCGTGGTGGCGCGATGATCTGGTGTCGTTCCTGATCGGGTGCAGCTTCACCTTCGAGGCCGCGTTGATCGAGGCCGGCGTTCCTGTGCGCCATATCGAACAGGGGTCAAATGTTCCGATGTATCGCACCTCTGAGCGGTGCCGCTCAGCCGGTCGTCTGTCTGGTCCGATGGTGGTGTCGATGCGACCGATACCCGCCGAGTTGATTGCGACCGCGGTTCGGGTGACGTCGCGATATCCGGCAGTACACGGCGCTCCACTGCATGTCGGCGATCCCGCTGCACTCGGAATCTACGACATCGACCAACCCGACTTCGGCGACGCCGTGGACATCCGCCGGGGCGAGGTCCCTGTCTTTTGGGGATGCGGCGTCACTCCGCAGGCAGCGGTGATGGAGTCGCGACCGGCCCTGGCGATTGGGCACGCACCTGGCCACATGGTGATCACAGACGTGCGCGACAGCCAGTACCTCGTGCCCTAGCGGCCCAGACCATGCGGGCGGGTGACGTAGGTCTGTCCGTATTGAGTTGTCCACGTCATGGTTCGGTCTGAGTGCATTCGAGCGATCCAGTAGCCGAGGGTCTTGCGTTTGTGGTCGGGGCGGCAGATGGCGCCGAGGTTTTCTTCAATCGTCCAGCCACCCGATCGGGGGTCGGCATGGTTGAACGGGATGATGTGGTCGATCTCGCATTCGGATGCCGGGGTGGAGCATCCGGGAGTTCGGCAGGTGCCATCGCGGGCAATGATCATCTCGCGCAGCGCCTGTGACGGTTGATAGGTCAACGCGCCTGGTGGTGGTTCGGCGAGACCGCCGTGGCCGTCGGGTGGGAGAAGTTCCGGTGGTGGGGCGGTGATGCCGGGTTGTCGGTGTCGGCAGTGTTGTCTGCTCGCTGGCGCTCGCGGGTATGCGGCCCTCAGCGCGTCGTCTTCCCTCGTCGACTCAGTCGCTGCGCTCCCTCGCTCCTCAGTCCAGACAACGCGGGGCCGCATACCGTTCCGGTCAATCTGCGGGCCGCGGGAGCACTGTCGTCTGCTGCTGTAGGCAAGTTCGTGGTGTAAGCAAAGGTTTCCAGTAACCTGCGCGTCGGCGTCGGCGCATTGTTGGCCGGGTTGCCGACGGTCGCGGGCGCAGACCGTCCCCGCGATGGCGGTGATCCGCGCATCGAGTTCTGCGGCT
Organism: Williamsia sp. D3; assembly: GCF_000506245.1. Classification (NCBI taxonomy): domain Bacteria; kingdom Bacillati; phylum Actinomycetota; class Actinomycetes; order Mycobacteriales; family Nocardiaceae; genus Williamsia; species Williamsia sp. D3. The sequence continues at coordinate 38,754 of NZ_AYTE01000047.1, read as the reverse complement.
TCGGCCGCGGTGATGGTCGCGGAGATGTGGGCGAGGCCGTTGAGGTCGCGGGAGGAGCGGTAGTCGCGGTGCGGTTCCATTGCTTTGCGTCGTTCTGCCGCCCCGTCGGGATCGGCGGCAATCACCATCCGGTCCAGTTCGTTGCGCAGTACGGCGCGTGAGAGACCCTGTTGGGCAACCACTATCGCCTCGGGTTCGAGTTGGGTGATCAGTTCGTCGCTCACGCCTTGTAGGGCGGTGACGATCTCGCGTACATGAGTGAACCCGATGTCGCCTTCTGCGAACGCCGCACGTGTCCCGTGGAAGCGATCGCGGAGTTGCAGGCCGTTGTCGATGTAGACCCCAGCCATCGTGCGGGAGATGTCGAGCAGCAGGGACACCTCGACAACCGGTATGCGGGCGGCCTTGTCCAGGTCCCCGGAGATGGCGAGTTCTTCATTCACCCGCAGTGTCGCCAGCTCGACAACGTCAGCGATTGTGCGCGCGAAGCGCCGATTCACTTCACGCGGAACAGTTCTCAGATCCTCGGCCAACTGTATGGCTCGAGTTCCCCCCTCGACCAACAACATGACCCCATTCTAAGTCCAGGGTCTGACAATCGGTCGATAACGTTCTGGCGCAGACACTCTCGCGGGCGCCGTTGCACACCAGTTCAGCTCAGACGTCACATCCGGCCATCAGATCACGACTTGTGTGCACTCAGGCACATCCCGCAGAAGCGGAGGTAGTGAATTATCTCCGCGGGGATCACGATCGCCGCGCCGATCGGTACTCTTAGAGGGGATGGTTTGCAAGCCAAAGAACCCGCTCCAAGGAGGATGCCCATGTCTGTGAGCCTGGCCAAAGGCGGAAACGTCTCGCTGAGCAAGGAAGCACCCAATCTGACCGCGGTGAGCGTCGGACTCGGATGGGATGTCCGATCCACCACCGGTGTCGACTACGACCTCGATGCCAGTGCCCTTGCGATCAACGCGAACCGGAAGGTGCTGAACGACTCGTTTTTTGTGTTCTACAACAACCTGCGTTCCCCCGACGGGGCCATCGAACACACCGGAGACAATCGCACCGGGGAGGGCGAGGGCGACGACGAGACGATCACCGTCGATCTGAAGGCCCTCTCGCCGGACGTCGACTCCATCATCTTTCCGGTCACCATCCACGAGGCCGATATCCACGGCCAGAGCTTCGGCCAGGTGCACGGCGCGTTCATCCGGGTGGTCAACCAGGCCGACGGACGGGAACTCGCGCGCTACGACCTGAGCGAGGACGCATCGACCGAGACTGCGATGGTGTTCGGCGAGATCTACCGGCGCAGCGGCGAGTGGAAGTTCCGGGCAGTAGGCCAGGGATACGCATCAGGGCTCGCCGGCATCGCTCGCGACTACGGGGTCAACATCGGCTGAGAACCGGCCGACGTCCGCCTACGATCACCCCATGCCGAGTCTCGCGGACCGATTCCAGGATCAACGCACTCGCCTGCTCGCGGTGGGATATCGAATCACCGGGAGTGTCACGGACGCCGAGGACGCCGTGCAGGAATCGTGGCTGCGTCTGGCCGATGTCGATGTCGACTCGATCAACGACCTCGGCGCCTGGCTGACCACCGTGGTCGGGCGCATCTGCCTCGATCGGCTCCGGTCGGCAGCGGTTCGACGAGAACAGTATGTGGGCCAATGGCTTCCCGAGCCCGTGGTCACCGCGCTACCGTCCGGCGATTCACAAGATCCACTGCAGGCGGTGGTCGCCGCGGAAGACAGCCGATACGCCGCGATGGTGGTGCTCGAGACCCTGACTCCCCAGATGCGCGTCGCATTCGTGATGCATGACGGTTTCGGCGTGCCGTTCGCCGAGATCGGCAGCCTCCTGGGTGTGAACGCGGCCTCGGCCCGCCAAATGGCCTCACGTGCCAGGAGAATCGTCTCAGGAGTGCCGGCGCCGGTTTCCGAAGCCGAGCAAGCAGAGGCGGTGCAACGCCTCGTTGCTGCGCTGGCCTCGAAAGACGTCGTTTCCGTTGTGGCTGCGCTGGATCCGGACGCCATGATCGTGGGTGATGCGAACCGCACCACCCCCACAGCGGTCAAGCCCATCCACGGCGCCGACGGCGTCGCGCGATTCCTACTGGGGCTGGTCCGACGGTACGGCGAGTCGTTCCTGTCCGAGCAGATCCCGGTGCTCGTCAACGGCGAACTCGGTGCGTACAGCGCCGGATGGGACGCTGCCGGCGACCGTCGCGCATCCCCGGCTCGCGCCAGTTGCTTTGTGGTCCGCGACGGCCGTGTGGCGGCCATCTACGACATCGCGGACCCCGCGAAACTGAAGGCGGTACCGGACGTGCGCTCATCTGACCGGTGAGCACAGGGTCAGGAAACCCGGCACTCCTGGCCCACACCGACCGCGCTGACCTTCTCGTAGCGGTGCGGATCAAAGGTGCCGTTGCGTTCCCGGAACGAGCGACCGGTACCAGGCCACAGCAAGGTCAACCGTCCGCTCTGGGGGTCGAGATACCAACTGCTGCAACCACTGAGCCACACAGTCGATGCACTACGCTCGTCGATCTCCCGCGTGTAGTCGCGCTCGGCATCCGCGGACACCTCGAGCGCCAGCCCACTGTTGCGCCACAGGTGGTCAAGCGCGCCCAGGACGTAGTCGATCTGCGTCTCGATCATGTAGATCGCGGAGTTGTGGCCGAGGGCGGCATTGGGGCCGTCCAATACGAACATGTTCGGGAAGCCACTGACGGCGGTGGACGCGTACGACACCATGCCCTCGCCCCAATGGTCGGAGAGCAGTTCCCCGCCCACACCCGCAACCCTCTCGGCGAACGCGGGCCTGGCAGCCTCGAATCCGGTGGCCATGACAACAACGTCGAGATCGTAGGAACGCCCGCTGGCCGCGACCACCGAGTCACCGGCGAACGCCGCGAGCGCGGAGGGTTCCAGCGTCACCGACGGCCTCGTCAGCGCCGGGTAGAACTCGTCACTGAGAAGTATTCGCTTGCAACCGATTTCGTAGTCCGGCGTCAGGGATCGTCGGAGATCCGGATCGCCGATCTGGGCAGTCAGATGTCCCAGCGCGCGGGCCCGAATCTCATCGATGTCCGGTCGGAGCCCCCGACGCTGCGCAAATGCTTTGTCGGCCTCGGTGAAGAGCTCTTCCCTCAGGCGGTCTGCGTTGGCCTTCACCTGCAGTTGCACACGCTCGGGTTCGCTGTATTCCCGATTGCCTCGCGGCACCACATAAGGCGCGCTGCGCGAGAAGACGACGAGTTCTCCGGCACGCTCAGCGAGGTGTGGCGTGAGTTGAACCGCCGATGCCCCGGTGCCGACGATGCCGACGCGTGTGCCGTCGATCGGGGCTTCGTCGTCCCACTGGGCGGTGTGAAAAACTCTGCCGGAGAATGTGTCCGAGCCACTGACCTCGGGCATGAGCGGATCGGCCAACCGGCCGACCGCCACGACGAGCACGCGGGCCCGCATCTCGCCCGCGTTGGTCGCCACCAGCCAGCAGAGCTGATCCGGAAGCCATCGAGCCTGTGCCACATCGGTATTCAGATGCAGGTGCGGCGTCAGACCCTCCTCGTCCACCGCTCGGGTCAGATACTCGTGGATCTCCGGCCCCGACGCGAACAGCGAGGTCCAGTCACCGGGAGGCCGGAACGAATACGAGTAGACATGTGCGGGTACGTCGCATGCGACGCCCGGGTAATGGTTGTCCCGCCACGTGCCGCCCACCGAATCGCCGCGTTCGAGAATGACAAAGCTCTCCCGGTCGGACCGGGCCAGCCGGATACCCAGGCCGAGTCCCGCGAACCCGGCACCGACGATCGCCACGTCGACGCAGTGTGGCAATGAGGAAGGTGACGTCACGCGAAGACCCGTCGTAACACTTCGACCCGCTCGGCGGGTGGGTCCTCGTAGACGGTCGTGCGCTGACGCGGCGTCCGGCCGAGTTCTTTGCCCAACGCCGTCACATCGTCGGGCGAAAGCTGTCTGCCACTCTCGGGCCCGGCGTCGGGCCGGAGCGTTCCGTCCATCAGGACACCGCCGACATCGTCGGCACCACCGCGGAGCACGGCACGCAGCGCGTCGCGTCGAGTTTGGTCCACGCCGCCTGTACGTGGTCGATGGTGCCGAGCATCATCAGCCGTGCCACCGCGTGCACTGCCCGGGTCTCGCGGAGCGTGGGGCCCTGGACCGCTTGATCCCGGACGTGGGGTGGGGCGTTCTCGGGAAGCATCGGCATGAGGATGAGTTCGGTGAAGCCGGACGTGCGGTGCTGGATGTCGGCCAGCAGATGCAGGTGGGCCACCTGATGAATCGGGTCCTCGATGTGACCGTAGAGCATCGTCGCGGTCGATTTCAGACCCGTCTGGTGTGCGGTGATGATCGTGTCCACCCACGCGGCGACCGACAGTCCGCGGCCGTCGGGCGACAGGGCGCGGCGCACGTGGTCGTCGAGTACCTGCGCGGCAGTGCCGGGCACGGTGTCAAGGCCCGCCTCGCGGGCCGACCGCAGGAACTCTCCGGCGGTGACGTCGAGTCGAGTTGCGGCGTCGAACACCTCCGTTGCGCGGTAGGCGTGGACATGGATCTCGGGCGCGACCGATTTGATCCGCTTGATCAGCTCCAGGTATTCGGCGGCGGACTCGGTCGCCGGAACAGGACCCTGCAGGCAGATCTCGGTCGCACCGAGTTCCCAGGCCTCCGCAACAAGGTTTTCCAGGCTCACACCGCCACCGCCGGCCAGCACGGCTGCCGTCTCGAAGTTGCGGTTGGCGACAAAGGTGAGGTCATCACCAGTGGTCTCGCGCCGGGCGGCATCGGCCAACGCACAGAGTTCGTCCAGGTCAGGACCGTCGGCCTGCAGTAGATAGCTCCACTCCAGGTCGTCGATCGAACCGGGATCGCGAGCCAACCGTCGCAGGACCGGTTGCACCACGGCCGGCGGCATGTGGTGGTCGGCGGCCCATGACGATCGCAACTTCATCCCTTGACTGTAGAACCGTGCCGCAACTCCTCCCGTTCAGCGGTACCGTTCGGTTCGCCGACTTGGCCGATGTGCTCCCCAGCCCGCGCCGGATGGCGGCCGGTCCGGGGCCCGACCGCGAACAGTTGACGTTCTTCTTCGGTTGCGCCGGTCACCGTGTGCGACAACGCCGCGGTGATCAGTTGGTGGTCCGACTCCGTCCAGCGCTCGGTGGTCTGCCGCTTGTAATCACTCCACGAGGGAACGGTGAACTGTTCCACCCGCAGGTCCGAGTCGGCGCCATGGCGGTACAGGCCCCACGAGTATCCGCCGGTCCGCCGCCGCGCCTTCCCCACGGCGGCCATCGCCTGATCGAACTGGTCCAACTCTGCGGGCCGCACGCGATAAGTCACCGAGACGACAACAGGGCCGTCATCGGGTTCGGGTCCGAACACCACCATCGGAGTGGGCCAGGCAGTGGACACACCTCGCGGCAGTGTCCCCGTCTCGGGCCGCAGCGGTACCACCGTGACGCTGGCCGCCGCGGCGACAAGCAGGGCCGCCGAGATGAGCAACGCCGTGACAAAGCTCGTGTGGGACGCCACCACACCCCACACAAACGATCCGAGAGCCTGCGATCCCATGAACACGAGCAGGTAGATCGACATCCCGCGGGCCCGCACCCAGTGCGACAGCGACAGCTGGATCGCTGCGTTGAGCGTGGTGAGAGTTGCGATCCAGGCAGCTCCGGCCACAAGGAGCAGCGGCAGCACCGCCCACACCGGCAACACGCCGACCGCGACCACTCCCACCCCGTACGCGATCGCCGAAGCCGCCAGCAAGGCGTTGGGCGACAACTTCTTCCGCAGGCGCGGGTAGATCGCGACGCCGGCCACCGCCCCGACACCGAGCATGCCCAGTACCAGGCCGTAACCCGATGCCCCGAAATGAAGGTGCTCGCTCGACGCCAGCGGCAGCAGAGCCCAGAGGCAGATGCCGGGAAGGCGAAGACTGCCGATCGCACCATGATCCGGCGAACGATGGGTGCTGCGTGCACGTAGTGCAGACCGGTCACCAGCGACCGTCCCAACCGCTCACGGTCCACACCTGGGGCGTCGGCGGGTCGCCGCCACCACACCAGCGCACCGATGATCGCCAGGAACGACACGGCATTGATCGCGAACACCGCGGCCGGCCCGGCCGCGGCCACCACCACTCCGCCGATCGCCGGACCCACCGCACGTGCCGCGTTCACGGTGACACTCCCCAGCGACGACGCTGCCGGGATCTGTTCGCGCGGAACGAGCTCTGGCTGGATGGCCTGCCACGCCGGAGCCGACAGTGCCGAACCGCATCCGAGCAGGAACGTCATCGCCAGCAGCATCACAGGCGTCAGCACATCGGTCCAGGCCAGGAATGTGGTGACCCCCGCAGCCACCGCGGTGTAGGTACTGACCGCGATCAGCAGGCGCCTGCGATCGAGGAGATCGGCGAGTCCACCGGCGGGCAAGGCCAAGAACAGCGTCGGCAGCAGACTCGCAGTCTGGACGAGCGCGACGATGGTGGCGCTGCTGTCGTGCTCCACCAGGAACCATTGGGGCCCCGACGGTCTGCATCCACAGACCGATGTTCGAGACGAGCTGCGCAATGAACAGATATCGATAGATCTTGTTGCGCAACGGCGCCCATGCGGACACCTGCGACGCGGACTCCGCAGTGGTGGTCATAGCGTTTCGTCCAGCCAATCGGTGAACGATTGCCACCCGACTGCCGGGTATGCGGTGTGCAGAGCGGGGATGTCGGCCGCATATCCGGTGTCGCCCAGGTACCCGAACATCGCCCGCATGTCCGCTGAACCGATGTGGGAAGCATCGATTGTCCGCAACCGAACGGTGCGGCCGAGCCGCTGCCCCAACGCTTCCGCCATCTGGGCGGGTGTCGGTGCGTCGGACGCGATGTCGATCCGCAGGCCCACGTGGCGCGCCGGGTCCTCGAAGACCGTCGCGACGAACTCGCCGAGGTCGCGACGTGAAAGCTGTTGTAATGGAGTATCTTCACCGATCGCGAGCTCGAGTACTCCCCCACGCACCTGGTCGATTCCGGCCAGGAGGTTGTCGTAGAAGTATGTGGGGCCGACGATCGTGCTGGCAACGCCCGACCGCATCAACGCCGCCTCGACAACTGCTTTGCTCTCGAAGTGCGGGATTCCGGTGTGGCGATCAGCACTGGCCACCGAGGAGAAGACAAGATGAGGAACACCGGCGGTGGACGCTGCTTCGATGATCGAGATCCCCTGCGAGACTTCCTCATCCGGTCCACGTTCGAACGGCGTGGTGAGAGCGAAGACACCGGCGGCTCCCGCGAACGCGGCGGCGAGGCTCTTCGGGTCGTCGAGGTCGGCAACAGCGAGTGATGCACCCGCATCTGCGAGCCGGCGGGCTCGGGTCGACTCCGGGCGCCGGACCACTGCACGCACCGGTAGCCCTCTCGACAGCAACGCTGCGGCCACTGCGCCACCTTGAGCTCCAGTTGCCCCGACCACCACGTACGCGTTACTCATCTTCTCGGACTCTCTGTCGGACTCTCTGTCGGTCAATGGTGAATGTCTACGCAAGTGGGCGCACCGCCCCCGGCACGTCGACCAGGGGCGGCGCGTTGGAACATCAAGCGCTCGCGACGGCGCTTTCCTGGGTCACCGCAGTGACCGCCTCTTCGATGAGGGCGACAACCTCAGCCGGCTTGGCCAGCATCACCAGGTGCGGGGCGTCGAGTTCGACAACCTTCTTCAGGCCCGCACGCTCGTACCCGAAACGCTCGACGTCCGGGTTGATCGTGTGGTCGTTGCTGCTGACAATTCCCCACGCGGGCTTGGTCTTCCAAGCGGCGACCGGTGCTGCTTCACCGAAGGCCGCGGCGGCCAGTGGTCGTTGCGAGACGGCGAGCACCTCTGAGTCCTCCTGCGGGATACCCGCGGCGAAGACGGCCGGGAACGCGCTGATCTTGACCGAGACGTCGGTGCCCGGCTCGGCACCCTCGATCGGGAACGGCGTGTACACAAGATTGGCCGCGAGGTCGGAATCCGGGAACCGGCCCTGCAGTTCGCCGAGGCTCTCGCCTTCTTCGAGTGCGTACCCGGAGACATACACCAGGCCGACAACGTTGTCGGCGGCACCGGCAACGGTGATCACGGCGCCACCGTAGGAGTGACCGACCAAAACCACTGGGCCGTCGATCTGCTCGACGAACGAGCGGATGTAGGCCGAGTCGCCGAGCAGGCTCCGGTTGGGAACCGGGGGCGCAAGAACGGTGTGGCCCTTGTCGAGCAGACGGCGGGTCACCGGGGTCCAGCTGGCAGCATCGGCAAATGCACCGTGGATGAGAACGATGGTGGGTGTTGCAGACATGAACGAACTCCGTTGTCTAGAAGTGCTGAGAGGGTGTGGCCGGGATGCTGCTACTTGGCGATGAACTCGAGGATGTCTGCGTCCAGGGCCTTCTGGTACTCGCCGTAAATGCCGTGCGGGGCACCGGGGTACACCTTCAAGGTGCCGTCTTTGACGAGGTTGATGGTCTTCTCGGCCGCAGCGGCGATGGGGACGATCTGATCGTCGTCGCCGTGAGCGATGAAGATGGGGACGTCGAGGGCCTTGAGGTCCTCGGTGAAGTCGGTCTCGGAGAACGCCTTCACGCAGTCATAGGCAGCGGCGAGATTCACCAACATGCCCTGGCGCCAGAAGTCGTCCTTGGCGCCTTCAGAGACCTCGGCGCCGTCGCGATTGGCACCGAAGAAGGGCACACTCAGGTCCTGGTAGAACTGCGAGCGGTCGGTCAGCACACCATTGCGGATGTCGTCGAGGGCTTCGATCGGAGTGCCTTCGGGGTTGGACTCCGACTTCAGCATGACCGGCGGGACGGCGCCGGCGGTGATCACCTTGGCGACCCGGTCTCCGCCGTGCTGGGCGGCGTAACGGACCACTTCGCCACCACCGGTGGAGTGTCCGATCAGGACCAGGTCGCGCAGATCGAGCGCCTCGACGAGCTCGGCGAGGTCTTTTGCGTAGGTGTCCATGTCGTTACCCTGGTAGGTCTTCGACGACCGGCCGTGGCCGCGGCGATCATGGGCGATGGCCCGGTAGCCGGCGTCTGCGAGCAGCTTCAGTTCGAGCTGCCAGGCGTCCGACGACAGTGGCCATCCGTGGCTCAGGATGACCGGCTGGCCACTGCCCTGCTCGGTGTAGTAGATCTCGGTTCCGTCGGTGGTGGTGATGTACGGCATGGTGTCTCCTGTGGTCGCTTCGACGTGGTGACATCAACATTCGTCCATCGCGGCAGCTGTGTCGACGCTGCTGGCGTCCAAACCCGGGGGATGGTGACGGGAGGTGCCACTACCGGCTAGCCGGTAGTGGGTGTGAGGCTTCAGGTGTCAGGCGTCGCGTCCGACGGGTATCCGCACGGTGAGCTTCGTACCCTCACCCACCGGACTCGACACGGTGAATGTGCCCCCGACGGCTTCGATTCGATCCTGCAGGCCGATCAGACCTGATCCCGCGCCGGTGTCCGCCCCGCCGTCGCCGTCGTCGCACACGGTGAGGTCGAGAACTTCATCGGTGATCGCCGCAGTGATCGTGACCTCGGAGGCGTCGGCGTACTTCGCGGTGTTGGTCAACGCCTCGGCCACGACATAGTAGGCGGCGACTTCCACAGGGTCGGGCAGTCTCCAGGGGATGTCGATGGACAGGGACACCGGTACCGGTGATCGGCGGGCGAGGGTCTTGAGTGCCGGGCCGAGCCCACCCCGGGAGAGGATCGCAGGGTGGATGCCGCGCGAGAGTTCCTGAAGATCTGTGTGTACGTGCGTGAGCGCATCGACGCTGCGGTCCAGCCGGAGTCGTAGGTCCTCCCGGTCCGTGGGGACGGCCGCCTGCGCAGCCCTCAACTCCATGCCCAGGGAGACGATGCGTTGCTGGGCGCCGTCGTGGAGGTCGCGTTCGATGGTCCGACGCGCCTGGTCGGCCGCTGCGATGACACGTGCACGCGACTGGGTGAGTTGAGCCCGCGTCTCGCAGTTGTAGACCGCGGTGGCCACCAGGTCGGCGAAATCGGTCATCCGAGTCTGGATCTCGAGCTGAGGTGCACGGTCTGACGACGCGACCACCACCGCGCCCCAGACGTCGCCGTCGATGGTGATCGGCACTCCGAGCCCACAGACCAGTCCCCGCTGGTGCATGCGATCGGCAATCGGGCCGGTGGCGGCGGTGTAATCGATGGCCGCTGGTTCCCCGGTGGTCAGAACAATGGTGCAGATGTTGTTCCCACCCAGTTCGAGCCGCTCACCGGGAGTGAGGCGGTTCTCGTTGCGCTCGTCGTCCCAGGCCGCGAGCACAACACCGTGCCCGTCCTCGAACCGCACCACCGACACGTGCTCGGCACCCAGTCCGGACCCGAGTTCCCGCGCGACGGCCGGATATACGTCGTCGGGCTCCACACGCAGGGCCACCAGGGTCGCAACCCTGCGCAGCGCGGCCTGCTGACGCGCCAGTCTGACCGTCTGCTCATGGAGCTGTTCCCGGTCACGGGCAGCGGCCAGCAGCGCTTCGAGGGCAGGCACGATCCGCCGGACACGGCGCGAGTCCGCGGCATCGAGCGTGGCGGGCACCAGCAGGGCGCCGAGATCGAGGCCGTTGTCGCGCAGCGGAATTCGCTGCTGATCTGATGCCGGAGTCGTCTCAGCCGGGCCGAGGACCACATGCGGCGGCGGCAGTTCGAGTACGTCGGACAGCCGAGAGCTGGCCTTCTCGAACATCTCCGGTGACATCGACTCGCGCAGCATGGTGCGCGCGAACGCGGCCAGCAGGTCGGCTTCCCGCCGGCGTTGATCGGATTCGACTGCGCGAAGCCGAGACTGGCCCACCAGCACATTGGTCAGTATCGCCAGCGTCGAGAACACCACCACGGCGGGGACCAGGCTCTCACTGTTCTCCGACACATGCACGTACGCGTAGGCCGTTGCGCTGGCCACCGATGTGACAAGCGCGAGGCCGAAACCCCATCCGGCCGACACGACCAGGACACCGAACAGGAAGACCGCGCCGAACGCGGAATTGGGGGCGATCTGTTCGAGCAGATGCACCACGAGCATCTCGGTGGCAATGAAGCCGCACGCGATCGCGATACCCCACCCCAGAGGTGGAGCGCTGGGCCGGAGCACCGTGGTGGCGAGCCTGTCACGCCAAGAACCGCGATCGGTACTGAACTCTGTTCCTGACCGAGCCGCAGAGATCATCGTGCAGACCTGCGGTGCAGCCTGCTTGTTCGTCCGAGCACACGCCGATGATAGTGCCGTTGTCGGCCAGGCGGCTCGTCGCCGGCCACTGCGGCCCGCGCCGCTTTCGGCGGCGAAATGTTCCTGCTAGCGGGAATGCCCCGCGCGCGTCCGTCTGACACCCTCGAAGAGTGAAGCCCTCCGACCATCGCTGCCTCATCGTCGATGACAGCGTCGCCTTCTGCGCTGCGGCGCAGAGGTTGCTGGAGGCTGCCGGCATGACGGTTGTCGGCACCGCCGCGACACTCGCCGCGGCGGTACAGACGGCTGCCGACACCCGGCCCGACCTGATCCTGGTGGACATCGACCTCGGCGGTGAAAGCGGCTTCGATGTGGTCGAAGCGCTTTTGGACACCCGGCCGGACCCGGTTCCCGCCGTCATCCTCGTCTCCACTCACGATGAGGAAGATTTCGCTGACATGGTGGATGCGAGCTCAGCGATCGGGTTCCTGCCGAAGTTCGAACTGTCCGCCGAGTCGATCACGCGCATTCTGAGCTGACGTCAGGTCGGCAAACCCCTTGAGTCCGTGGGTGATCAGCTCATCGCATCGAGGTACATGATCACTGCCCGGACCCGCCGGTGGTCGTCGGCTGTATCGGCGAGATCCAGCTTGGTCAGGATGCTTCGGACATGCTTTTCCACGGTGCCCTCAGTGATCCACAGCCTGCGCCCGATACCGGCGTTGGAGAGCCCTTCCGCCATCAACGTCAGCACATCTCGTTCCCGTGCGCTGAGGGCACCGAGCGGATCATCACGCCGTCGCGCGGCCACCAGCTCATGCACCAGAGCGGGGTCGATCACCGACGCACCGTTCGCGATTCGACCCACGGTGTCGACAAAATCGGTGACGTCGGTGACCCGGCTCTTGAGCAGGTAGCCGATCCCCCGGCCACCGTCGAGCAACTCGAGCGCGTGGTCGACCTCCACGTGTGCCGACAACAGGAGCATCGACACGGAGGGGAACTCCTTGCGGATCTGCAGCGCGGCGTCGAGACCCTCCGAGGTGTGCGACGGTGGCATCCGGATGTCGATGATGGCCAGTTGTGGCGGTTCGACCCGAACCAGCGTGAGCAGTTCATCGGCGTCGCCGGCCTGGCCGACCACATCCAGCCCTGCCTGCGTCAGCAGGCTCGACAGGCCTGCCCGAAGCAACACATCGTCGTCGGCGATCACCACGGACAATCCGGCCGACATGTGAGTCCCTTCGTAGATCGCGTCACCTGCCTGCACCAGTGTGCCCGGTCGGTCCGACGGTCGCCGCGGTCAGTCCGCCACCGCTGTGTCGGGATCGGCCCACGGCACCCGGCAGGAGTCGGTCGAGAATCCCTGGTCGGTGATACCGAGCGCCGAGTACATCCGCGCGCGCTGATTCTCCAGCCCGATCTGATACGTCAGCTCCACGACTCCGGCGTCGCCGAAACGCTCACGCAGATCGGCCACCTGCTCGTCGGTGACCGTGGTCGGCGTTGCTGTGATCGCATCGGAGTAGGCGATCGCGGCCCGTTCGTCGTCGCTGTAGTGCGGCGAACTCTCGTACTCGGCGATGTCCCGGAGCCGGTCGATGTCGAGGCCGTCGAGACGTTGCAGCATGGTGCCGAAGTCGACGCACCACGAACACCCGATCGTCCAGGCCGTACGGAACACCGCGATTTCCCGGATGTTCGACGGCAACACCGTCGACGCCTTCTCCACGGCCGTCTCGTGTATCGCCGATGCCAGGAACAGACCGCGGTGATGGGCGGTCACGGCAAACGGTTCGGGCACCGAGCCGAACCTGCGGGCCGCGTACCGATACGCCCCCTTCACCATCAGACCGGCGTCATCGGGGTTGACTGCTGGAATACGTGCCACGTGAGGAACCTCCTGTTTCAGGCGAGCGCACCGTACGCCCCTATCTGAAGGACGACACAGCAGCGCACAACGTGACAGGCGCGCTCAGCGAGTCCAGCGAATACGGATTGGACCTCGGACGTTCGCCGGATCGTCGACCACGTCACCGCCCTGGGTGATCTGGACTTCGCCGTCCGCCATCAGCTGGCGCGCGACCGCGCGCACCGGTTCCATCAGCGGGCGCCAGTCATCAGGGGCAACCGCTCGCGCGACATCCGACGGGCAGATACTCGAATCCGGCGACCTCGCGCTCAGCAGGTCACGGATCTTCGCCGTGAGGGAAACGTCATCGGTGCCGTCCGGCGCCCCGCCGTTCGTGTGGGCCATCTGCCCAGCTTCCCGTCGCGGTGGCCCACCGTCAACGTCCCCCTCCCCCGCGACGCGAGGTCCGATTCCCGCCAGCACCGCCCGTGGACGTGAGATGAACTGATGTCGCGCTTCACCGGAGCGTGAAAGTGGTTGTCACACAGAGAGTTGGAGTCATCGTGTCAAAAGTCGCATTGGTCACCGGATCGAGCCGGGGCCTGGGCCTTGCCACTGCGTGGGCACTGGGCCGCGCAGGGAACACCGTCATCATCAGTGGCCGCGACGGCGGGCGGATCGAGTCCCTGGCCGCCGATCTACGCGAGGAGGGCCTGCGCGCGGAAAGCCTGGTCCTCGACGTGGAGTCCTTCGAAAGTGCTCGATGCGCGGCTCACGAACTCGCCAACCGCCATGATCGGCTGGACGTTCTGGTGAACAACGCCGGTGTCCTGCCCGAGGCCACACAGCCGGCCGAGATCAACTTCAGTCATCCGTCGGCCGCCGCGAAGACCTTCAGTGTCAACACCCTTGGGGTCCTCAATGTGGTCGAGGCGATGCTGCCGCTCATCTGGCGTAGTGCCGGCGGCCGCATCGTCAACGTATCGAGCACCATGGGCTCCTTGGCGGATCAGAAAGATGTTCAGTCGCAGTACTATTCGATGGTCGTTCCTGCCTATCAGGCGTCCAAGGCGGCGGTGAACAGCATCACCATCGGGCTGGCGAAGATGCTGGCCGGCACCACCGTCAAGGTCACGTCGGTGTGCCCGGGTCATGTGCAAACCGATCTCGCTCCCGGCAACCGGACGCAGGCGCCGTTGACCGCGGAGGAGGCAGCGGCCGTTGTGCTGCGTGCGGCGACGCTTCCCGACGATGCCGAGTCGGGCACCTTCATCGACGCGGCTGGGCCCGTACGCTGGTAGCCGGTGTCGGGGTTGGTGGGTGCGAGGTGAGAGCCCCGAACCTGTGATCGCAGAGAGGCGGACAGTTGCCGGCACTGCCGCGAGTACGACGATCGACAGTACCGCTCTGGGCACTCGTGAGCGCTGCCGCTGCTCCCGTCCTGCTGATCGGCGCGTCGGTGGTTGCCGCGATGATCATCAGCGAGGAATACGACGCCACGAAACAGACACTCAGCGACCTGGCCACAATCTCCGGCGGCGGCTGGGTGATGGCTGTCGGGATCGCCCTGAGCGGGGCCTGCCAGATCGTTACGAGCGCTGGTCTGACCGGAATCAGAAGACGGGCGCGGATCGCGTTGGCGGGGGCGGGCGCGTGTGGGATCGCCGTGGCGTTGTCACCGGTGGACGTCGCACCCACGTTCCATCTCCTCGCGGCCGGAGGTTCAGCGGTCCTGTTCTGCCTGTGGCCTCTGCTGGCGATCTCGCGCGCACCGTCTGTCGCCCTGACGATTCGACCGGCCGTGGCGGCGACGGCCTCGCTCATCCTGTGCGCAGTGCTGGGGTGGACGGTTCTGGAGACCGGCGGAGGCGACCGGCTGGGGCTCGCCGAGAGGATCAACTTCACCGCGGAGATGCTGTGGCCGCTGGTGGTGGCCATCGATCTGCGGCGCCGGGGAACGCAGGTCAGCGCGGGTGCGAGTGGGTTGAACGGCCCGCGGGCCACTCCCACCGAAACGTTTACACCCCGCTGATTTAAATCCCCCGGCCGGCTCGCCTAGGTGGCGAATTGGCCCCTCGGCGCCGCAGCAGCCCAGGTCACGGCGCAGTCGACCGGGCGGCACCTGGCGCATTCCGAACGGCCGACCACAGCGGCGCATTCGGCCAGGCCGGACCCCGAAATTCGGGCGTTATGGTGCCATTCATGCAGATGAGGCCCCCTGGCGGCACGCGACTACGTGCCGACAACGCGCGCATGGTCGCCGATGTTCTGCGGCGCCAGATCCACGACGGAGACGTCGCCGGATCACTTGATGAACCCACCCTCATCGCCGACTTCGGCGTATCTCGCAACACCATCCGTGATGCTCTGACCATCCTGCGAGACGAAGGACTCATCGAACGCTCTCCTCGTGTCGGCACCCACGTGGTGGCGCGACAACTCGAACACGGTCTGGACGCCCTGCAAGGGCTCAAAGAGACGTTCCTCATGCACGGCGAAGTCCGCAACACCGTCAAAGTGGCGACCTTGGTGGACCCTCCCCGCGCCGTGGCACGCAAATTGGCACTCGACGACGGTGAGCAGGCCGTCTACATCGAACGGCTGCGGTTTCTCGATGACGAACCGATCAGCCTCGACGTCACCTATCTCGTTCCCGACCTGGGCATCCCGCTGATCCAGCACGATCTGGAACACAATGACGTCTTCGCCCTGCTCGAGCAGATCGCGGGCGAAAGGTTGGGCCGCGCCACGATGACCGTCGAAGCGGTGAACGCCGACCCACACTCTGCGGCCCACCTCGAGATCGCCTCGGGCGCAGCCATGTTGCTGCTCGAAAGACTCACCCACCTACAAGCCGAAGACCGACCCGTCGATCTCGAATACATCCGAATGCGCAGCGACCGAGTCTGTCTGCGCAGCACAGCCCGCCGAACACAGGAGTAGTACCAGTGAGCCAAGTCAACGCCCGAGCCGACGTCCCGGTCACCATCGACGAATCCCTGTGCATCACGGGCTGCACGCTCTGCGTCGAGGTGTGTCCCCTTGATTCACTGGCCATCAATCCCGAGAGCGGCAAGGCCTTCATGCATGTCGACGAATGCTGGTACTGCGGCCCCTGCGCGGTTCGGTGTCCCACGGGAGCGGTCACCGTGAACATGCCGTACCTGCTCCGCTGACTCATTCCCACCAGCCCAACACCTTTCGCACCACAAGGAAACCTCGATGAGATCAACCGCGTCTCGACGTGCCCGATTGGGCACGCTGTTCACCGCCTCTGCAATCGTGCTGACGTCAGCGGCCTGTTCACTCGACAGTTCCGGTGACAGCGATGCGATTCGCGTGGTCGTCGGGTACCAGTCCAAGACCATCAACACCGTGACGGCCGGGACCTTGCTTCGCGCCGAGGGAAACTTCGAGAAGCGCTTGGAGGAGGTGACCGAGCGGACCGGCCAGAAGTACAGCGTCGAATGGCAGGACTACGACACCGGCGCTCCGATCACCACCGGGATGATCGCAGGCAAGATCGACATCGGGTCGATGGGTGACTACCCGCTGCTCATCAACGGGTCGCGGGCGAACGCCAATGACGCAACACGCACCGAGATGTTGTCGGTCACCGGCTCGAGCCCCAGGGGCTCACTGAACATGGTTGTGGTGTCTCCTGATTCAGATGCGACGACCATCGCTGATCTGCGCGGCAAGAGCGTCTCGGCCAGCGTCGGTTCGGCTGGACACGGAACCCTGGTCCAGGCGCTCGACCGCATCGGCATCAACCCCAACGACGCCGTCAACGTGCAGAATCAGCAGCCCCAGGTCGGCGCGTCTGCGCTCGAATCGAACAAGGTCGATGCGCTGGCACAGTTCGTCGCCTGGCCGGGTCTGCTGGTGTTCCAGGACAAGGCGCGGCTCCTGTACGACGGCGCCCAGCTCGGCGTTCCCACGCTGCACGGTGTTGTTGCCCGATCTGCGTTCGCCGACGAGCACTCGGATGTGGTGGCCGCCTTCCTGCAGGCACAACTGGATTCCACCAAGTCTCTGATCGACGCTCCGCTCGCCGCTGCGAATCTGGTCGCCAAGGACAGCGGCCTGCCCGCCGAGGTGGTCTACCTCTACAACGGCCCCGGCGGCACCGACTTCAACCCTGCAGTCAAACCACAACTGGTGGAGGCGCTTCGGGGCGACCAGCCCTACCTCAAGTCGATCGGCAGCTTCGAACACGAGCTCGACCTCAACACGTTTGTGAACACCGCCCCCCTGGAGCAGGCATTCACCGCAACCGGTCAGAACTACGCTGAGTCACTGGCATCCACCCAGAATGCGTCGCAGATCCGTGGCCGTGACCCGGTGTGCAACACCGACGTCGACCCGGCCGATGCAGCAGAACTGTGGCTCGACGGCAGCGACAACACGCAGCCGGCGGCCGGACCGACATGCCTGCTCAAAGCAATCCGGCAGGCCCAGTCCCAAGGCGAATCTGTTCGTGCAGCGTATATCTCGGACCCGTTGCTCGGAACCCGATGGTTTGCCGACAAGGCGGTGTGGCTGCGGGACGGAACACAGTTCGTGCCGTTCACCACCCAGGACAGTGCCGACGAGTACATCAAGACCCATCCCGGGGCTGTACCGGCGTCGTACGATCAGGCTGTCGCGGAGGTCATCTGATGGCCACCGCCACCGTCACCCCGGAGCTGGACATCCAGACACGTTCAGTGACAGCACCGAAGTCTGCCCGGGGCAGAAGCCATTGGCTGACCGTCTGGCCACTTCGCATCCTGGTCCTCGTTGCCGCCGCAGGACTCTGGCAGTTCCTGACCACCGCCGACGTCGTCCTGTGGGCCCGGTTCGACACGGTGCCGTCGGTCACCGACATCGCGCAGGCATTCTGGACAAGTCTGGGCACCGAGGAGTACTACCTCGACCTCGGTCAGTCGCTGATCCGGATCGGCGCCGGTTTCGCACTCGCCGTCGGAGTCGGCGTTCCGGTCGGAATCCTGTTGGGCCGCTCTCGTATTGCCACCAACACGGTTGGCACCCTCACGGAGGTTCTGCGTCCCATCCCCGCCATCGCCCTGGTGCCGGTGGCCATCCTGGTATTGCCGACCGACGAAGCCGGCATGGTGTTCATCACGTTCGTCGCCGCGTTCTTCCCGATCTCGGTGGCCACCCGGCACGCGGTGCGGGCACTGCCGACCATCTGGGAAGATTCCGTGCTCACCATGGGCGGACGCAAGCGCGACGTGATCCTGCGAGTGGTGCTGCCCGGCATCGCCCCCGGCGTCTTCAGTGGACTGTCGGTGGGCATCGGCGTGGCGTGGATCTGCCTGATCTCCGCCGAGATGATCTCCGGCCGGCTCGGTGTCGGTTACCGCACGTGGCAGGCGTACACGGTGGTGGACTACCCACAGGTGTTTGTCGGCATGCTCACCATCGGCATCCTCGGCGCCCTCACCTCGGGCGGCATCGAGTTGATCGGCCGCCGATTGACCCGGTGGCTCCCCCGAGCTCAGGAGACCCGATGACCAGCACCGTCAACTCCACAACCGCCCTGATCCCGACAACAGGTCTTCGTCTCGAACTCGACGATGTACGACTCGACTACGGCGGCGACGCGTGGTGGACGGACTCGACCTGACCATCGAACCGGGTGAGATCCTGGTCCTTACAGGTCCGTCGGGATGTGGCAAATCCACTGTGCTGCGGGCGATTGCCGGACTGTTGGCCGTATCGGGTGGCCGAGTGCTCGCCGACGCGGAGCCCGTGCGCACGACCTCGCGTGATCGGGCCATGGTCTTCCAGGACGACGCCCTGCACCCGTGGCGCACCGTGCGCGGCAACATCCTGCTTGCGCTCACCCTCCGCGGGGTGCCGCGTCGAGACCGCAAGGCTCAGGCGGAGCGGTGGATGGACGAGATCGGGCTGGCCGATTTCGCCGACTACCTCCCGAAGTCGCTCTCGGGCGGTATGCGTCAGCGAGTCCAACTCGCCCGCGGACTGGCCGGTGCACCGAGGGCGGTGCTGATGGACGAGCCGTTCGGCGCGCTCGACGCCCAGACCCGGTCGACCATGCAGGCGTTGCTGATCGACACGCTGGCATCGCATCCCGCGACCGTGGTGTTCGTGACCCACGACGTGGACGAGGCGCTGCTGCTCGGCGACCGGGTTGTGGTGTTCGGGCGCGCCGGACGCCCGGTCCGCGACATCGTCGACGTGCCGCGTCCGCGCGACCCCGACCACCGGGATGCCACGGCGACCGCCCAACTGCGCGCGCGGATCACCGCCGCACTCGAGAACTGAAGGACCACATGGACATCCCGAACATAGCTGACCGCGATCGCCGGGAATGCGACGTCTTGGTGATCGGCGGCGGCACCGCCGGGACGATGGCAGCCCTGACCGCCGCGGAGAACGGCGCATCGGTGTTGCTGCTGGACAAGGCGCACGTGCGGCACTCGGGTGCGCTTGCCATGGGTATGGATGGCGTGAACAACGCCGTCATCCCCGGCAAGGCAACGCCGGAGGCATACGTCGCCGAGATCACCAGGGCCAACGACGGCATCGTCAACCAGAAGACCGTGTACCAGACGGCGACTCGTGGCTTCGCGATGATCGGGCGCCTCGAGAAGTACGGCGTGAAATTCGAGAAGGACGAACACGGTGAGTACGCGGTTCGCCGAGTCCATCGCTCCGGTTCGTACGTGCTCCCCATGCCCGAGGGCAAGGACGTCAAGAAGGCTCTCTACCGAGTGCTGCGCAAAAGGGACATGCGTGAGCACATCACCATCGAGAACCGGCTGATGCCCGTACGCGTGCTCACCGAGAACGGCCGGGCCGTCGGCGCGGCTGCATTGCACACGCGCACCGGTGAATTCGTGGAGATTGCCGCCAAGACAGTGATCCTGGCGACCGGCCCGTGCGGGCGGCTGGGGCTACCGGCATCCGGCTATCTCTATGGCACGTACGAGAACCCGACCAACGCGGGCGACGGGTACTCGATGGCCTACCACGCGGGCGCCGAACTCAGCGGGATCGAGTGCTTCCAGATCAACCCACTCATCAAGGACTACAACGGCCCCGCCTGCGCCTACGTGGCCAACCCGTTCGGCGGCTACCAGGTGAACGCCGAAGGTGAGCGATTCGTCGACTCCGACTACTGGTCCGGCGACATGATGGCGGAGGTGAAGACCGAGATCGAATCAGCCCGCGGGCCGATCTATCTGAAGGTCAGCCACCTGCCCGACGAGACACTCGATGCACTCGAATCGATCCTGCACACCACCGAACGGCCGACCCGTGGCACGTTCCACGCCAACCGCGGTCACGACTACCGGACCCATGACATCGAGATGCACATCTCCGAGATCGGTTTGTGCAGCGGACATTCCGCATCCGGGGTGTGGGTGGACGAGAACGGCCGCACCACCGTCGACGGGCTGTACGCGGCAGGCGATCTGGCATGCGTACCGCACAACTACATGATCGGCGCCTTCGTGTACGGCGAGCTCACCGGTCAGCACGCCAGCGACACCGCACGGGACCGCGCGATGCCGACGGCATTGCCACTCGACCAGCTCGCCGAGGCGCACGACCTGATCTACCGGCCGCTGAGGCACCCCGACGGACCCCCACAGCCCCAGGTGGAATACAAGCTGCGTCGCTTTGTCAACGACTATGTCGCACCTCCGAAGTCCGCGAACAAACTGGCCATCGCCATCGAGTCATTCGAGCGGATGCGCGGTGAGATCGACGAGATGGGCGGGCGCACACCGCATGAGCTGATGCGATGCGCCGAGGTGTCGTTCATCCGCGACTGCGCTGAACTGGCGGCCCGGAGTTCGTTGACACGCACCGAAAGTCGGTGGGGTCTCTATCACGAGCGGGCCGACATCCCCGAGCGACAGGATGACCGGTGGGGCTACCACCTCAACGTCCGGAAAAACGCCGCAGGTGACATGGAGTTCCTGGGCCGGCCGGTCGAGCCCTACTTCGTACCGGTGGACGGTCTCGACCACATCCCGCCCGCCGATCGTTCCGTCATCGCCATCGAACAGCCCGAGGTGGTCACCGGGCCTGCCCATGCGGGCGTGGAGAGTCCGGTCCGTGCGCTCGCGCGTGTCGAAGACCGCCAGTCGGTTGCTGCGGCCTCGCCGCGGATCGTCGAACTGCTCGCGATGGGATCGGCCGGTATCGACGATTTCGAGTTGTACCTCGCCGACGACGACGCCACCGTGCGGAAGACCGCCATCTCGGTCCTCACCGAGAACACCCCGGAGGGTTTTGATGTCGCAATCGCACACGCGCTGAGTGACGTGGCTCCTGAGGTGCGTCGCTTCGCCGCGCAGGGGTTGCAAGAGTTGGTCGAAGTGCTCGACGCGACCGATGAGTTCATCACGATCCTCCACGCGACGCTCACCTCGGTGGATGCCACAGTGCGGGCCACGGTCCTCGACCTCCTACGCGCCCTGCGCGCGGCACCCGCGGAGACGTTCGCCGCCGCGCTCGCCGACAGCGATCACCGCGTGCGCATCGAGGCCGTTCGCGGACTGGTGTCACTGGACGAATCTGCGCTGATCGCCGAGTCTGTCGGCGACGTCAACCGAGAGGTCCGCATCGCCGTGGCCGCGGGGCTCGCGACCGTCGGGACCAAGGGCGCCGAGGCGGTCCGCGTTCTCGCCCAGGACATCGATCCGCTGGTGCGAGCGGCCGCATTCGAAGCGATGGCTCGCCTGGGAGAAGCTCCCGTGGACGGTCCACTGCTGGTCAAAGCGCTCAAGGACTCCGCCTGGCAGGTGCGGGTCGGCGCGGCGCGAGGCCTTGTCTCGGCGCCGGGGTCCGCGGCGATCGCAGTATTGTCGGCCGCGATCACCGATCCCCACAACGACGTGCGGAAGGCCGCCGCCCTCACACTCAGCCACTGGTCCGACGATCCCGAGGTCCGATTGGTGCTCGACGCGGCTGCCGACGACACCGATGCCGACGTGCGCGCCGCAGTCCGGCGAGTGGTCGCCGCGCACTGATTTCGGTCGCGACCCTTTCCAGACACGCACCTCCGTGTTAGCGTGACAACGCACATTGTCGTATCAATGTCCGTTGTCTTAGTTTGTGGAGGTTCTCCGATGTCTGTGAACGCGGCGCAAGCGCACCACCAGTCGACCCACGACAACGTGGTGAGCATGCACGATCAGGGCACCGACGAAGTGTCCAAGCGTCTGCTCGCCTCGGCGGCTCGACTCTCGCGCAACGCGATGACCGAGATCGATTGGGACCAGCCGATGGACCCGGACAAATACGGATGCAGTCCCGAATGGTCGTCGCTGTACGGCACCGACTACTGGGATGAGCTGACCGAACCGCAGCGCGTGGCACTGACCCGACACGAGTTCGCGTCGATCATGAACATCGGCATCTGGTTCGAGATGATTCTGCAAGAGATGGTGATCCGGGATCAGTACCTGGGCGACTACCACGACCCGGAGTTCCAGTTCGCGCTCACCGAGATCGCCGATGAATGCCGGCATTCGATCATGTTCGCGAAGGCCTCGCAGAAGATGGTTGGCAAGTCCTACCACCCATCCAAGTTCGTCGGATGGATGGGCAAGGTCTTCATGCGCACGGCGCGTTCCGAGATCGCGTACACCGGAATCCTGGTGGCAGAAGAGATCCTCGACGTCTTCCAGCGCGGCTGCATGCGTGACGAGAAGGTGCTTCCATTCATCCGCACCGTCAACGAGATCCACGTCCTCGAAGAGTCGCGGCACATGAAGTTCGCGCGCGAAGAGGTCCGGGATGCGATGAAGGGTGTCGGCTGGTTGCGCCGGCAGTGGAGCGCACTGGTGGTGTCCATCGCTGCCGCGTTCATCTTCACGAGCATGATCCGTCCGCGGGCGTACGCCGACGCCGGCCTCGACGCCAAACGGGCTGTTGCCACCCGCCGATCCAACGAACATTTCCACTCGATGGTCCGAAGCAGCTGCGCACACCTGATGAGCTTCCTGGACGAGGCGGGTCTGCTCACCAAACCCGCTGCCCGCGTCTATCGCAAAGTCCACATGCTCTGATGTTCGTCATCACCCAGACCTGCTGCAGCGACGCAGCATGCGTGTCCGTGTGCCCGGTCAACTGCATCCACCCGACACCGGAGGAACGCGGATTCGGCAGCTCCGACATCCTGCACATCGATCCAGAAGCCTGTATCGACTGCGGCGCCTGCGCCGACGCCTGCCCCGTGGACGCGATCTACCCCGCCGACAAGCTGGGTACCCGCGACAAGGTGTTCATCGACATCAACGCCTCGTACTACCGCGACAACACCGACGTGACCTCCGGGTGGACGCCGATCACCTACCCTGTCATCCCGAAACTGCCTGCAGGCCAGCGTATTGCGGTGGTCGGAACCGGCCCCTCCGGCGGTTACGCGTTGCGCAGCCTCCTGGACCGCACCACCGCTGACATCACGGTGATCGACAAATTGCCCACGCCCGGCGGCCTGGTGCGCGCCGGCGTGGCACCTGACCACCCCGGTACCAAGAAGGTGCTGCGAGGGTTCGACATCCTGTACCGCGACCCGCGGGTCACCCTGGTCACCAACGTGGAGGTCGGGGAAGACACTGCCGCCGGCCAGGTTTCACCCGCCGAACTGGCCGATCATTTCGACGCCGTCTTCTATGCGGTGGGAGCCAGCGACTCCCGGCAGCTCGGCATCCCCGGCGAAGACCTGAACGGCTCGACCTCGGCCACCGATCTGGTTGCCTGGTACAACGCCGCACCGGCAATCGCCGATGCCCAGGTGTTGCGCCACAACAACACCGGACGCGTTGTGGTTGTCGGCACCGGCAACGTGGCACTGGACGTGGCCCGGATCCTCGTATCGCCTCCCGAACTTCTCGCGACCACCGACATCGCCGACCGGGCGTTGGAGGTCTTGCGACGCCAAAATGTGCGCGAGGTCGTGCTCCTTGGCCGCCGTGACCAGGCCGGCGCTGCCTACTCCGCGGCCGAATATCGAGCGCTGAACTCCATTCCAGGTGTCGACGTGGTGGTGGAGAACGATCCCGGCGTCATCTCCGACGACAGCGGGGTGGCCGACCCGACCGCTCGTCGCATCGTTTTCCGGTTTCACTCGGCTCCCGAGGAGATTCTCGGCGACTCCTGGGTGAGCGGCGTCCGGGTTCGTACCGGCGCCACTTCCCACGTCATCGCTGCCGACCTCGTGGTGCGATCCATCGGCTACCGCTCCACCCCGATCGCCGGCCTGCCGTTCGACCAGCAACGCGGCGTGTTCCCCAATGATGATGGCCGCCTTCTCGACACGAACGGCCACGTCATCCCGGGCAGCTATGTGCTCGGCTGGGCAAAACGTGGGCCCACCGGTGGCATCGGGGTCAACAAGGTGTGCGCCGAAGCGACGGTGGACGAATTCTTGATCGACGCAGAAAAGGGCCTGCTGTCCGGTCGATCACACGGCCAGAAGCACTTCGAGTCACTGCTGCGCCTACGCAAGGCTCCGGTGATCGGCTACCGGGGCGTGCGAGCCATCGACCGCGCCGAACGGCGGCGAGGCGAAGAGCTCAACCGCCCGCGGGTGAAGTTCACGTCTGTACCCGACATGGTGAAGGCGGCGGGGCTACGCAAGCGGTGAGTGAGCGTCGGTCCTGCCGAGACCTCGAGTTCAGGTGAGCGTTTTCAGCAGGGCTTTCAACTCGGTTGCCGTGTGCTTGAGGGGAGTTGTCGATCTGGTCGACTTGCTCAACATCACCGCGCCTTCGAGCGCGGCAAGAGTCAATGTGGCGAGACGTTTGGCGCGGGCTCGTGACACACCTTCGTTGACGATCACCCGTTCGAGCCCGAGCATCCACGCGTTGAACCAGCGCGCCGCCGCCTCCCCCAGCTCGGCGTCGGCCGGGCCCGCGCCCACCGCGGCCCCAGCAACCGGGCATCCCGCGGCAAAGTCACTGGTCTCGAGCAGATCGGTCCACCAGCGAACGAAGGTGTCGATGGCAGCGATGGAGCCGCGCTTGGTAGCCGATTCGATGACGCCGTTGATGGTGGTGCCGGCATAGTCGAGCGCTTCGGCGACGATCTGCTGACGCCCTTGCGGGAAGTGGTAGTACACCGAGCCACGCGGCGATCCGCTGCGTTCGAGCACCGCATCAACGGTGACACCGGCGGCTCCACGCTCACGCATCACCTCGACGGCGCCGATCAGCATCCGTTCACGCGTGCCCTGACGCTCCACTGTTCTCCTCCGCGACGCAGCCAGCCATATGTCGTAATGAATACTACGTAACGGCTACGGCGCAGAGTTCTGAACACGTCTGTCAGGACGGCAGGTCGGGCCCGCCGGTGGCGGTTGCCACAGACGAACCGCTCGGTTCAGATTCGTTCCTCGGGGTCAGGATGAGGCACGTCGTGGTCGCGTGCGCGACCAGACGCCCTTCGTCGTCGTGCACCTTTCCCTGAGCTGTCGCAACGGTTTTGCCCACGTGGATGATCTCGCCGGTCGCTGTCAGCGTGCGGCCTTGCGTCGACACCGAGCGAATGTAATTCACGCCCAACTCCAAGGTTGTGTACCCGACCCCCGCCGGCAGAGTTGTGTGCACGGCACAACCCATCACTGAGTCGAGCAGGGTCGCCGCGATACCCCCATGCACACTCCCGAGTGGATTGGCGAAGTCTGGCGCGGTGGTGAGCTCCACCGTGACCTTGCCCAGATCCACCTCGGTGAACTTCATGCCCAGCAGCCGCCCGATCGATGGAACGTCCTGCAAGTCAGCGGTTTTGATCCACTGCAGCACTTCCAGTCCGGTCATTTCTGCGAAGTTGTCGTTCGCCACTTTGTTCTCCCTTGTCCCTGATCGACGAGCAGGTCGCCCAAACGAGGACTTCCGATCCGGCGTCCTCCGTGCTCTACTATGCCATACAACATAACAACGGTCATTGACTTATTAAGAGGTCTCCCGCAATGTCACACGGTCCCAACGCCTTTTTCCGGAACACCGGCGCGTTCTGCGCACGCCGCAGGTGGTGGGTGATCGGCTTCTGGGTTGCGTTGGTGGTCGGGCTGAACCTGGCAGTCCCTCAGATAGAGCAGACCGTGTCGGAGAAATCGGCCGCGTTCCTGCCCGAACACATGCCGTCCGTCGACGCGCTGCGCGACATGTCGACGGATTTCGGCGCTCCCGCGTCGACCGCTGTGGGCAGTGTGGTTCTGGCTGATGACGGCGGGATCACCACAGCAGATGATGACTACTACCGCCGCCTCGTAGAGCTTCTGTCCGGTGATCACGAAAAACGTCGCCTACGTCCTAGACATGTACGGAAATCCCGCCACCCGCACCGCCGCACTCAGTCCGGACGGTAAGGCCGTCAACGTCCTGGTGGTCGCTGAAGGCGACGTCGGCAGCACGCGTGCACACCACAGCACGGTCGCGATCCGTTCGACGATCGACTCCATTCCCAAACCCGACGGGCTGTCGGTGTACTACACGGGCGCCTCGCCCACCCTTGCCGATCTCTTCTCTTCGATCGATTTGTCGCTGCTCATCATCACGGGAGTATCGGTACTGCTGATCACGTTGATGCTGCTGATCGCCTACCGATCACTGATCACAGCCCTGATCCCGTTGGCGACCATCGGCTTCGGACTCGGCGCCGTGCGGCCCATCGTCTCGTACCTCGGCGCAAATGAACTGATGTCGATCTCGAACTTCTCGATTGCCATCATGACGGCGCTGGTACTAGGCGCCGGAACCGACTACGCGATTTTTCAGATCGCGGGCTATCACGACGCCAGGCGCGCTGGTGAAGACCCAGACACTGCCGTTGCGACCGCAAGCGCACGGGTCTCCCCGATCCTGGTTGCCTCGGCCCTGACAATCGCTGCTGCTGCGGGTGCCATGATCTTCGCCGAGGTCGGGATGTTCAAGACTGCGGGCCCGCCGACCGCGATCGGGGTACTGCTGGCAATGGCGATCTCGGTGACCCTCACACCCGCGCTGATGTCCGTGGCCGGGCGTCGCGGTCACATCGAACCCAAGGCATCGACCGAGCGCCGATGGCGCCGACGTGGTGCGACGATCATTCGACACTCGGGCCCGCTGGTGGCGGTGTCGATGGTGGTTCTCATCGCGTTGGCAGCGATGGTTCCCCTGTTGCGCGTCAGTTACGACGAAGAGTCGGTTCAGCTCTACGCCAACGACTCCACGCGCGGTTACGACAAGGTGCTCGAACACTATGGCGTCAACGAGATCCTGCCCGAGTACCTGATTATCCGTGCCGACCACGACATGCGTAACACCAACGATCTGGCGACGCTCGAACTCGTGGCGATGTCGGTGTCGAAGCTGCCAGACATCGCCTATGTCCGGTCGATCACGCGACCTGACGGCTCACCGATTCCCGAAGCATCCACCGGATATCAGGCAGGGCAGGTCGGCAATCGGCTCGACGATGCCCATCGGCAGATGGTCGAGGCCACACCAGAGTTGCAACGACTGGCATCCGGGGTGACAGCACTTCGCGATGGCGCCGACAGCGCGTTGGGACAGTTGCCACTCTTGGTGGACGGCACCAATCAGGTTGTGGGACTGGCCGGCGGTGTGCTCGACGCAGTGGACACCGCGTCCCGAATAGTGGCGATCGCTTCTGATGGCCGCCTCTCTCTACCCCAGGGACTCACTGAGCTCGGAACCCTCGCCGAGACGGTGGGTCGTTTGGTCACAGCAGTTTCGACGAGCAATTCGCAGACGTTGGCTGCAACTGAGCAGCTCGACGATGTGTTCGGCCCGATGCTCATGACGGTGCCTGACGCACAGTGCCAGGCCGACCCTGCGTGCCTGGCGGCGCGGTCGGCGTTCAGCCTGTTCGACAAGGCGACGGGCGGGAACGCTTCGCGGACGTTGCAGCAGGCCGTGAACTTGTCAGGTGTGCCGGGCGAGGTCATCGACAAGGCACAGGCTTTGCTGCCTGAAATCGAGACCGGGCTGAGTCAAGTCAAGATTCTCCTCGACGGGCTCGGCGGGAAGACACCGGAGCAGCTGCGTACCGAGCTGGGTGCCCTGACGGCGGGCATCACCGAACTGTCGACGGGTATGACGCAGCTGGCCGAGGGGCTTCGCCAGGTCAAGGCAGGCACCGACAAAACCGTGGCTCTGACAGGGCAACTCACCGCCGGGCTTGGCGAAGCCGGCGGCTACTTGCAGACGATGGCTCGAGACACGACGTCGGGCCCGGGGGCTGGTTTCTACCTTCCCGCACAGGGTCTCGAAGATCCGCGATTTGTGGCAGGCACAAAACTCCTGCTGTCACCCAACGGCAAGACCGCGCGGATGCTCGTGGTGCGCAGCATCAACCCGTACGGCCATGACGCGATCCGCACGGTGCACGACATCGCGGACACTGCCCGGACGGCAACCACCGGAACGGTTCTCGACGGTGCCGAGGTGAGTTCGACCGGCCTGACATCGTTGTCCGCCGACATGAACAATCAGGTCAACAGAGATTTCGCACTGTATGCCGTGGTCGCGATCCTGGCGGTGTTCCTGATCCTTGTCGTGTTGCTCCGCAGCATTCTCGCGCCATTACTGCTGGTTCTGACCGTGCTGTTGTCGTTTGCGGCGACCGTTGGGTTGTCCATCCTGTTCTGGCAGTACGGACTGGGCATCGACCTCGATTGGTCGGTCATTCCGTTGGCGTTCATGGCGCTTGTGGCCGTCGGCGCGGACTACAGCATGCTGTTTGCATCCAGGATCCGTGAGGAATCCCAGACCGGGATGATCGGCGGAATCATCCGAGGCTTCGGGTCGACCGGTGGGGTGATCACCACGGCCGGCGTCGTTTTCGCCGTCACGATGTTTGCCCTCATGAGTGCCACCGTGATCAACCTTCTCCAATTCGGTTTCACCGTGGGCGTCGGACTCATCCTCGACGTGGTGGTGGTTCGGTCGATTCTGGTACCGGCCGCGATGGCCGCGATCGGCAACCGCATCTGGTGGCCTGCGAAGGTATGACGGCCCGCCGCTTCTGGGTGGTGGGCGTTTCGGCGTAGCGTCCATCACTCAGCCCTGTCGGCGAGTTCTGGCCGGCCCGCGAGAATCGCGGCCAAGTTGTATCCGCTGACGCGGAGTGGGTTCTCGCGGGTGCCCGGAATGCCCTGATCCTCCTGGGCCCGGGAGTACTGACCGTGGCTGTCCACCCCATCGCGGTGCACGTTGTCCGCAGTCGTTCGCTCTTCGGTGGACAACTGGATGAAGTCCGAGGCAAACGGGTTGGATCCGTGAACACCCTCGCTGGCAGCGAGATTGATCCACCTGTCGTCGGGGTCGTTCATCAGATACGCATGCCCGTACTCCAGTCCCAATTGTGATGACGTGTTCGCGTACACACCAGGACTCCCGTAGAACACGGTGTCGTCCACGTACTCGTGCGCTCCACCCTGCAGGGCCAGCGACGCCGTCGTTGATCCGTAGGAGTGTCCGTTGAGTACCAAGTGTTGCTCGTCCTCCGGATGGTCGCTGGTCAGGCCCAGCGAGCGGGTGAAGTCGGCGAGGCTGTCTGCTCCGGCTTTTGCTTTGCCATCCCCCAGTGCTTCCCAAGGGGCACCGTCGTTGACGTCGGGGGTGTCGTATCCGATCCACGCGACGGTCGAGACAGCTTCTCCCTCACCGCCGGTGGAGGCGAGGATGCCGAGGGTTTCGCGCCGCAAGGCACCCGCCTCGCTTGTCATGGTGCCGATCGACTTCGCTTCGGTGTTCACCCCGGGCACGGTCACGCTGACATGACGCGCTCTGTCCGGATTACCCACCGCGACAGCGGCTTTTGTCTCTTTCCCGTCAGGTTGAAAGGTCAGCAGGAACGCTTGCGCTCCGGTGTCGTTCTGATCAACGCGGTAGTCCCCACCCAGTGCCGTGTTGATGGCGCGCAAGCCGTCGAGTTCTTCGCGCTTTGCTGCCAGCCTTGAGGCGAGTGCGTACTGACCCCGAGCGCCGATGTACGCCCTGTCGAGCGCTGCGAGTTCGGCCTCCACTCGTTGCGTCTGCGCCGCCAGCGCAATCCGGTTGGCGACGTCGCGCGAGGAGGCGTCCACACCGTCGAGGTTGCCGATCAGCCCCGGATGCTCCGCGATCATCTGCTGCTTCTGCGCCTCCGGGAGCGCCCGCCACCAGGCGTCGATTTCTTCGGGCGACTTCTTGTCCATGTTCGGCCAGGTGGGCGCAGTCAGAGATGCACCTGCCCGGCCGGACTCGAACGCCTCTGTGAGCGAGCCGAACTCGGGATAGGCGATCTCGCCGGCGACGATCTTGCGCAGGACAGTCGCTGTGTCGTTGTCGATGTCCTCAGCCTGGACGACGAGCGCTCGCGCCCGGATCATGAGGTGCTGCTTCGTCTTCTCCCGTTCTGTCGGTTCCTCGCCCGTCATGTCCATCTGTGAGACGTCATCGACTGTCGGCGGCGGATGGATCACCATGTCTGCATCGGATGCGTCGGCGCGAAGTAGCGTCAACGCTGACTTCAGTTCTCCGACGGCGGTACTCGTCTGGCGGGCCAACTCCGATGCCGCGCCCAACGCAGCTGCCTCATCGTTGAGTGATGTGGACACGGATCGGAACGATCCGCCGGCCGCGGTTGCTCCTTCGCCTTTCCACCCAGGAGTCGCCGCCACCTTGCGCAACATTGCGTCGGCGTCGATCACAGATGTGAAGCGGCCGTTGAGTTCTGCGACCAAACCGTCGAGTGCGGCAGTGTCCCAGTTGTCGATGTCGGTGAGATCCACGACTGCGCCGCCCTCTACAGCCGCAGCCCGGTCGAGGATTGTTCGAAAGTGCCTGCCGCGCAGTCATCGACCGACCCATACGACGCCGCGGCGCCCGCCAGGCCTGCCGCGAGCCCCTCCAGCGCTCCCACCATCTCGCCGGCGCGCCGATCGAGTGTTGTCACGTAGGTGACGAACTCCGTCTGCGTCGAGGTTCCGAACCCGTTGGCGCACATCGCAATGTGCCGTCCCGATCGATCCAAGGCCGCGGCCAGGTCTTCGCCCAGAAGCGCCGCTTCCCTACCCCACCGCGCAAGGCCGATCGTATCGACATCAGTGCGTGATTGATTCCCCACAGTTCCCCCGAACCTCGCCCGAACCCAGTGGCGTTAGGACGCTGGCTCGAACTCGACGGTTCCAGACGGAGCGGTGGCCGCACTGCTCAACCCCCGACCACAAACGCGGTCAGTCGCCAGCGGGCAGGGCACCTGCAAGAAACCTCGTCAAGCCGACGGTTTGCCTGCCACCAGGTCTTCGATGTCGAGGCCCCATCGCCCGAAGGTCTCGTCGAACTTCTTCTCCTGCTGCTGCGCGCGACCGAGCTTGACGCCGGAATACCGTTTGCGCGCCCACCTCGACTTCGGCCTGGCGAGACGAACTGCGCCGATCCAGGCCACGGGAGGTATGAACGCGCCGATGGCAGCCGTCTGGTACTTGCCCTTCTCGACACACAACAACAGGGCGAGGATGTGAAACGGGATGGTGCCGAGCAGGACAAAGTGGCCTGGTGTCCCGACGTTGGACACGACGGGATCGATGCCGAGCAGCACCAGCCCGAGGAGTGAGCCCGTCAACGCGACCACCTGCACGGACAGCTGGCCCTCCGCGGACCAGTAGACATCCTGCAGGTGCAGGATCATGGCGAACTCGTCTAGCACAAGCGACGATCCGACCCCGATCATCACCGCACTGACCTCGGCCCATGGTGAGTCACCGTGGACAGCCACCGACAGGAATCCCCCACCGATCGTGGAGATGATCCCGGGGACCGCGTGATGGATGTGCACGCCGCCTGCAACGTTGTCGTGGAATGGTCCGCGCCCGGAGCGGATCATCCGGGTGATGGTCCGGGTGACCACAAACGTGATCATGAACGAGGCGAAGAGCAACAACATCGGCAACCTGGTGTCGTCTACCAGGCCCTCGAGGAACGACATGGCTAGAAGTTACAGCGGTCACGCTGAGATACGCTCGACCGCGTCAACAGGCCCGGTGAGGAGACAGCGCTGAACGATCAGACGGTGGTCCCGGCCGAGTCACGCAGATCGAGGTTTCGGGTCGGCCCGAACGTGGACGCGGTCGCCGTTGCCTTGCTTGCGTTTGTGGTCAGTTTCGTCGGCATCGGCAATCCGTCCTTCTGGTACGACGAAGCGGCCACCATCTCGGCGTCCACCCGCTCGATCTCCGAACTGATCGATCTCGTCTCGTCCACCGACTCCGCCCACACCTTCTACTACGTCCTGATGCATGGCTGGTTCGCCGTCTTCCCAGAATCGGAGGCGTGGTCGCGGCTGCCCAGCGCCGTCGCAATCGCTGTCGCCGGCGCTGGCGTGGTGGTGCTCGGCAAACTGCTCTCTCGCCGAGCCGTCGGCGTTACCGCCGGCATCGTCTTCGCGATCCTGCCGCGGGTCACGTTGGCAGGCATCGAGGCTCGTCCTTACGCCCTGGCCATCGTGGTGTCGACGTGGCTGACCATCGTCTTGTTCGTGGCCACTCGGCGTGGGGCCACGTCCTGGTGGCTGCTGTATGCGGTTCTGGTGGTGCTGTCGGTTCTTGTCAACATTCACCTGCTGTTGCTGGTCCCGGTTCATCTCATCGCCCTGATCATGCTCGGCAACAACCGGAGTCAGCTCCGTGCCTGGGGCCTGTCGACCGTTCTCGCCGTGGTTCTGCTCAGCCCCTACCTCGCCTTCATGCGCGCCAAGTCCACTCAGCTCAGTTGGATCGATCCCCTCGACGAGCGTGTGTTCGGCAATGTCCTGCTGACTCAGTACTTTGATTTCTCGATCGCCTTCGCGGTGGTCGCATTTCTCTTGTTGGGCACCGCTGTGGTGCTGTTCTTCGCCCGGCGAGAGCGCGTCGCGACCAGCGGCATGCGCGCGGTGGCTGTCCTCTCGATCGTGTGGATCGTGGTCCCCACCGTCGGGTTGCTGTTGTATTCGTTGATATCGCAACCCATCTACGTCGATCGGTATCTGTCGTTCACAGCGCCTGCGATGGCTCTGCTGATCGGGGCTTGTGTGGTGGCCATTGCGCAGAAGCCCGCGCCCATCGCCGCCGTGCTCGTCGTCATGGCGATCGCCGCGACTCCCAATTGGATCGATCAGCGCGGTGACTACGCCAAGTTCAAGATGGATTACAGCCAGGTCGCCGACCTCATCGGGGCGCAGGCCTCGTCTGGCGATTGCCTACTCCTCGACGACACCGTCTCGTGGGAGCCCGGCCCCATCCGCCCGCTGCTCGCCGCGCGGCCAGAGGCATATCGGGGCCTGATCGATGTCGGGTTGTGGCAGCGAGCCCGGCCCGAGGGACTGCTCTGGGACACCAATGCGGCACCTCACCTACGCCGTGACCAGATTCGTGCATGCACCGTCATCTGGATCATCTCGGAGAAAGACAAGAGCCTGTCGGCGCACGATGAGGGTCCGGCGCTCGACCCCGGTCCCCGTCTGGGCCCGACCATCGCCTACCGCGTGCCTGCACGGATGGGCTTCCACGTGGTCGAACGCTGGCAATTCAACATCAGTCAGGTGACGAAGTCGGTGCGTTGAGCACTGGCACCTGACGTCTCGGGGCCCGCGGAACCGGGTGCGCTACCGTGTCGTCTAACACTCGGTCTGCTCGTCGGCCACGTGTACTTGCATCACCAAGCGTCGGGGGTCGCGATGGGTAACTTTGCTGCGGATATCAGCCAGCTGACAGCGCTGGGTACAACGCTGAACGGACTCGGGTCAGAAGCCTCAGAGCTCAAGATCAGCGGCTCAGCCACGGGGGCGAGCACCATGCGTTCAGTGAACGAAGCGATCAACATTTCCTCCGAAATTGTCGAAGGATCGCTGATTCCGACGATCGCAGAACGCCTCAACGAGACCGGCGAGATCATGTCGAACGTGGCAGTCCAATTTCGAGGGCAAGACGATTCGAACGCCGAAAAACTGGCGACGACCTATACCAATGCGACCGGAGACTGGAATACCGAGGACGGTCGTTGAGCGGACTCACCCGCTCTCAGATCGAGTCCTGGAATCCGAGCCAGCTGCTGACCCTGGCCGGTTCATGGAGGACAATGGGAACCTCGATCGAGAGCCTTTTCGACAGGTACGTCACGAGTGTCACGCGTGTGAATGAAGGGATCTGGGAAGGCACCACGGCAGAGGCCACCCAGAATCGTGCAACCGGCGATCGGCGAACGGCGATCACCGTTGTCGACGCACTCGAAAAACTCGCAAGTACTGCGGAGCAAGGTTTTTACGCCACCGACCCGCCGTTCAAGCGGCAAAGCTCGCCATCAACGGCGCCGAAAACGCGTTGTTCAAGGTCAACGAAAACCTCGTGTTGACGGACACGTTCGTCGGACCGCCGTCAGACGAGCGCAAACAGGCTCTTGATGACTGGCAGCTGGCGATCAAGAACGCTGCAATGGCTGCTTACAACGCAGATCTGAGCACCGAAACGTCCCTGCGCGGTCTCCGCTCAGGGTTGATTGCGACCTTCATTGACGCTGCGGCCCTCTCCAAGGAACAAGGCGAAAGTGACGGCAAGCGGATTGCCGACCAACCCGGAAACTTGAGCCCCCAGGAGCTGGAGCGGCTGAAGGAGGCCGGATCCCTCACACCCGAACAGATCGCGGCCTTACAGGCGGGAGATACTGCGGCAATCCCGGCATCGCAGATGGAGTACATCAATGCGCTGTCACGATCCCTCGACGGTAAGAACCCACAAGAGATACGCGACCTGATGAACAAGATGCCACCTGAAGCGCGCACCGCATTCGCCAACGCCCTGCAGATCGGTTCCAACAGCCACGTCACCGCCAGTGTCAGCGGCGACAGAGACGTACCCACCAACGGTGGACTTGCGGTCCTGCCGAAACAGATCGGCGCATCCCTGACTCGAGAAGATTTGGTCGTCAAGGGCGCCAAAACAGGCACCGGGTCCCCTGGTTCCAATCCCGCTGGCCCGAAGCTGATCTTGAACGGGGTGGCCGATAACCAAGCCATTGCCGAGATTGCCGTCGCCGCTGACGACGCCTATCAATCCGGGAGTGATCTCGACGCCAAACTACTGGACGCCGGAGCCGTGTACCTACATGCGCAAGTACAGGCCGAACAGGCTGTCGGAACTTCCCTTGAAGTCGACGGTCGAGTCATCGATCCTGGTAAGCCAATTACCGAGTCGATCTTCTCTGCCGTCGCCGCCGACAAGATCGCGGTTGTTGAGGCAGTAACCGATCCAGAACACGGTATGCAACTCGTAAGCGACATTCAGACGCACGAGTGGTCAGACAACGGGAGCGCAGTAAGCAGTCTGTTCCGGTTCGGTGCCGATGACTTCGAAGTAGGAGATCCGAACGATGCCGTTGACGTCGCGACGTCGACTCGGACCGCCGACATCATGGAAGCAGTCGCCCGGGCGTCCAGCACAAACGACGCCTGGAAGCTGGTTTCGGCAATCCCGGGAACCGATGGGCAGTCTGTTGGCGAAATGAATCCCGAACTGCTACAAACACTTTCCAGGAGTATGACGCCCTACATCACGGACATGGCCGGCTCTGGGGCACACCCCGACTTCAACATTGATTGGGCTGACGATGGCACCGGTAAGTTTGTCGGCGCGGCGAATGTGTTTGCATTGATGAACACCGACGAGTCCGCCGGAGAACTCTTCGACGGCGCAGCCCTCAACCAGCAAGTCCGACTTGAACAGGGCTACGGAAACGATCCCGACGCCCCCGATTCTGGCTCTAAACTGATCGGCGCCGGCCGGCTCGCGGGTCTGGTGGACCAGGGAACCTATCAAGCTGCGAAGGATGAATACGGCAACGAGGCCACGCAAGAGGCTTACCAACGAAAAGAGAAGTCGTTCAACGTAGCAACCAATCTCCTCGACATGGGTCTCGGCCATCTGCCCGTGGGAAGCGATGAGGCATCCGCAGCGCTCGCGATCGGTGGAGATTCGCTCAAGAACGCCATGCTGGGTCCCGCGCCGACCAACGGAGTCGACACTGATGCTCCTGAGCCCCTGGGCCCCAGGCTCAATGCGAACTACTGGAACGTGCTCGATGCGGCCGGCCCGCTAGCTCCGTCCGTCGTCGGCGAGTACGCGTGGGCCGTCGATGCGAACGGCCAAATCAGGTCATCGGCCGAACTCCTGGGAACCTACCAGCGTGACGACGTGGACGATGCGCTCGCGACGATCTTTTCCCGACTGAACAACGGCGAAGATGCCACCAAATACCGTGACAACTATGACGATGTGGTGATCTACCGTAAAGATGACAAATAACGTAATCAAAGCAATCGTTCTGGCGGGATGCCTATTCCTCGCGTCCTGCTCTCTCGGGTCGCAAGAGGGCTCGCCGCCATCAAGCCCCATACCAGTTCAGGAAGAGGACGCCTTCTGGGCCAGCGTCTGGTCGGCCGATGCGGGCATCGACTTGTTCAGTCGCGCTGGTGAACTCGTGCGCGGGACCGTCGAAGCTGGCTACATGGCCCAGGCTTTTGGCGTCAAGAGATCTTTTCCCGGGTACCTCGATGCGCTTGGGGGCGAACCTCTCCCTGCGCAGAATGACCCGAGACGACAAGCAATAGCGGCAGCCTACGCGCCACCCGACCTCGGACCAGGTGCACCTAATCTGAAGTCGCTCTTCTACCACGTCGTCGAACTGACGAATGATAATTCACGCGTGTCGGCAAAGATCTGCGAGTACGGACTCCTGCCCACGCCCTCCATGCCGTTGAGATATCTCGGGATGGGAGAAGCAGTTACTCTTGTGAAACACGATGGACCAGTTGGACGTCCTGGGATTCCCGACACGGGTAAGAACTCAGAAGGAATTGTCGGGAAGATCCCCGGCTGGAACATCTTCGGATCATGGCGTATCACGGAATCGCGGGGGCTTCGGGGCGAAACCCTCCCCGCACAGTGCACGGCGTGGTGGAAATCAGTGTTTCCCGAGGCCATACAGGACCCGGGACGCAACAGTGTTCAGCTACCGGGGCTTGCACCCGCGGCGGCCGGAGAAGTCCAGTATCCGAAATGGATCGGCCCGTCCAACTCCGAATAATCGGCGCCGATCAACCTTCGTCGGCCTTGTCGACAACCACGGTCCCCCGCCAGCCACCAACCACGCGCATCACGTGGTAGATCAGCAGGGCTGCAACGGCACCCAGTGCGATACCGCCGAAGCTGAGGTCGCCGATGACCCAGGAGAAGTCGGCAATGCCGATCACCAGGGCAATAGCTGCGGTGAATTGGTTGACCGGCTTGGAGAAGTCGACCTTGTTGGTCACCCAGATGTGCACACCAAGGATGCCGACGAGGCCGTAGAGCGCGGTGGTGACGCCACCGAGCACACCGTCCGGGATCGCCGCGATCACGGCACCTACCTTGGGCGACATTCCGAGGATGATGGCTGCAACCCCGGCGACCCAGTATGCCGCTGTCGAATAGACCTTCGTCGCCGCCATCACGCCGATGTTCTCGGCGTAAGTTGTTGTCGCCGAACCGCCGCCACTCCCGGCGAGCACCGTGGCAACACCGTCTGCGGCCAGGGCGCGGCCGATGCGGTTGTCGTAGTTGAGGCCTGTCATGGTGTTGATGGACTTGACGTGCCCGATGTTCTCGACAACGAGCACCAGCACCACCGGCAAGAACATGGGTAGCACCGAGAGATGGAATGTCGGAGTGGTGAAGTCGGGCAGCCCAACCCAATCTGCCGATCCGATCTTGCTCGTGTCCACTTCGTCTCTCGCCAGCGCGAACAGGTAGCCGAGCACAACACTGGTGAAGATGGCGAGTCGTCCGAGGAGTCCCCGGAACAGGATGAGTGACGCAATCAGCAGAACCAGCACCACGGTCGCCGTGATGGCGTCTTTTTCATAGTTCGCCTTAGCTGTCGGGGCAAGGTTGAGCCCGATCAGAGCGACGATCGTCCCGGTCACCACAGGGGGCATCAACGCTTGGATCCAGCCTGTGCCGGCGTACTGCACCACCACGCCGATGATGATCAGCAATGCACCGACCACCACGATGCCGCCGAGCGCTGCGGATTCCCCGTTGGATGCAGTCGCGGCGAGGACAGGCGCGATGATCGCGAAGCTGGAACCGAGGTAGCTGGGCAGCCGGTTGCGCGTGATCAGCAGGAACAGGATGGTGCCGATTCCGGAGAAGAGGAGGGTCGTCGCAGGCGGGAACCCGGTGATCACCGGGACCAAGAAGGTCGCGCCGAACATCGCCACCACGTGCTGCAGGCCGATGCCCACAGTCCTGGGCCAGGTCAGTCGTTCATGGGGAGCCACCACGTCCCCATCGCCGGCCACCTGCCAGCTGAAGAACGACTGCGACTTCTTCTCGAGATGTTCGTTCGGCATGGCCACCAGTCTGAGGCATCGGTCGGTGACAACGGTGCATTGACCTGTGAGTTGCGGCCTGCCCGATCTCGGCTCTCGTTTCGGGCTCCAGTTCCTCCGACTCCAGTCACATGCTCCGGTTGCAATCGGAGGAAGTGCACGTAACCGGAGGGAACGCGGCCGGCGCCCACAACTAAGCCCCACAACCTCCGACTCCAGCCACACGCTCCGACTGCAACCGGAGGAACCACACGAAGCCGGAGGAAACACAGCCGAG